>CACLAY010000004.1 GCA_902604975.1 uncultured Pelagibacteraceae bacterium | reverse complement strand
TTACCCTTTACAAAAAACATAAATGTTTATGATCCTTGGGTGCCAAACAAAATTATTAAGAAAGCTGGCTTTAAATCTATAAATTTAAATAAAATGTTTAGAAATTGTGAGATTATTTATGTATTGGCTACAATCACAACTAAAAACAAAAATTTAATAAACAAAAAATTATTGAATAAAATGAAGCCAAAATCAGTTTTTATTTTAATGAGTAGAGCAGCGATTGTTAACTTTGAAGATCTTAAAAAAAGAATTAAAAAAGGGGATATTTATGTTGCAACGGACGTATTCCCTGAAGAGCCGGTAAAAAAAAATGATCCAATTAGAAAACTTAAAAATGTATTATTTTCAGCTCATAGAGCTGGAGCTTTAGAACAGGCTTTTTTTGATATGGGTGAAATTGTTCTAAAAGATATGAGCCTAATTTTGAAAAAAATACCTCCAAAATTCTGTAAAAGGGCTGCAAGAAAAACTGTAAAGCTATTAGCCTCAAAACCTGTTGCAATTAACTGATTTTTTTATATTTTCTTCACTTATGTCATCAATTAATCAACTACTTCTAGAAGCAAAAAGTGTAACAAAATACTTTGGAACCATAACAGCTCTTGAGAATGTTAATTTAAAGATACATGCAGGAGAATGTCTTGGCGTTGTGGGTGATAATGGAGCAGGAAAATCAACTTTAATGAAAGTTTTATCAGGGCTATACAAACCAAGTGCAGGCTCATTATTCTTTGATGGCAAAGAGGAAATTTTAGAAAGCCCTAAAGATTCTCAAAATTTAGGTTTAGAAATGGTTTATCAAGATTTGGCATTAGCTGGAAATCTTCCAATAGGCGAAAATATTTTTTTAGGACGTGAGCCAACCAAAAATATTGGACTACTTAAATTTCTTGATTATAAAAAAATTAAAGAACTTACAGATGCACATCTTGGTAAACTAAAAATTAATGTAAAAAGTGCTGATCAAAAAGTAGAGGAACTTTCAGGTGGTCAAAGACAAGCAGTCGCAATTGCTAGATCAACAGCATTTAATGCTAAAGTTGTAATAATGGATGAACCAACTGCTGCACTTGCAATAAAAGAAGTTGGAAAAGTTCTAGACCTTATAAATAGTTTAAAGAAAACAGGCGTTGGAGTAATTGTCATCAGTCATAGAATGGATGATATTTTTGCTGTATGTGATCGTGTAATGGCATTATTTCAAGGAACAAATTTTGCGGAGTCTGAATTATCTAAGACTTCAAGGGACGAAGTTATTGGATGGATAATGGGTAAAAAATAATTATGGAAAATAAAGATCAAGAAAAAGAATCATTATATTTAAAAATAATGCCATACCTTGAAAAGTATGGAATACTTTTATTGTTAGTCATAATGATTGTAGTGATGCACTTTCTTCAACCAGATGTTTTTTTATCATGGAGAAATGTTACAAATGTATTTAAACAAATTTCTTGGCAATCGATGTTAGCGTTAGGAGTATTCATGGTTATTGTTACTGCTGGTATTGATCTTTCTGTTGGATCCATCATGATGTTATCATTAATGATCCTGGCAATAGTTGCTAAAGCCGGGGCCCCTTGGTATATAGTAGTTATTACACCTTTGATTGCAGGTTTTCTTTGTGGTTTATTTAATGGATTAGGAATAACATTGTTGAGGATGCCCCATCCATTTATAATGACTTTGGGTACTCTTTATATATTCAGGGGAACGGGAAATTTAATTTCAGGTGGAACACCAATCAGTGGTTTCACAGATGAGGTGAGGTATCTTGGACATGGACGAATTGATTTAACTTGGCTTGGCCTTGAAAAATCTCAATACCTTCCAGTGAGTTTAGTTTTAATCGCAATCGTATACATAATTTTCTGGATATTTATGAATAAAACACGGACTGGAAAATGGATATACGCAATAGGAGGCAACCCTAATGCAGCAAGAGCTTCAGGTATAAACGTTAATAAAATATTGGTGATTGTATACTCTTTGTGCGGATTTTTGTCAGGTATTGGAGCATTAATTTTAGCAGGAAGAACAGACTCAGGATACCCAAATGCTGGTCTCCAATCAGAATTAGATGCTATTGCAGCCTGCATTATTGGAGGAGCAAGTTTTTTTGGTGGAAGAGGTACAGTACTTGGAGTATTTGCTGGAGTCATGATTATGGGTATTTTACGAAATGGCCTTAATCTCATGGATGTTAGCTCATTTTGGCAACAAGTCTTAATAGGGTCTATAATAGTTTTGGCCGTATATATAGATGTATTAAGAAGAGATCTCGGAACAAGAAAATAATACACTTTTTGGTTGAACTTCAAAAATATTGTCTTTTATAAACAGTTGAATTTTTTTTAAAAATTTAATTAAATTAATTTTTTAATAACTATTAAAGGGGTAAAAATATGAGAGAACTAAACAAAAAAATTGTTGTTTTTCTATCAGCAATTTTTTTATTGATAAGCATGGGATCAGTTTCTTTTGCTGATGGACATGGAAAAAAAATCTTATTCAGTATTAAAGGACCTGGATCAGGAAACCCATTCTGGGCTTCTGTAACTAAAGGTGCTGAGGAAGAGGCTAAAAAATTAGGTGTTAAACTAATTCTAATTGCACCTCCACAAGAAGGTGATGTACAGGCTCAGATTAACCAAGTAGAAGACCAACTTGCAAAAGGTGTTGATGCACTAGCTCTAGCACCAGGAGATCCAAATGCTTTCGCACCAATTGTAGATGATGCGATTAAAAGTGGAGTTCCAGTTGTGTTTGTTGATACTAAAGGAATTAACGAGGGTGTAACTTTTATTGGAACAAACAATATGAATGGTGCAGAGTTAGCTGCTAAATTCATATGTGATAAAACTCCAAAAGGTTCAGACGTTGCAATTCTTACAGGAATTGAGTCACAATCAACTGCATTGTTAAGAAGAGATGGCGCAATCAAAGGATTTAAAAATTGTGGTTTAAATCTTGTTGCAACACAAACTGCAGAATGGGATACAGCAAAAGGAAGATCTGTAACAGAGTCAATCATTCTAAAAAATCCAAACATTAAAGCAATATTTGCTTCTAATGACAATATGGGTTTAGGTGCAATGCAAGCTTTAAAAGATGCTGACATGAATGATGTTGTTGTTGTAGGTTTTGATGCTACACCTGATGCAGCTACAAGTATCTTAAAAGGTGAAATGACTGCAACTATCGCTCAGTTCTCATACAACATGGGAGCGTATGGAGTTAAGTATGCACTTGAGTTAGCTAATGGAGGAAGTATTGATCCTAATATTGATACTGGTACACAATTAGTAACAAAAGAAAACGCTAACGATTTTAAATAATCTTTAGTTTTACATAGTGATTTAAAGGGTGGAATTTTATTCCACCCTTTTTTTTTATGTACTATAATCTTTAAATGTTAATTAATATTAATCCTGTACTGAGCCCTGAATTACTATTTCATTTAAGGTCAATGGGACATGGTGAAAAGCTAATTTTAGCTGATGCAAACTTTCCCTCAAACACTACTAACGAAAAAGTTATTCGCCTTGATGGAGTAAATATTAAAGATGCAGCAACGGCTATATTATCTGTATTTCCATTAGACAGTTTTGTTGCATCTAAAGGTGGATCACCAGCGATTAGGATGGAAGTAGATGATAAACCTGATGAATTAACTGAAACTCATAAAGAATTTATTGAAGCAGTTAAGACAGTTTCAGGTGAAAATTGGAAAGTTGGTTCAATTTCAAGAAAAGATTTTTATGAGGAAGCAAAAAAAGCTTATTGTATAGTAACCACCACAGATGCTAGGCCATTTGGATGTTTTGTGCTTACCAAGGGTGTAATTTTACCAGACGGAAAAGTTTGGACATAATAAATGAAATCTATTTGTGTTTTTGGTGTTTTTGTTGCCGATCTTTGTTTTCTAGCTAATACGATTCCTGAAAAAGGACAAACTATTTTAGGCAATAAATATATTGTCGGTCCAGGTGGAAAAGGATCAAACCAAGCAATTGCTGCAGCTAGACTTGGAGGTCAAGTATATTTTATAACAAAGATTGGGAATGACCAAAATGCTAAAATGGCATTAAATCTTTATAAGGAAGTGGGAATTAATAGAGACTCAATAATTCAAGATGAAAATCAGTTAACAGGTGTGGCAGGTATAATGATAAACGAAAAAACTGGGGACAACGCCATAAACATTGTACCAGGTGCAGCTGGCTCTTTGACCAATAAAGATATTGATAAAAATTTAAGTTTTATCAATAATTCAGAAATTTTTTTAACTCAGCTAGAAACACCTTATGAAGTAACTAGTTATGCACTTAACAAAGCAAAAGAGTCAGGTTCAACAACTATTTTCAATCCAGCGCCTGCATCAAATATAAATGAGAGTGATTTTAAACGTATGGATTATTTTACACCTAATGAAACAGAAGCAAGTTTTTATTTAAAAAAAAATGTTGAAACCAAAATAGAAATTGAAGAAGCTGCAAAAACTTTTCTTAATAAAGGAGTTAAAAATATTGTTATAACTTTAGGCTCAAAAGGAGTCTACTTTGCAAACTCTTCTGAAAGCTATTTTATTGATGCCTTTAATTTAAAAGATAAAGTTGTAGATACAACTGGAGCAGGTGATGCATTCAATGGAGCCTTTGCGTATGCTTTGTCTAAAAATCATGAGGATAAAGATGCTTTAAAATTTGCAAATAAGGTTGCTGGTATTTCAACTACAAGAGTCGGAGCAGCTAATGCAATGCCCAATCTAGATGAAGTAGAACTCTATTAGCTATTCTATAATTTTGAAATCAGACTTAAATTTATCAGTAATTGTTAAACCTAAGCCTGGTTTGTTATCATCTAAATCTATATATCCATTTTCTGGGGCAGGATCACCTTCAAATATATAATAAAATAATTCATTGCCAATTTCTACGTCATGGACAGGAAAAAATTCAGATATTGGACAATTAAAATTTGACATTGTTAAATGATAATTATGCATTTGACCAGCATGAGGAATAACTGGTACTTGATAAGCTTCTGCCAATGCATTTATTTTATTTGCAATTGTAAATCCACCAACTCTATTATTGTCATATTGAATATAACTGACTGCTTTAATGTCCAACAATTGTTTAAACCCAAATAAGTTGAATTCATGTTCTCCACCAGAAATTGGAATTGCATTCATATTATTTAATTCAGCATATCCATGAATATCGTCTGCTATAACTGGTTCCTCCAACCATCTAGGGTTAAATTTTACCAATTTTGGTATCATCCTTTTTGCATAATCCAGGTTCCAACCCATATAACATTCCATCATTAAGTCAGTATCATATCCAATAACTTCTCTAACTGCTTCAGCTAACTCAATATTTTTTTTCATGCCTTCAGGTCCATCTTTTGGCCCCCACCCAAATCTCATTTTAAACATTTTAAAACCTTGCTTAACATAGCTTTCAGCTTCTTTTTGTAAGTCCTTGATTGGTTGGCTGTAAAGTTTAGATGCGTAAACAGGAATTTTTTCTTTAGTTCTCCCACCTAATAATTTAAATACAGGTTTATTTGTAATCTTTCCCATTATATCCCAGAGCGCAATATCAATTGCAGAAATAGCTACCATACCCAAACCTCTTCTTCCCCACGCATGCGTTCTTCTGTACATCTTTTCCCAGATATAAGAATAATCAAAAGGATCTTCACCTATTACTAACGGCGTTAAATAAGTATCGATTGTCTTTTTAACCAACTGAGGTGCGAGTGCCGCGTTTCCAATTCCAATTATTCCATCATCAGTTTCAACTTCACATATTAACCATTCATGAAACCTAAAAGAGCCCATAGCATCTGATTTTTCAAACAAAAGGTCTGATGCATTTGTGCAAAAATTGTTTTGTGGAGGAACTGTTTTACCATTCCATTGATATACCTTGGTACGAATACTTTTTATTTTAGACATTTAATTGTTTTTATTTTCTGCCATTGTTAATGCAATTTTAAATGAATTCAAAGTAGGTTCTAAGTTTGCCACATTTTTACCTGCAATATCAAACGCTGTACCGTGAGCAGGAGTGGTAATAGGTAAAGGTAAACCTCCTTGAACGGTTACTCCTCGATCAAATCCAAATGCTTTTAAACCTGATTGTAAAGCATCATGATACATACCAACAATACAATCATGATTTCCATCTTTATAAGCAGTAATAAAAGAAGTATCACATGGCAAAGGTCCATCAGCATTAATACCTAGTTTTTTTGCCTCTTCTATTGCAGGTATAATTTCTTCTTTTTCCTCAGTTCCAAATTCAGCATGAGGATTCAGTGCTTGAACTGCTACTCTTGGACTTTTAATACCGTTTAATTTCATAGCTTCATTTATAAGTTTAATTGGCTTAATAATTTTTTCCTTTTTTACATGTTCTGGAACTTCTTTTATAGGAATATGTGATGATACCCTTGCTGTCCAAAAATTATCAATAACATTAAATTCACAAAAAAAATTTTTAACCTCTAACTTTTCAGCCATTAAATGTAATTCATCAGAATATTTATTTCCTCCAAGTTTAAGGCTTGTTTTATTAAAAGGTCCAAAGTTTATTGCATGAATTTTATTTTCTTTAGCAAGATCTAAAGCTAGATTTAGCGAAGCTAAGACGCTTTCTCCCGCCTCTTTAGAGCACTCAGATAATTTATAATTATGATTTTTACCATTAGAGATATCTAGAAAAAATTTAGCACCGTTCGCAAAATCAATATTATCGAAATCCTCTACAAAATTTAGATTATGTGATTTGCCTGAAATTTTATTTCCACTTTCTAATATATTTTTTTCACCTATGACAATTAAATTAGCCTTGTTAGTGATTTCCTCTGACAATAGTTTTGAGACCAATTCGGGGCCTATACCAGAAGGGTCCCCTAAAAGAACTGCTATGTTAATTTTATTTTGAGCCATTTTTTACTTTACGCTATGTATCAGATTATGTTTATATATTTAAATATAAATTAACTAAAAAGAGGGAAATAATGAAAAAAAGTTTTAAATTATTTTTAGCTGCCGCATTTTTGGTAACTGAATTTTTTGTTGTTGCACTTCCACTTATGATTACTTCTGCAAAAGCAGATGGTCACCCAATTCAAGCTATTACACACGCTGGTTTTGGTGGTGGTACAGACGTAACTACCAGAATGATGTTGTTAAGAACTAGAAGGTATCTAAAACAAGATATGCAATTAGTTAACAAGAAAGGTGGTGGTGGAGCTGCATCTATGGATTACATGATGACTTTACCAGCAGATGGTCAACATACTTTAACTTGGACTACAGGACATGCTGTTTCTATGGCATTAGGAAAAACAAAAGTTAAATTAAGTGATATGCAACCACTTGCTAGAGGAACTGATGATCCTCAATTATTTGTCGTAAATTGTAAAAATGATATTAAAGATGCTAAAAAATTTATTAGCGCTCAAAAATCAAAATCATTAAAATATGGTACTACTCACGTTGGTGGTATTGACGATGTAAGTGCGATTGCTTTTACAAAAAAAGGAAAATTAACAGATCCAACAATTGTTCCGTATAAAGGAGTTGGCCCTATTAAAACTAACCTAATCAAGGGAGATATTGATGTAGGTGTTTTAAACTTAGGTGAAGCAGTAACTGAAATTGAAGATGGAACATTATGTGTTTCAGTTGTTCTTGCAAGTAATAGAATGGAAAAATTAAGCAATGTTCCTACTGCTACAGAGCTTGGAATACCAGTTGTTTTATCAACTGTTAGAGGATTTGTAACAAGAAAAGGAGTTCCAGCTGACAGAAAGAAACAATTGGAAGATGCTATGATAAAAGCTATGGAGCATAAATATTTCCAAAGCTTTTTAACTGACATCGGACTTGATTCAACTAGTGTTGTTGGAGCTGATGAGTGGGGTAAGCAAATGGAAGTGATGCTTGCAGAAATGACTGCTCAACTTAAAGCTTTGGGTTACATTAATTAGTCATAAGAAAGTACATTTTTTTATGAATAATGTACAAAATAAAAAAAGGGCAAACAAAAGTTTGCCCTTTTTTTTTAAAGATGAATTTAAAGTATTTTTTGTAATAATTTTTTTTTCTACAATATTATTAATTTCCACATTTACCTTTGACAAAGTTCCACCAATTTTAAACAGAGGTATTCAACCCGCGACCTTCCCAAAGGGATTGTTGGTATTGATAATATTTTTAACATCAATTATTTACTATCTATCATTCAAAAATCCTTGGAAAAAAGAAAAAAAACTTCCAAAACCATTTTTTTTAACAATCTTAAGTTTTATTTTATTTGTTATAATCTCTAAAACATTAGATTTTTTCTTAGCTATATCAGTACTCTCAATATTTGTTTCATACAATTGGGGGGAAAAGAGAATTTTTTATTTATTATTGGTAGGAATTTTGTTTCCATTAGTAGTTTTCATATTTTTTGAAATGATATTGGGACTTAGATTTCCTCCAGGAATAATTACAAACCTTTATTATTACTAGTATGGACAATCTTTTATTAATGATGGCACCTATGTTTAGTTCTAAGTTGTTAATGGTTTTAATTTTTGGGACTTTATTTGGACTGATCTTAGGCGTTCTACCAGGATTAGGCCCTACAACTGGTGGTGCATTAATTTTGCCATTTACTATGACTTTAGACCCTCTTTCAGCAATAGTTCTCTTAACATCAATTTATTGTGCCGGAACATATGGCGGTGCAATCACTGCAGTTTTAATAAATACCCCTGGAACTCCAGCAGCAGCAGCCACTTGTCTAGATGGTTATCCCTTGGCTCAAAAGGGGGAAGCAGGAAGAGCTTTGGGTATGGCAACAGTTTCAAGCACAGTGGGTGGAATTTTTAGCGTAATAGTTTTGGTATTTTTTGCACCTGTTTTAGCTCAACTTGCCTATGAATTTGGTCAACCAGAATATTTTGCGTTAGCTATTTTTGGTTTAACAATGCTAGCATCAATTGGTGAAGGAAGTCCGATCAAAAATTTAATCGCTGGTGCGTTTGGAATTTTAATTTCTACTATTGGAAAAGATTTTATGACTTCAATTGATAGATTTACTTATGGAATAAATGAGCTTTCTGTAGGAATAGGATTTATACCAGTTGTAGTAGGTTTATTTGCAATAAGCGAAATGTTAACTCAGTCTACACTTCTTGATCAAGTTTTTAAAAGAGTTGCACTAAAAGCGGTAAAACTTCCATCCTTAGATGATTATAAAAAAACGTGGAAAACCATTCTGAGATCTAGTGGCATTGGTTCGTTTATTGGAGTTTTGCCAGCTGAAGGTGGGACTGTAGCATCCTTAATTGGTTATTCTGAAGCAAAAAGATTTTCTAAAGAGCCAGAAGAATTTGGAAAAGGGTCAATAGAAGGTATTGCCGGCGCTGAGGCAGCAAATAATGCTGCCACAGGTGGTGCAATGGTTCCAACGTTAGCATTAGGAATACCTGGAAGTGCTACAACAGCTGTCATATTGACTGGACTTATAATTCATGGTGTAAGACCAGGTCCAGATCTATTTAGAGAGCAACCAGAATTTTTGTATGGAATTTTTGGGGCAATGTTAATTGCTAATGTTTTATTTTTTATATTTGGATTTTTTGGTGCAAAATTATTTGCAAGAATAACTTTAGTTCCAAACAAAATTTTATGGCCAATGATATTTGCTGTATCTGTGTGTGGAACATACTCTCTAAGTCAATCTATCATTGATGTTTGGATTATGTTGTTTTTTGGAGTACTAGGATTTTTCATGAGAAGATTTGGTTTTTCAGTTGTACCTGTAATTATAGGATTAATTTTAGGAGAATTAGTAGAAGGAACACTAAGACAATCTTTAGTTATATTTGATGGAAACTGGCTTATGTTTTTAACAAGACCTATAGCTTTAACTTTTTTTATTTTATCTTTAATTGCATTAGCTTTTCCTTTAATAAGGTCAAAAAAACAAAAAAATTAATATGATCAATTTTGATTTAAAAAATAGAGTTGCAATAGTGACAGGAGGCGCCCAAGGTTTTGGACTAGCTATTACAGAGAGATTTATTGCTTCAGGAGCGAGCGTAGTAATTTGGGATATTGATGAGGAAGCGATTAAAATGGCTATTAATAAAATTAATTCTGATAAGCTCTCATATCAAACAGTTGATGTTGGAAATTATGAAAGTATCTTGAAAAATTTAGCTGATGTTGAAAAAACTCACAAAAAAATTGATATTTTTATCAATAATGCGGGAGTTGCAGGAAAAAATACTACAGTAGTTGATTATCCAATTGATGAATGGAAAAAGGTAATAGATTTAAATTTAAATTCAGTATTTTATTGTTGTAAAGCAGTTACTCCCTACATGATAAAGAATAATTATGGAAGAATTGTAAATATTGCATCAATTGCAGGAAAAGAAGGCAATCCTAACGCTAGTGCTTACAGTACTTCTAAAGCAGGGGTAATAGGTTTAACAAAGTCATTGGGAAAAGAATTAGCATTAAATAATATTGCAGTTAATTGTGTTACTCCAGCTGCAGCAAAAACAAGAATATTTGATCAAATGACTGAGGAACATATAAATTATATGTTATCTAAAATTCCTAGAAATAAATTTGCAAAAGTTAATGAATTAGCATCGCTTGTGACTTGGTTATCAAGTGAAGAAAATTCTTTTTCAACAGCTGCTGTTTTTGATTTGAGTGGCGGAAGAGCAACTTATTAGTTATGCAAATAGGGATTGATGTAGGTGCAACAAAAATAGAAAGTGTAATTTTAGATGAAAAAGGCAATGAAAGTAATCGTGAAAGAACAGATTGTCCAAAAGATTATTTCAAAATTATTAAAACAATTAAAGATATTAACAAAAAGCTAGAGAAAGAATTAAATAAAGAATTACCAATCGGTGTATGTCATCCTGGCATACATTCACCTCAAACTGGATTAGTTAAGAATGCGCCAAATTGCTATTGGTTAGAAAAAAAACCATTTCAAAATGATTTAAGAAAAGAATTGGGTAAAGAGGTATTTTGTGAAAATGATGCAAATTGTTTTGCTTTATCTGAAGCATTAGATGGTGCGGGAAAACATTATAAAATTGTTTATGGAATTATAATTGGTTCAGGTGTTGGTGGTGGTTTGGTAATAGATAAAAAAATAGTTAGTGGACCTAATGGAGTAGCAGGAGAGTGGGGACATAATCAGATTAATCATTTAATTGCAAAAAAAGATAACTTTGAGTCTACGAATCTAAGAGAGGGTGAGATTGAGAGTTTTATGTCAGGTTTAAGTTTAGCAAAAAAATTCAATAAAAAATTCAAAAAAAATTTAAAGACAAATGAAATTTTTGATTTATATAGAAAGCATGATTTAGATGCTGAAAATGTAATAGATAATTTTAAACTAAATTTAGCAATGTCCTTAGCAAATATAATTAATATTCTAGATCCCGATTGTTTTGTTTTTGGTGGGGGTGTTTCAAATGAAATTGATTTTTTAAGTGAAATCGAAACTATCGTAAGAAAATTTGTAACAGGCAGAGAGTATGAAGGTGTGTTTCTTAAACCAAAGTACGGAGATGCTAGCGGCGTTAGAGGTGCGGCAAGGTTAGGAAGGAAATCTATTTATTAAAATACAATTTGGAATTTAAAAAGTTTTTTTAAAAAAATTCCTTTAAATATCAGTGTATATAAATTTTATAATATTTTCTAAAATCAATTTCAGGTTGTAATTTTTTTTTTATTGTAGACTTACCCTAAAACAATCTATACTTGATTTTTTTTAAGTTAACTTAATTTAACAAATAAGAGGGAAATATATGAAAAAAGTGTTAATTGCTTTAATAGCATTTGCATTCACTTCTTCTTCTTCTTTTGCAGGACCAAAAATTGAGGTTTTGCACTGGTGGACATCAGGTGGTGAAGCAGCTGCACTTAAAGTATTAAAAGATGATTTTGCCGCAAACGGTGGTGAATGGTTAGACATGCCTGTAACAGGTGGTGGTGGAGACGCTGCTAACGTTGCACTTAAAGCAAGAATAGTTGCGGGAGATCCTCCTTCAGCTTCTCAAATTAAAGGTCCAACAATTCAAGAATATGATCAAGAAGGAGTAGTTGCTCCGTACAACATTGATCCTATTGCTCAATCAGAAGGTTGGGATGGATTATTAGATCCTATGATTGCTGCAGTTCACAAATGTCAGAATAACAGTGGTCCATATTGTGCGGCTCCAGTAAACATTCATAGAATTGATTGGATGTGGGCTAACAAAGCAGTATTTGATGCAAATGGAATTTCAGTTCCTACATCTTGGGATGAATTAAATGCAGCAGCAGAAAAACTTCAAGCTGCAGGTATCATTCCTTTTGCACATGGTGGTCAAGCTTGGCAAGACGCAACAGTCTTCGAAGCAGTAGCTATGGGTATTGGTGGAAATAACTATTACAAAAACTGTTATGTAGATCTTAAAGAAACTTGTTTAAGAAGTGAGACAACTGTAAAAGTTTTTGATCAAATGAGAAAACTTCAAGGTTTCACTGATGAAGGTAGCCCAGGAAGAGATTGGAACGTTGCTACTGGAATGGTTATTGAAGGAAAAGCTGGTTTCCAAATTATGGGTGACTGGGCAAAAGGTGAATTTACTGCTGCTGGAAAAGTACCAGGCGTAGATTACTATTGTGCTGCAACTCCATCTAATAATGGATACTTGTACAATGTAGATAGCTTTATATTCTACAAAACAAGTGACCCAGACAAACAAGAAGGTCAAAAATTATTAGCTAAATTAATGATGGGTAAAAACTTCCAAAAAGTTTTCAACTTATACAAGGGATCAATTCCAGCACGTTTAGATGTACCAATGGATGAGTTTGATAAATGTGCAAAAACATCAAATTCTGACATCAAAACTGCAGGAGCGAGTGGTGGATTAGTTCCAAGTTTTGCTCACGGAATGGCTCAAGGTAATACTATGAAAGCTGCTTTACAAGATGTGATCACAGAACACTTTAATTCTGATATGTCCTCAGTTGATGCAGCAAATGCTTTGGCTGATTCAGTTTTAGATAATATGTAAAATACAAAAATTAAGGCCACCTAATATTTAGGTGGCCTTTTTTTTTAATCAAAATTAGAAAATATTTATAATGTTCAAGTGGTTAGAAAAAAACCTACCTAAAATTGTAATGGCTCCTGCTGTTGGATTGATTGGTTGGTTTGTTTATGGTTTTGTGCTTTGGACATTATATATATCTTTTACAAATTCAAAAATATTACCCAAGTATGAACTTTGGGGAGTAGGCCAATATGTTAAACTTTGGGGTTCTAGAAAATGGCTTATTGCAGTTGATAATCTTCTTATTTTCACAGCTTTATTCTTAATTTTTTGTGTTGTGATTGGAATTATTCTTGCAATATTTCTAGATCAAAAAATTAGGGCGGAAGGTGTCCTTAGAACTATTTATCTATATCCTATGGCTTTATCATTTATCGTTACAGGAACAGCTTGGAAATGGATTTTAAACCCAACCCTTGGTATCCAAAAAATGTTTATCGATTGGGGATTTGAAAACTTTACTTTTGATTGGTTGGTCAATCGAGAAATGGCCATCTACACCATAGTGATTGCAGGTGTTTGGCAATCTGCAGGATTTGTAATGGCATTATTTCTAGCTGGGTTAAGATCAGTTGAAGATGAAATCGTTAAAGCAGCCAAAATAGATGGCGCAAATTTATTTACAGTTTATTGGAAAATTCTACTACCAATGATGAGACCAGTTTTTTTTACAAGTTTTGTAATTTTGGTTCATATATCAATTAAAAGTTATGATCTTATTGTTGCGTTAACTCAGGGAGGTCCGGGTATATCTACAACCATGCCTGCATTATATATGACACAAACTGCATTTCACAAAAGTCAAGTTGGTTTGTCAGCAGCGAGTGCGATGATGATGTTTATGGCAGTAGCAGCTGTGATTATACCTTATTTATATTCTGAATTGAGGAGAGAAAATGCAAGATAAAACACACTCTTCATATAAACAGCTTGAACAAAAATCTAAATATACAAATATGTTTTTGAGATGGTTTTTATATTTTGTTTTAGTAATTTTTGCTTTGTATTTTATTTTTCCTTTGTATGTAATGGTTGTTACTTCATTAAAAACAATGGAAGAAATCCGTCAAGGAACACTTCTAACTTGGCCAAGTGGATTAAATTTTGACTCTTGGTTAGTCGCATGGGGTGGAAGAGGATATGGTGCAGGTGATACTTTCTTAAAACCATATTTTTGGAATTCAATTAAAATGGTTGTTCCAGCAGTATTCTTTTCTACTTTTATTGGCGCGATGGCTGGATATGTTTTAACAAAATGGAGGTTTAAGGGAGACAAATGGGTTTTCCTTTTCTTATTATTTGGTTGTTTTATTCCTTATCAAGCTATCTTATTACCCATGGCTAGAACTCTTGGAGTTCTAGGAATATCTAATTCTGTAATTGGACTTGTTTTGGTCCATACAGTTTATGGTATTCCCTTTACAACTTTATTTTTTAGAAATTTTTATGTTTCTATTCCTTCTGAATTAGTAAAAGCTGCTAGAATAGATGGGGCAGGGTTTTTTAAAATATTTTTTAAAATTTTACTTCCAGTATCAACTCCAATTATAGTAGTAACAATAATCTGGCAATTTACACAAATTTGGAACGACTTTTTATTTGGCTCAACATTTTCATTTGGAGAGGCAGCTCCAATACAAGTTGCTTTAAACAATATGGTTTTATCAAGCACTAGTGTTAAAGAATATAATGTGGATATGGCATCTGCTATTATTGCAGGAATTCCAACACTTATTGTGTATGTTCTAGCAGGTAAATATTTTATTAGAGGATTAACTTCAGGAGCAGTAAAAGGATAGGGATGAAAACATTAAAAATAGAAGAATTATCAAAGAACTTTGGATCAACTGAGGTTTTAAGGAAAATTAATTTAGAGATAGATGAAGGTAATTTCTTAGTTCTTTTAGGACCTTCTGGATGTGGAAAATCAACCTTGTTAAACATTATTGCAGGATTAGAAACTATTAATGAAGGAAATGTTCACATAGATGATTACAATGTAAGTAAAGTAGAGCCAAAAGACCGAAATATTGCAATGGTATTTCAATCTTATGCATTGTACCCATCTATGAATGTACGTGAAAATATGATCTTTGGTCTTAAACAAGCTAAAGTTTCAAAGGAGAAAATCGAAGAGCAATTGGAAAAAGTATCAAAATTTTTACAAGTAGATGCTTTGTTAGAGAGAAAGCCATCACAATTATCGGGCGGACAGAGACAGCGTGTTGCAATAGGAAGAGCGTTAGTGAGAGAACCAAGAATATTTTTATTTGATGAACCTTTATCAAATTTAGATGCAAAGTTAAGAGTTGAGATGAGACGAGAAATTAAAAAACTTCATCAGCAACTTAAAACAACAGTAGTTTATGTAACGCATGATCAAACAGAAGCTATGAGCTTAGGTACAAATATTGCAATTATGAATCATGGTGTAATTCAGCAAAATGATACACCTGAAAATATTTATAATAAACCTAGTAATACTTTTGTGGCAGACTTCATAGGCTCTCCATCAATGAATTTAATAAAAGGTAATCTAAAAGAGAGTTCAAATAAAGTTTCATTTATTACCCATGGATCAAATATCGAAATTCCAATAAATGGATATGATTTTAAAGAAAAGTCTAATTTAGATAATAAAGAGGTTTTTTTTGGAATAAGACCAGAACATATATTTTTTAAAAAATCTAATGAAGAGGATTTTGAGATTAATTTAAGAGCAGATTTAAGTGAATATATTGGACATGAACAGATAATGACTTTTAATTTTGAAAATCAAGAGGTGTTAGCTAAGTTTCCATCAACAGTAAAAATAGATCTATCAAAAAATACAAAATTATTCTTTGATTTAACTCAAATTTCATTGTTTGATGCTAAAACAGAGGAGAGAATTTAAATGAAAGTAAAATATTTTGACTTAAAAAATAAAAAAGTTTTTATTACTGGTGGTGGCTCAGGTATTGGAGCTTCAATAGTAGAACATTTTTGTGAACAGGAATGTGAAGTTTATTTTGTTGATATCAATAAGAAAGACTCAAATAAATTAATTAAAGATCTTAAAAAAAAAGGTCTTAAAGTACCTCATTTTATTGAATGTAATCTTATTAAAATTAAAAAATTACAAACTATCATTCAAAAAATAATTAAATCAAAAGGTCCTATCGATATTTTAATAAATAATGCAGCAAATGATGACAGACACTCCACAGATCAAGTAGATGAAAAATATTGGAATAATAGAATGGATGTGAATTTAAAACATTTTTTCTTTACAATTAAAGCAGTTTTAAAAGGAATGATTAAAAACAAAGGTGGAGCTATCGTAAATTTAAGTTCAGTTTCATGGATGTTGGGTGAGGGTGATAAAGTTGCATACGAGACAGCAAAGTCTGCTGTTATTGGTCTGACTAGATCTTTTGCGAGAGAATTTGGTAAATATAATATTAGATGCAACTCAGTTACTCCTGGATCAATTGCTACTGAGAGGCAAATAAAGCATTGGCTAACTCCAAAGTATAAAAAATTTATTCTTGATAAACAGTGCTTGAAGAGACAGCTTAAACCTGATGATGTGGCAAATTTAGTTGTTCATCTTTCATCTGATGTATCGTCAGGATGTACGAAACAAAACTTTATAATAGACGCAGGTATCACTTAAAATTTATATAAGTGTCTAAGAAAATTAAAATATCTGTTGTTGGAATAGGTTTAATGGGACTACAACATATTAAAGCTATTCAAAAATCAAAATTAGCATCTCTTCACTCAATTGTTGAAATAAAAAAAACTGGGATAGAATTATCTAAAAAATTAAATGTACCACTTTATAAAAATATCAAAATTTTATTAGCAAAAGATAAACCCGATGCAGTGATAATTGCAACACCCAATGTTCTACACGAAACTGATACTGTTCGATTTTTGAAATCTAAAATTCCTGTATTATTAGAGAAGCCGATTTCAGATAATATTAAATCTGCAAAAAAAATAATTAATAGTGCACGCTCAAATAAAACTTCATTACTAATAGGATATCATAGACGCCATAATTCAATTGTTAATAATGTTAAAAAAATAATAGAAAATAAAAAACTTGGAAAAATTGTATCTGCAAATATTTTATGCTGGCTATATAAACATAAAAAATATTTTAATGAAAAATGGAGAGTAAGTGAAGGTGCTGGCCCATTAGGTATTAATTTAGTTCATGATATTGATATGATTTGTTATTTACTTGGTCCTGTAAAGTATGTTCAGGCATTTAAATCGAATAATATTAGGAAATATAAGGTTGAGGACACCGCTTCAGTAAATTTATTTTTTAAATCTGGAACTTTATGTACTCTAAATGTATCTGATACTATAACTTCACCATGGAGCTATGAATTAACAGCTGGAGAAAATCCTGCCTATCCAATAACTGACCAATCTTCGTATTTTATTGGAGGAACAAGAGGCTCTGTTCAATTCCCAAATTTAAAGTTATGGTACTATAAAAAAGAAAGAAGTTGGTGGAATAATATTTTAAATAATAAAATTAAAGTTAAAAAAAGTAATGAAACTTTAATTAATCAGATCGATCACTTTTCAAAAGTAGTTTTAAAAAAAGAAAAACCAAAAGTGACTGGCAAGGATGGATTAAATTCTTTAATAATTTTTGATGCAATTAACAAAAGTTCTCAATCAGGTAAAAAAATAAGAATTAATTAATTTTTTTAACCTTTTTTGTGCCCTCAACTCTAATAAACAAAACTCCAAAAATGATAATTCCAATAAGACCAACTATTTTACTTATATCTGCGGGAACCCCAAAAATTAAGAAATTAATTATTGTTGACCAAAGCAACTGAGAATACTGAAAATTAGTTACAAATGACAAATTAGATAATTGAATTGCATAAATAATTATAAAATGACTTATAAAACCAAATATTCCCATAGCAACTAAACCAATCCAATAAATATTATTTTCAATTGTTACCCAATTGAATGAAATATAAATTGTAAATATCAAGGCACCAGTAACTGCCGTATAAAAAACTGCAGAGAAAGGTTCATTGTTTCCTGAAATAAGCTTTGTAAAAAATTGGTAAAGTGCCCAACATAGTGGTGGTACAATAGGAAAGATTAATTCTGGCGATAATACTTTCATACTGGGTCCTAGAGCATAAATAATTGATCCAAAACTTAGCAACATCAAAATTATACCTTTAGGAGACAATATATCTTTTAAAAAATATGCTGATAAAAGTGAAACGATTAATGGAGCGCTAAAAAAAACTACGTATATGTCAACCAAATCAAATCTTTGTAACGAGTTGAACATAAAAAAAGTTGCTGTAACCATTAACAATGACCTAATAATTTGAATTTTAAAATTTCTAGTTAAATTTAGCTTTGGCTTAAAGACCACGAAATAGACACAAAGAGCGACAAAGTGAAAAAAAAATCTTCCCCACACAGCTTGTGTAACTGGCATAACATTTCCTAAATATTTTGCAGTTGAGTCCATACAAACAAATAAAAAAAACCCTGAAGCTGATAGAAAAATAACCTTAATTAAAGAGGCTTTTTGATTTTTTGACATTATAATTTATGAAAAATTTATCAAAAAGCTACATCACCACGCCTACTTGCCAAGGATTAAACTCCTCGTCACCGTAGCCGTTAATTTCACTTTTCGATTTATTTCCTGAAGCAGTGTTTACAACTAGATCAAATATTCTATTTCCAACTTTTTCAATGTCTTCTTTACCTTCTGCAATAGTCCCACAATTTATATCCATATCTTCTTCCATTTTTTCATACATCGCAGTATTTGTAGATAATTTTAAACTTGGAACAGGTTTACATCCGAAACATGAACCTCTACCTGTTGTAAAACAAATTACATTTGCACCTGAAGCAACTTGACCTGTTACAGACACTGGGTCATACCCAGGTGAATCCATAAAGTTAAAACCCTTATTTTTTAATGGTTCTGCATATTCAAGCACATCTTCTAGAATTGATTTACCACCTTTAGCAACTGCACCCAGTGACTTTTCAAGTATGGTAGTTAAACCACCTCGTTTATTCCCAGGAGCAGGATTATTATCCATTGTGCTATTATTAATTGAAGTATAGTTTTTCCACCATTTTAATCTTTCAATTAATTTATCTGCTGTTTCTTGACTGTTTGCTCTGTTAATTAGAAGATGCTCAGCCCCATAAATTTCAGGAGTTTCAGATAATATTGAACTTCCACCTTTTTTAACTAACAAATCAGCTGCAACACCTAAAGCTGGATTTGCAGTAATACCAGAGTACCCATCTGATCCTCCACATTGAAGAGCTAAAGTTAAATGACTTACAGACTGAGGAGTTCTTTTAATTTTGTTAGCTTCAGGTAATAAATTTTTTATTTGCGATAGAACTTTTTCGACAATTTTTTTAGTTCCACCTTCGTCCTGAATTGTTAAAAAATGAATTCTATTATGTTTTTTTACAGACTCATCAAACAAACTCACTTGAGCACATTCACAACCTAAGCCGATAACAAATACATGAGAAAAATTTGGATGGTTCTTAAAACCGTCAATTGTTCTTTGAAACATTTGCATTCCCTCGCTTACAGTATTCATTCCACATCCAGTTGAGTGAGTAATCGGAACTATGCCATCAATATTAGGATAATCATTTAGAATGTTAGAATATTTTATTTTTTCAACAATCATTTTAGTAACAGTTGCTGAACAGTTAACTGTACTAACGATACCTATATAATTTCTAGTAGCTACTTGACCGTTATCTCTTAATATTCCATTGAAAAAGGTATCAACTTTTTCATCAACAATTGTTTTTTTATTTTTTACTTGAAATTCTCTATCAAATTCTTTGAATTCTAAATTATGAGAATGAACATGTTCACCAGCGGTAATATTTTTTGACGCAAATCCAATTATCTGATCATACTTAATTATAGGATCACCTTTGTTTATGGGTTTTAAACAAACTTTGTGTCCAAATGGTATAGGGTCTATAGTGCTTATCTCTTGACCATTAATTTTCGTTTTTTCTGGTATAATAAATTGACTTACGCCTACATTATCATTTTTATTGAGTACAATTAGACTATTCATTTTTTAATTTAGGTTTTATATATCATTATAATATATTTTATTATTTTATGAAAAAGAAGAATTTAAGAAGTAAACAATGGTTTGACGACCCAAAAGATCCGGGCATGACAGCTATGTATTTAGAAAGATATCTAAATTATGGTCTTACAAGAAAAGAACTTCAATCAGGAAATCCAATAATTGGAATAGCCCAATCAGGAAGTGATTTATCTCCATGTAACAGACATTTTTTGGATTTAAGTAAAAGAATTAAAGATGGAATTAGAAGAGCAGGTGGTATTCCAATGGAATTTCCTACTCACCCAATTCAAGAAACTGGAAAAAAGCCTACTGCAATGTTGGACAGAAACTTATCATATTTATCTTTGGTTGAGATACTTTATGGATACCCACTTGATGGAGTTATACTTACAACTGGATGTGATAAAACTACCCCAGCAGCATTAATGGCAGCTGCAACAGTTAATATTCCTGCAATTGTTTTATCTGGTGGTCCAATGCTTGATGGAAATTATAAAGGTAAGAAAGCTGGTGCAGGAACCATTATTTGGGAAGCAAGAAGATTGCATGCTAAGGGAGAAATTAATTACGAAGAATTTATGGATATGGCAGCAGCATCTTCACCAAGCCCTGGTCACTGTAATACAATGGGAACAGCTTCATCAATGAATTCTGTTGCTGAGGCATTGGGAATGTCTTTACCAGGATGTGCAGTAATACCAGCTCCTTATAGAGAAAGAGAGCAAATTTCTTTTGAGACTGGATCGAGAATTGTAAAAATGGTTCACGAAGATTTAACTCCCTCAAAAATTATGACAAAGAAAGCTTTTGAAAATGCAGTTATAGTTGCAAGTGCTATAGGAGCATCTAGTAATTGTACCACACATTTAATTGCTATCGCAAAACATATGGGTATTAAATTTGATTTATCTAATTGGCAAAAACTTGGGCATAAAATACCTTTGTTAGCAAACTGCCAACCTGCAGGTGAACATTTAATGGAAGGTTTTTATCGAGCTGGAGGAATACCAGCAATCATGAAAGAATTAATCAAGAATAATAAAATTCATCAAAACTTAATTACTGTAACTGGCAAAACAGTTGCGCAAAATTTAAGAAAAAAAATCGATGTAGATAGAGATGTGATTAAAACTTTTAAAGATAATTTGACTGATAAGGCAGGGTTTCTAGTTATGAAAGGAAATTTTTTTTCATCAGCAATTATGAAAACCTCAGTAATTAGTAAAGAGTTTAGAGAAAGATATTTATCAAATCCTAAGCACCCTAATGTTTTTAAAGGTAAAGCAGTAGTTTTTGAAGGCCCTGAGGATTATCACCATAGGATTAATAACAAGAGACTAAAAATAGATGAAAATTCTATTTTAATAATAAGAGGCTGTGGCCCTGTTGGATACCCTGGTTCTGCTGAGGTAGTTAATATGCAACCACCAGATAGACTACTAAAAAAAGGTATTAATGCACTTCCAACTCTTGGTGACGGAAGACAGAGCGGTACCTCCGAAAGCCCATCTATTCTTCATGTATCGCCAGAATCTGCTGTTGGCGGTGATTTAGCTATAGTTAAGACGGGTGATAAAATGACAATAGATCTCAATAAAAGAAGAGTTGATCTTCAAATAACAAAGTTAGAATTTATTAAAAGAAGAAAAAAGAAAAAAATAAAAAAACTTACAAATCAAACTCCGTGGCAAGAAATATCTAGATCAAATGTTGGTCAACTTGAAGACGGTGCATGTATTATGTCAAGAGATCAGTATTTAGACATCACTAAAACAAAAGGTGTTCTAAGAAACTCTCATTAGATGAAACCAAAAATTTTAGTGTCTCGAAAAATTTCTGATGAATATGATGGTTTAATCTCTACAAGTTTTGATAAATTAGATAAAAATTTTTTTGATAGTTTAAATGGAAAATTAAAAATTATTGGTCATGTTGGAGTTGGGTATGATAATATTCATACACAATCAGCCAAAGAAAAAAATATCAAAGTTTCAAATACGCCAAATGTATTAAATGATGCTGTAGCAGAAATAACAATCCTTTTAATTTTAGCATCATCCAGAAGAATTGGTGAGGCTTATAATCTTGTTAAGTCAAATGCTTGGAGAGATCATAGACCAGATATTACTAAATTAATGGTAGGTAACGAAATTACAGGGAAAACTTTAGGTATAATAGGTATGGGAAGGATTGGCCAAATAGTTGCAGATAGGGCTAGAGCGTTTAAAATGAAAATAGTTTATTACAATAGAAATAAGTTAGCTAATGATTTAGAAAAAGGTGCAACTTATTACCCAGATTTAAAATCAATGCTTCCAAATTGTGATTATGTAAGTTTGCATACTCCTGCTACCTCAGAAACTAAAAATATAATTAATTCAGAAAGTTTAAAATTATTTCCAAAACATTCAGTCTTTATAAATACTTCGAGAGGATCAACAGTAGATGATGATGCTCTGATTGAAGCTTTACAAAATAAAAAAATCTATGGAGCTGGATTAGATGTCTTCAATAATGAACCTAATCTTGATAAGAGATATTTAGAGTTAGAAAATTGTTTTGTTCTTCCTCATGTAGGTAGTGCGACACATGAAACTCGATTAGCTATGAGTATGTTAGCCGTAAATAATATAAAATGTTTTTTCTCTCAAAAACCTCTTTTATCTGAAGTTGTTTAATTGATACAACTTTAAGTTGTAATTTCATAAACCAATTATCGTTAGAAATTTATTACAGTCTTTTGTTTGAATTTTTTTTCTCTTTATGTTTAAATTTAAAAAAACATAACCGAGAGGGGATATAATGTTAAAATTAATAACAAAAATAACTGCTGCGATTGCTGTAGTGTCTATTGCTTTATTTGGTTCTGCTAATGCAAAAACTTTAAAAATAGAAACTCACTTTACAGCTAGCTCACCAAATGGTGAAGTTGCAGCTCAATTCGCTAAAAACGTAGAAAAGTTTTCTGGTGGAAGCTTAAAAGTACAAATGTTCTACTCATCATCAGTTACAGGAAAGTCTGCTGAGGTTTTTAACTCTGCACAAACTGGAATTATTGACTGTGATATGACAGGTGCTGGATACCAAACTGGTAAAAACGCAGCTTTCCAATTCGCAGGCGATGTAATGGGTGGATATGACAACCCGTATCAACAATATGAATTCTTGAATTTCCCAGGAGCTCAAGAAGCTGTTGATGCACTATACAACAAATATGGAATGACTTTAATCGGTTGGTGGATACCAGGACATGAGTCTTTAATATCTAGCAAACCAATTCCAGATGTTGCGTCTATCAAAGACTTTAAATTTAGATCGCCTCCAGGAATGGAAAGTATGATCTTTACAGCATTAGGTGCTAAGCCGATCGTGATGGATTTTGGTGAAGTTCCAACTGCTTTACAAACTGGTCTAATTGATGGTGCCGACTATTCATCTTTAGCTACAAACTATGCAGGTGGACACTATGAGCAAAATAAATATGCTACATATCCAGGTTTCCACTCTATGCCAGCTGACCATTTAGCTTGTAATACAAAAGTTTGGAACAAGTTAAAACCTCATGAAAAAGGTGCAATGCTTGCAGCAATCGAAATCTGCGGTAGAACAATCACTAGTTTAGTTGAGAGAAAAAATGCTGAAGCAGTTAAAGCTTTAACTGCTATGGGTGTTACTCTTCATGACTGGTCTAGAGAAGATAGACTTAAGTTCAGAAATGCTGCTTTAGGCGCTTGGGAAGAATGGAAGAAAAAATCTCCTGAAGCTGCAGCTCTTATTGAGATACACAAAGCTTACATGAAAGCTAACGGTATCCTATAATTATTAGCAACATAAAAAAATATTGAAGGGCCTGAAAGGGCCCTTCTTATTAAATAATTTTTTTTGCCAATGAACGATAAAAAGCTTCAAGATAAACAATTAAAAGAGCAAAGTGAAAAAGTTGCAAGCAAAGACGATTTTCCAATATTTTGGATAGATAGAATTTCTCTATTTTTAAGCCATACAATTAAATATTTAATCCCCATAATAGTACTTGTGATGATGTACGAAATTTTCATGAGATATGTATTATTTAA
Source organism: uncultured Pelagibacteraceae bacterium (assembly GCA_902604975.1). Lineage (GTDB taxonomy): Bacteria > Pseudomonadota > Alphaproteobacteria > Pelagibacterales > Pelagibacteraceae > Pelagibacter. The sequence goes on along the minus strand of CACLAY010000004.1, from coordinate 26,630 downwards.
ACCTACTTTATGGGCTAATGAATTATGCTTGTGGTTGGCTGGTGTTTGTTATTTAGTTGGCGGGATATATGCAACAAGATTAAGAAGCCATATAAGAATAGTATTATTATATGATTATGTCAGTAGACCGACACAACGAATTTTTGATCTAATTAGCACTATAGTTATTGTTCTTTTTGCGGGAGCGGTAATTTATGGTGGTATGGAGGATGCTTACAGATCATTTGTAAACTGGGAGAGATTTGCAACTTATTGGGACCCACCGATACCAGCTACTATGAAACCACTTACACTAATATGTGTATTTCTTATTGCACTTCAGTCTATTAACAATTTAATAATTGATTGGAGAAATCCTAAAGAAAGACAATACGATCCTGCTAAAGATTTAGAATAATATGGAATTTGAAATAGGAACACTCTCGATAATACTTATTGTTGGATTATTAGCTCTTATCGCAATTGGTGTTCCAATGGGTTTTGCTTCAGGTTTTATGGGTGCTGTACTCGTATTTTTATATATAGGTGAGCATGCATTAGGAATTCTACTTTCAAGATATTATTCGCTTGTTGTAACCTATTCTTTTTTATCAGTACCCTTATTTATATTCATGGCCTCCTTACTTGAACGCTCAAATATAGCAAGAGATTTATATGATGCGTTAAATGCTTGGTTAAGAAAAACTAGAGGAGGAGTTGGTGTTGTTACTGCAATCATGGCAACAATTATGGCTGCGATGAGTGGAATTATTGGAGGAGAAATAGTTTTATTAGGACTGATTGCACTGCCACAGATGTTGAGATTGAAATATGATCAAGACATGTCTATTGGTATTATTTGTGCATCAGGTTCTCTAGGTACTATGATACCCCCGTCTATCGTTTTAATTATTTATGGATTGACAACAGAAACATCAATTACAATGTTATTCCAAGAAGCTATTGTTCCAGGTTTAATGATTTCAGGTTTAATAATTACTTACATTCTTATACGAACAAGGTTGCAACCACATCTTGCACCATTAAGTGATGAACCAGCCTTAACTTTAAAAGAAAAAATGTCTTATCTTCCAGGCCTTTTACCACCAATTGGTATTGTAATAATTGTTTTAGGTTCAATTTATTCTGGAATAACAGGTATCACAGAAGCAGCTGGTATGGGTGTAGTGGCAACATTAATTATAATAGGCGCAAGAAAAGAGCTGACATGGTTTCTATTTAAAGATGCGCTTGTTCGAACTTTTAAAGCATCAGGTACGATTTTAACTATTACATTTGGAGCTACGGTTTTAGCTGGAGCTTATTCTTTAGCGGGTGGACCAACTTATGTAGCCGAAACTATTTTAGCTTATGATTTAAAACCAATGTACTTAATCTTTATGATGCAAGTAATGTTTTTGATAATGGGTGCTTTTATGGATTGGGTTGGAATTGTCTTACTGGCTATGCCTGTATTTTTACCAATAGTTCTTGCACTTGGTTTTGATCCTATATGGTTTGGAATCTTATTTTGTGTAAATATGCAAGTCTCATTTTTAAGCCCACCTTTTGGCCCAGCAGCTTTTTATTTAAAATCGGTAGCACCTCCACATATTTCATTAACAGATATTTTCAGAGGATTTGCTCCATTTGTAGTAATTCAATTAATTGTTTTAGTATGTGTAATGTACTTTCCAGAAGCAATGACACAAAATTTCCACGAATTCGTACCTAAAAAATAAATGACAAAAAAAATAGGATTTATAGGCATAGGCCTTATGGGTCTGCCAATGTCTAAAAATATAGTAAAAGCTGGATATAATTTAACAGTATTCAATAGATCAAAGAATAAAGCAGAACCACTAAAAGAATTTGGAGCAAAAATTTCAAATACGTTAAAAGATGTTGTGGATGGAAGTGATATTGTTATCACAATGTTAACAGATGATACTGCTGTGGATGCAGTGATGAATAATTCTGATTTTTTAGAAAACTTGAAATCTGGTTCAATAGTTATTGATATGAGTTCAGTTAAACCAACTACTGCAACAAAGCATGGTAATAATTTAAAATTAAAAAATATAAATTATTTGGATGCACCTGTATCTGGAGGAACAATTGGTGCAGAGGAAGCATCATTGGCTATAATGGTTGGGGGAGAGCAAAATATTTTTGATGATGCATTTGATATTTTAAAAACAATGGGTAATCCAACATTAGTTGGTCCAATTGGAAGTGGACAAGTATCCAAATTAGCAAATCAAATCATTGTTGGTTTAGCAATAGGCGCTGTGGCAGAGGCTGTAACTCTTTGTGAAAAAGCAGGAGCTGATCCAAATAAAATGATTAAAGCTTTGTCTGGTGGTTGGGCAGACAGTAAAGTTTTACAAACACATGGAAAAAGAATGATCGATAAAGATTTTACTCCAAAAGGCAAAACATCTGGTCAATTAAAAGATATGAATAATATCTTAGAATGTGCCAATAATTATAATACTCATTTACCTATTTCAAATTTGGTTAAAGAAATGTATAAATCTCTTGTTGATAATGGACATGGTGAAACAGACCATAGTTCACTTTATAAAGAAATTGAAAGGATAAATAATAAATGAGTGGAAGATTAGAAGGTAAAAAAATTGTGGTTACAGCAGCAGGCCAAGGTATCGGAAAAGCAACAGCAATCGCTTTTCATAATGAAGGGGCCCATGTAATAGCAACAGATTTGAATGAAAAAACTTTAGCTGATTTAAATAAAGAATATCCTAATATTAAAATTAAAACTTTAGACTCTACAGACAACAAAGCAATTTTAGATTTTGTTAAAACACTTGATGAAGTAAATGTTCTATTTAATGCTGTAGGATTTGTTCATCATGGAACAATTTTAGATTGCGAAGAAAAAGATTGGGATTTTTCTTTTGATGTGAACATTAAATCTATGTATTTCATGTGCAGAGCAATTTTACCCTTAATGGTAAAGCAAAATGGTGGAAGTATAATCAATGTTTCGTCTATTGCCTCCAGTTTAAAAGGTTTACCAAATAGATTTGTTTATGGCGCTTCAAAAGCTGCAATTATTGGTTTAACTAAGTCTATAGCTTCAGACTTTGTAAAACAAAATATTAGATGTAATTCAATAGCACCAGGAACCGTTTTCTCTCCTTCTTGGCAAGATAGAGTAAACCAGAGTCCTGATCCTGTTCAAGCTAAGAAAGATTTTATAGCAAGACAACCGATGGGAAGACTAGGAACAGCTGAAGAAATTGCCTCTATGGCTATTTATTTAGCTGGCGATGAATCAACATTTACAACAGGGAATACATTTTCTGTTGATGGTGGAATGACAATTTAAATATAAAGGAGAAACAATGAAATTATTAAGAGTAGGTGAAAAAGGAAAAGAAAAACCAGCAATTTTAGATGCTGATGGAAAAATAAGAGACATAAGTTCTCACATAAATGATTTAAACCCAGAAAATTTAAATTTTGAAACAATGTCAAAAATTCAAAGTGCAGACACATCAAGTCTTCCTGAACTTTCATCTAATCAAAGAGTAGGTTCATGTATTACAAGTCCTGGAAAATTTGTAGCAATAGGACTTAATTATTCAGATCATGCAGCTGAAGTCGGTGCCGATATTCCTAAAGAACCAATAATGTTTATGAAAGCGACTAGCTCAATGTGTGGTCCTAATGATGATGTAGAAATAGTCTCTGGATCAAAAAAACTAGATTGGGAAGTTGAACTTGGAATTGTAATTGGAAAAGAGGCAAAACATATTTCAGAAAGTCAATCACAGGATCATATTTTAGGATATTGTTTAGTAAACGATGTCAGTGAACGAGAATGGCAAATCGAAAAAATGGGCCAATGGGTTAAAGGAAAGTCTCATGACACTTACGGACCTACTGGCCCTTACTTAGTAACTAAGGATGAAATTAAAGATATTAATAATTTAAAGATGATGTTGGATGTAAATGGCGAAAGAATGCAAACAGGAAATACAAGTACTATGATTTTTAATGTAGATATCATTGTATCTTATGTGAGTAAATTCATGTCATTACAACCTGGAGATATTATAACTACAGGTACCCCACCAGGAGTAGGCATGGGAAGAAAACCCCAAGTATTTTTAAAAGCTGGTGATGAAATGAAATTATCTATAGAAAATTTAGGAGAACAGAACTCTAAAGTAGTTGCTGTTTAATAATTGTGAAGATCAGCTCAATCAAAAGTCATGTACTTAGATATGAGTTGGATAAAGAATTAGGATATTCTCAGCAATATTACAAACACAGAACAGCCCACCTAGTAGAGATAGAAACTGATGAAGGTATTAAGGGTTGGGGAGAATGTTTTGGCCCTGGGAATATAGCTCTCACTAACAAATATATTGTAGAAAAAGTAATACAGCCTTTAATAATAGGAGAAGATCCAATCAATAAAGAATATATTTGGCATAAAGTTTATAATTTACTTAGAGATAGCGGTCAGAAAGGAATGCCTATTCAGGCATTATCAGGAATTGATATAGCATTGTGGGATATACTAGCGAAAAAAGCAAAATTGCCTCTTTATCAATTATTAGGGGGTAAAACTAATAACAAAATTCCAGTTTATGGTTATGGAATGATGCTGCAAAAAAAATCTGTCGAAGAATTATGTGAATTGTTCAAAAAAGAGGCAAATCAAATAAAAGAAAAAAACTTCAAGGCGATGAAGATGAAAGTTGGTTTAGGTCCAAAAGAAGATTTAAAGTTAGTAAGTGCAGTAAGAGAGGCAATTGGGGACAACTTTAAACTAATGGTCGATGCCAATCATGCTTATAACAAAAATGATGCTTTGTACGTAGGTAAAGGATTAGATGAAATGGAAATTTATTGGTTTGAGGAACCTGTGGCACCAGAGGATTATGATGGATACAAAGAACTTAAAGAAAAATTAAAAACAAATATTGCTGGTGGTGAAGCGGAGTTCACAAAATATGGTTGGAACCAACTAATTAAATATAATTGCATTGATATAGCTCAACCAGAAGTTTGTGGTTTAGGTGGAATAACAGAATATTTAAAAGTATCAGCATTAGCGCAGTCGAATTTTATCCCAATTGTTAATCACGTATGGGGTTCAGCTTTAAGTGTAGCAGTAAATCTGCATTTACTTACTTCTTTACCAGATATGCCAGGTGGACTATTTCCAACGAAATCAATGTTAGAGTTTGATACAACTGAAAAAAATATTTTTATTACAGATCTTGCAGAAGAAAAATTTTCAATTTTGGACCAGGTAAAAGATAAAGATGGATTTGCTTCACCATTAGAAAATATAGGAATTGGAATTAATCCAAAAAAAGAATTTATAAAAGAATACGAGTATAATGGCTAAGATTATAACCTCAAAACCTGAAGTTTTGTGGAATTTAAAATGTACATTAGGTGAAGGTACTTTGTGGGTTAAAGAGCATAATTCAATTTATATTACAGACATTAAAAAAAAAAGAATTCATATTTTAAATTTGAAAAATAAAAAAAAAGAAACTATTAAAGTAAATAAAGAAATAGGATTTTTAGCTCATATAAAAAATAATATATTTATATTAGGTCTCCAAGGTGAATTAAGAATAGTAAATTTAAAAAGTAAAAAAAAAATTAAATCAATAACCATTGAAAAGTCATTAAAAATGAACAGGATTAATGATGGCAAAACAGATCTCAGTGGAAAACTTTGGTTTGGAACAATGGATAACCCTGAGAGAAATATCCCAAATGGATCTCTTTATTGTCTAGATAAAAAATTTAATCTTAAAAAAGTAGATGACAATTACATGATTACTAATGGACCAGCATTTATTGATAAAAAAAGTTTTTACCATACAGATAGTAGAAAAAGGATAATCTACAAAATTAAGATAGATAAAAATGAAGATATAATAAGTAAAAAAATATTTAAAAGATTTTCAAATAAGGAAGGAGTGCCAGATGGCATGACTTTAGATAAAGCTGGAAATTTATGGGTATGCCAATTTCATGGAGCTTGTGTAAGTGTTTTAAATAAATTTGCCAAACAGATACATAAGATCAATTTACCCGCTAAAAATATTACTAATTGTGCCTTTGGTGGTCCAAAAAATTCAGATTTATTTGTCACATCTGCATTAAAAGGTATGAAAAACAGTGAAATTAAAAAATTTAAATTTTCAGGAAGTTTATTTAAAATACAAACTAATGCTATTGGTATAAACCAGAAAAAGTTTGTAATTAAAAATGCTAAAAAGAGACCTCTACTATGAAAGAATACCCACAAAATCTCTTAGAGATGATGTTCGATTTTTAGGAAACATATTAGGAAGAGTAATTAAAGAACAAGAGGGACAGAAATTCTATGATCTAGTTGAAAAAATTAGATTACTTTCTAAAGCTAATATTGCTAACAAAAATCGTAAAGATCCATTTAAAAAAATTTTAAACGAAATTAAAAAATTACCACCACATTTACTGTTTAAATTAACTCGCGCATTTAATCATTTTATGAACTTTTATAATTTAGCTGAGTCAATTGATGCTTCTAGAACGTTAGATCTTTATGAGAATGTGAAACAAGAAAAAAAATTTCAAAATATTTTCATAGAAGAAATATTTGAAAATTTTTTTAAAAATAAAAAGATATCTAATAATAAAATTTATAATATTGCTAAAAGTTTAAATATAGGAATTGTGCTCACAGCACATCCAACGGAAGTAAAAAGAAGAACCTTGATACAGAAGTACCATTCCTTAACAGAAATATTAGAACAAAGAAACTTACTTAAAAATTATCCTTCAAAATTAAAAATTTTAGATCGTAAAGTTTTTGATGAAATAACAATTATATGGAATACAGATGAAATTAAAAGATCTAAACCAACTCCTGCGGAAGAAGCAAGATGGGGACTTGCAATTATAGAAGATAGCTTGTGGGATACAATTCCTAAAGTATACAGAAGATTAAATCAAATATTTGAAAAAAATATGGGTAAGGGTTTGCCCAAAAATTTTAATCCTATTGAGTTTGGATCATGGATGGGCGGTGATAGGGATGGCAATCCATTTGTTACTGCAGAAGTTACTAAAAGAGTTATCTTGTTATCTAGGTGGGAGGCAGCTAAACTTTATGAGAAGTCAATGACAAAGTTAATTAGATCTTACTCTATGGAAAAATGTTCAAAAAAAATATTAAAAACTACAGGAAAAACATTCGAGCCTTATAGAGTTTATCTAAGACCTTTAAGAGATAAATTAAGAAAAACGCATAGAGCAATAGAGGCTTATTTAACAAACAATAAATCTTTTAATGATAAAGATTTACTATCAGAGAGAGAAGAAATTTTAAAACCATTGAGAGTAGTAAGAGAGTCATTAGAACAAAACCAAAGTGAAAATATAGCTAGTGGTGATTTATTAGATTTAATGCGGAGAGCTAAGTGTTTTGGAATAAATCTTGCACGACTTGATATAAGACAAGAGTCTTCAAGACATTCTCAATTATTAGCAGAATATATAAAGAAAAAACTAAACCAAAATTATTCTACTTGGGATGAGGATCGAAAAATAAAATATTTATCGAATAAAATGCAAAGCAAAAATGTATTAAAAAAATTTCAATTTAAAAACAAGGAAAATAAAGAGGTTTGGTCCACATTTAAAGTATTGGCAAGTCAACCTAAAGAGTGTTTAGGAGCGTATGTAATCTCAATGACATCTTCAGCATCAGACATCTTATCAGTTATGTTTTTTCAAAAAGAAGCTAACATTAAGAATAGACTTAGAGTAGTACCTCTTTTCGAAACTCTTGATGATCTTATTAATGCAAAACCAATAATGGAAAAACTTTTTTCATTAAAATGGTACAGAAAAGATATTAATAATAAACAAGAAATTATGATTGGGTACTCTGATTCAAGTAAAGATGCTGGAAAGCTCTCAGCAAGTTGGCATCAATTTAAATTACAAGAGGAAATAATTAAACTTGCTAAAAAATATAAAATAGACGTTACATTTTTTCATGGTAGAGGAGGGTCTGCAGGTAGAGGTGGTGGGCCTATACAAGCAACATTGAGGTCGCAGCCTGCTGGTTCAGTCAATGGTAAAATTCGAATAACTGATCAAGGAGAAGTAATACAGCAAAAATATGGTTATGAGCCTTTAGCAAAATATAATTTGTGCAGTTATATTGGATCTGTTATGGAAGCTACTTTAAACCCACCTCCAAAACCAAAAGACAGTTGGAGACAATTAATTCAAAGTATGTCTGAGATATCAACAAGTTCTTATCGAAAAAATATAAATCAAAGTTCAGATTTTATAAGATATTTTAAAACCGTAACTCCTCATATGGCACTTGGGAAATTATCAATTGGCTCTAGACCTTCTAAAAGAAAAAATGTTGATAATATAAATAGTTTAAGAGCTATTCCTTGGGTTTTTGCCTGGACTCAAATTAGATTAATGTTACCCGCTTGGTTAGGTACTGCTGAGGCTTTAAGATATTCATCTATAAAGAAATTTAAAAAAACACTTATTGATATGGAAAAAAACTGGCCTTATTTTAATTCAACAATGGACTTGCTTGACATGGTGCTTTCTAAGGTAGACCCAGAAATATCAAAAATTTACGAAAAAAACCTAGCTGATGATAAACTTATTAGAGTTGGAAAAAAATTAAGATTTCAATTTGATGCTGTTAAAAAATTGAATGATCAAATAACACCAAAAGAAATTTTTAAACAAAGAAAAATCTTTAGAGGTCCAGCAATTATTAGAAACATATATTCTGAAATCCTTAATATTTTACAAGCAGTAGTGATGAATAAGCTTTTAAAAAGAAATTTAAATAAAAAAGATAAAAAAGATTTAAATGATGCAATGATGGCATCAATAGCAGGTATTTCTGCAGCTATCAAAAATACTGGATAATGATTGAATTTATTTTAGCTTTTGGAGCTGGTTTGCTTAGCTTTTTATCTCCATGTGTTCTGCCTCTAATACCAGGATATATATCATATATATCAGGATCAACTCTTAATGAATTACTTGAAAAAAAAACTGTAAATATTTTTCCTATTATTTTATTTGCAGTCGGATTTTCTATTGTGTTTATAAGTTTTGGAGCTACTGCTACATTTTTAGGCTCTTTAGTATTAGAAAACTCTTATCAACTAAGAATTGGAGCTGGAATAATCATTATAATATTTTCTTTACAAATATTAGGACTCATAAATCTTAAGTTTTTAAATTATGAGAAGAGATTTCAGACAAATAATAATACTGGAATAATAAGTTCAATTTTAATTGGTATGGCTTTTGGTTTTGGCTGGACACCTTGTATTGGTCCAATTTTAGGATCAATTCTTGCAATCGCATCAACTGAAGATAGTATTAATAAAGGAATTGGTCTTTTATCATTTTATTCTCTTGGACTAGCAATTCCCTTTGTTCTATCAGGTTACTTGATACAAAAATTTATGATTTTTTCTAAAAATCTAAAAGCAAAGATGAAGATGATAAATATGTTTGGTGGATCTCTACTGTTAATTACAGGAATACTAATGATCACTAACCAGTTGCAAGCTTTAGGTTATTATCTTCTTGAGTATATGCCTTTTCTACAGAGCATAGGTTAAATTAATTTATATTAAATTTTCTTTGTAAATGTCTAAGCTTGCTATCAGTACTATCATATTCAATATAGCACCCTTGTAAAAATCGTTTACCCTCATTTGGATTAAATTCTGTTCTACCATGAAGTAATCTGTAATTATCCATCATAATTAAATCTCCAGACATTAATTTAAATTCTATTCTATAGAAATCAGAGTTATATAAATCAGATAATTTTTTTCTAGCTTTATAATAAAGGTCTAGTTCTTCTTTTTTTAAAACCGGTACGTAATCAAGCCGAGGACTAAATCTAACTTGTTTAAAATTCTTGTTTTCATCAAGCTCTATCAATTCAGACCAGTCTTCTAAAATCACATCTTTATCAATAAATTTAAATTTTACTTTCACTTTAGTTAATATTTCATAATATTTAGGAAAGTCTTTTTTTAAATCTTCAGTAACAGTATATCCATCGACCAACGTAGATAAACCACCAGTTACTTCATTTTCAATACAATGCAATATCTGAATACAAGGGACTGGATTTCTATATGGATTATCGGTATGAGGAGCCAAAGGTAAAGGTGTATAGGCTAGATCATTAGGACTAGGTTTTGAAGAAACATTAAAGTGTTCACCAAAATTAGTTCTTCTAACACTGCCCACAGAGTTAGCAAATTTGATTAAATAATTATCATGAGTTGGAACATTCTTTAAAATTGCAAATCCATACTTGTAAAAAGAAGCAAGTAATTCGTGCATTTCAACATTTTCATAAATATTCTCATGAAAATTAAATTTTTTTACATTATTAAGCGAGGAAGTCCATTTTACTTTTTCTTTAATTTTACTAATTGAATTGGAATTTTTAAATTCTTGAATTATTTTATTAATATCAATTTTAGTTTCTATTCCATCTGAAAAAGTAATGTTTAGGAGGTCTTCTTCAATTATTGCTGATTTAATAATGACGTCTGACTCCATTGTGCTTGGATCAAAGAGTCTCTGCTGTGTTTTTTGATCAAGTAATTCAACATTTTCTACTCTTTCTCTAAGCCAAAAAGGGTGAATTTCTTCACTCAGATTTTCATCTCTAAAGAACACCTTATTATTATCTAATTCAATTTTCATAAAATTGAGCATTAATTAAAAAATATCTTTAATCAAGAGAAATTAAGTAGTAATTGGAATTATGGATAGCAATCTAATAATTAAAAATAATGAATTTCCAAAGTTTTTGAACCAACTAGCAATTGATTTAACGAATTTTTATTTTAAAAAACTTAATAAGCCTTTTAAAGTTAATAATAAATTACTTGGCAAAGGATATGACCCTGTTACTACATGCGATAAAGCTTTTGAAAAATTCATAAGAGCAAAGATAGGCAAAAAATTCCCTGGTCATGAAATTATTGGAGAAGAATTTGGTTACAAAAAAACTAAAAGTGATTTTAGTTGGGTAATTGATCCCATAGATGGAACCAGGTCATTTGTTATAGGAAGTCCTACTTGGAGTAATTTAATATCAGTAAATTATAAAGGCAATCCAATATTTGGTTTGGCAAACTTCCCAATGTTAAACAAATATTATTATAATCAATCTACAAAAATTGCATATGTTGTTGAAAATAAAAAAAGAAAAAAAATATCAGTCAACAAAAGTGTTAAATTTAAAGATATCAAATTAACTGCTGGTTTTCATGGAGCAATTTCATTAAATCAACAAAAAAAAATTCCAAAACTTCTCAAATTAATACAATTCCCTTGCTCAGATGCATTGTCATATGCTCAGATATGTGAAGGTAGAATTGATGTTGTATTGCAATGCAATAATAAAATTTGGGACATTCATCCACTAATTCCAATTATCAATGCATCTGGTGGTATTACTACAACTTGGAATAATAAAGATGCAAAGCAAGCAGGACATGTAGCAGTATCATCTAATAAAATAATTCATAAAAAAATATTAGGTTTGCTAAAACCCATCGTATAACAATGGAAATTCTTGTTCTCCAACACATAAATATTGAAGATCCTGGTTATATAAAAGATTTAATGATCAAAGATGGAGTTAATATTACAACTATTGAATTAGATGAAGGCGAAAAAATTCCAGATAATTTAAATTTTTTTGACGGTATGCTATGTATGGGTGGACCTATGGATACTTGGATGGAAAAGGACTTTCCTTGGCTCAACGAAGAAAAAAAAAAAATTAAAGAGTTCGTTGTAGAATTAAATAAGCCATACTTAGGTTTTTGTCTCGGATGTCAATTACTAGGAGAAGCAATTGGAGGAAAAGTAGTTAAAACTAACAATCCTGAAATTGGAATGCTGGATGTAAACTTTTTGGATGAAAAAAAGAAAGATATACTTTTTGCAGATTTTCCTCAAAAAATTACATCATTACAATGGCACTCTTATGAAGTTCAAGAATTAGAAAAAAATAAAGATGTAACATTAATTGCTTCATCAAAAGAGACAAAATATCAAATATTTCGATACAAAAACAATGCTTATGGCATTCAATTCCACATAGAGATCAAAGATACAACTGTAAATGATTGGGGTTGTGTACCTGAATATAAGTCAGCACTAGAAAGTCAATTAGGACAGGGTGCTCTGGAAAAATTTGATAAAGACGCCAAAGAAAATATGACAAATATGAATAATTATTCAAAAATTTTATATACTAACTTCAAAAACGATATCATTCTTAACAATTAAGTTACCTATTTTACCCTTGTAGTTAACCTATTAATCAGGTTTAATTTTATTTGTAATAATTAGGAGGAAAAATGAAATTTAAAAATTTTATTAAAATTTTCTTTGCATTTTTATTTGTTTTTGTATCAACGCATTCATACGCTAAAACAATTAAATGGTCTATGCAAGGAGATAGTTTAACTTTGGATCCTCATGCCCAAAATGAAGGTCCTACAACACAAGTTTCAAGACAGGTCTATGAAGCACTTGTAACAAGAGGTCTGGATATGAGTATTGAACCTCAACTTGCAACTGATTGGAAAACAACTGATCCAAATACTTGGGTTTTTAATTTAAGAAAAGGTGTAAAATTTTCTGATGGTACAGATATGACTGCAAAAGATGTTGTATTTAGTATTTTGAGAGCAAAACAACCTACATCAGATTTTAAAGAATACATAAGTACAATTTCTGATGTTAAAGAAATTGATAACTACACTGTTCAAGTGACTACAAGCAAACCAAATCCAATTCTTTTAAACCAATTATCAAATATATTTATAATGTCTAAAAAATGGTCTATTGATTTTGGAGCGACAGTTTCACAAAACTGGGATGGTGGAGAAGAAACATTCTCAGCAACTAATGCTATGGGAACTGGACCATTCAAAATTACTTTAAGAGAGCCAAATACTAAGACAGTATTTGAGAGAAATAGTAATTGGTGGGGTTCAATGAAAGATAATAGTGTTAGTGAAATACACCTATTACCAATTAAAAACTCAGCTACAAGAGTTGCAGCATTATTATCTGGTGAAGTTGATTTAGTAACTGACGCGCCAGTTCAAGACCTAGCTAGAATTGGAAATTCTGCAGATCATGATGTAGTGAGCACAGCCCAAATGCGTACAATCTTTTTAGGTATGGACCAAGCAGCAGATAAATTAAGATCTGGAAATACTGGTGATAATCCATTTAAGAAAAAAGAAGTAAGACAAGCCCTTTATCAAGCAATAGATATAGAAGCAATTAAGAAAAAAGTAATGAGAGGTCTTAGTGAGCCTGCAGGAATCATAACTTTTCCTGGTGTAAATGGATACACAAAAGATCTAGATAAAAGATTGCCTTATGATGTTGACGCTGCGAAAAAATTGTTAGCTGACGCAGGATATCCAAAAGGTTTCGATGTTGAACTAAGGTGCCCTAACGATAGATATGTTAACGACGAAGCAATTTGTACTGCAGTAGTTGGAATGTTAGGCAAAATCGGTGTAAATGTTAATCTATTCGCTCAGACAAAAAGTAAGCATTTTAAGGAATTAAAAGAAGATAAAGGTGATTTCTATATGCTAGGATGGGGAGTTCCAACATTAGATAGTCATTATGTTTTCCATTATCTATATGAGTCAGGCGCAAGCTGGAATAAAGTAAACTTTAGCAACAGTGAAGTTGACGCCGCTATAAGAGTAATGGAAGGTGAAGTTGACTTAGATAAAAGAAATGCAGCTATTGCAAATGCTTGGAAAATTGTAAAAGATGATATTTCATATCTTCCTCTACACCATCAAGTAATTTCTTGGGCGACTAAAAATAATGTAGATGTTCCAATAAGACCGAATAATGAACCATTATTCCGTTTTGCAAGCTTTAAATAAATAACTTTTTTATAAGCCCTTTGTTTAACAAAGGGCTTGTAAGTATAAACATTTCTTAAATTGATAAAGTATTTTTTCAAACGTCTGATTCAGTCAGTAATAGTGATGCTTGTTGTATCATTTGTTTCGTTTTCTTTATTTAACTTTGTGGGTGATCCAATTAATAATATGGTTGGTGAAGAAACTTCTGATGAAGAAAGAGCAAAATTAAGAGAAACTCTTGGACTTACCGATCCAATACATATTCAATTTTCAAGGTTTGTAGTTAATGCTTCCAAAGGGGAATTTGGGATTTCGTATCAGTTAAGAAGACCAGTTTCAGAATTAATTATTGAAAGATTACCAGCAACTATGGAATTAGTTTTAATTTCTGCATTAATTGCATTGGTTTCAGGAACATTATTAGGAGTGTACACAGGTATTAATAGAAAAGGTTTTTTAAGTGATTTTATATTGGCCATATCACTCTTAGGAGTATCTCTACCAACTTTTGTAATTGGTATACTTTTTATTTATCTATTCGCAGTAATATTAGGTGTGCTACCATCCTTTGGAAGAGGAGAGGTGATTGACCTAGGTTTTTGGACTACAGGACTTTTAACAGTTTCAGGATTGAAAGCCATTATACTTCCCTCTGTAACACTAAGTCTCTTTCAAATGACTTATATAATTAGGTTAGTAAGAGCCGAGATGATGGAAATATTACAAACTGATTATATAAAATTTGCTAGAGCTCGAGGTATAAGTGAAAAAAGTATTAATTATAAACACGCACTAAAAAATGGATTAATTCCTGTAATAACTATAGCAGGAATAAATATAGGTACATTAGTTGCTTTCTCAATTATTACCGAAACTGTTTTTCAATGGCCAGGTATGGGATTTTTATTTATTCAGGCGGTTCAATTCGTAGATATACCAATTATGTCAGCTTATTTAGTATTTATAGCTTTTGTATTTGTGATGATAAATTTTATTGTAGATATACTATACTATTTTATAGATCCTAGAATTCGAGTTAGAGGGGATGCTACAAGTGGATAATAAAACACTCAATTCTTGGGAAAGACTAAAAGATAGCGATATTTACTTTAGTTTTATTAAATCTCCAACTGCAATTGTATCGTCAATAATATTATTAATAATTTTCTTTTGCTCTTTTTTTGTTGAGTTTGTTACACCTCATAACCCATTTGACCCTGCATCATTATCTTTAATGGAAGCTTTTACTCCTCCTTCTTGGACAGAGGATGGTATGGCAAAATTTATCTTAGGTACAGATGGACAAGGAAGAGATATGCTTTCAACAATTCTTTATGGTTCGCGAATTTCATTAATAGTTGGATTTTCAGCAATTATTTTTAGTCTAATTTTAGGTGTCTCACTGGGTTTAACAGCAGGTTACTTTGGTGGAAAATATGAAATGATAGTAATGAGATTAACAGATGTTCAGCTAACAGTACCGAGTATATTAATGGCTTTATTAGTTGATGGTATAGCAAGAGGCATCATCTCCAGAGAAATGCATGATGAGATGGCAATATATGTTTTAATTTTTGCTATCGGAATTTCAGAGTGGCCTCAATTTGCAAGAGTTTCTCGTGCAGCTACTTTAGTAGAAAAAAATAAAGATTATGTTTCAGCTTCATCAATTATAGGCGTTTCAAATTTACTTATTATGTTCAAGCATATATTGCCAAATATCATGAGACCTGTTTTGGTAATTGGCACAATTGGTCTAGCTCTTGCTATAATTGCAGAGTCAACATTGAGCTTTTTAGGAGTGGGAGTTCCTCCAACAACACCTTCATTGGGTACTTTAATTAGATTAGGAAATGATTTTTTATTTTCAGGTGAATGGTGGATAACATTCTTTCCTGCAATATTCTTAGTTATTCTTGCTTTTTCAATTAATTTATTAGGAGATTGGATGAGAGATACTCTTAACCCAAGGTTAAAAAAATGACTTTTCTTAAAATAAGTAATTTGAGTGTCGACTATAAAATGAGAAAAGAAACAGTAAATGCTGCAAAAAATATTAATATAGACATTAAAAAAGGCGAAATTGTTGGATTAGTTGGGGAGTCTGGTTCTGGAAAAAGTACTGTAGCTAATGCAATTGTAAATTTAATTGATGAACCAGGTAAAGTTTCAAGTGGATCAATATTGATGGGAGAAACAAATATCAGCGAAAATCCAGAAACAATTGTCCAGTATCGAGGAAAAAAAATTGGATTAATATTTCAAGATCCTCAAACCTCCCTAAATCCAATTTTAACAATTGGTGAACAGCTTATAGAAACAATACAGACTCACTTAAATTTAAGTTCAGAGGATGCAAAAAATAAAGCAATTAATCTATTAAAAGAGGTAGGGATAAAGGATGCCGAAAAAAGGTTTTATAATTACCCTCACCAATTTTCTGGTGGGATGAGACAAAGAGTTGTTATTTCTCTTGCTTTATGTTGCGAACCCGAATTATTAATTGCAGACGAACCAACAACAGCACTAGACGTTTCTATTCAGTCTCAAATTCTAGAATTAATTAAAAGACTAACAAAAGAGAGAAACTTAGCTGTAATACTTATTACTCACGATATGGGAGTTATCGCTGAAACTACAGATAGAGTGGCTGTAATGAAAAATGGAGACTTAGTTGAACTAGGTTTAACCAAACAGATATTGGTTGATCCTAAGGAAAAATATACAAAAAGCCTAGTTAGCTCTGTACCACCGACTAATAAAAAAATATCTAGATTTACAATAATTGAAAAAGAGAACGTTAATAATCAAAATAATAACATTAAAATATTAAACAGGTGGTCTAAAAAGATAATTGTTGATCAAAATTTAATAGAAATTAAAAACTTGAGTAAATCTTTTGATGATAGTTTTTTCACTGAGAATACAAAGAATTCTGTAATGGCTGTAGATGATGTCTCACTAAATATAAAAGAAGGACAGTCTTTTGGCTTAGTTGGTGAAAGCGGAAGTGGCAAAACAACAATAGCAAAAATGGTTGTTAATTTGTTTAAGCCTAGTTCTGGAGATATTTATTTTGACAGTGTTAATGTTACCAAAATTAAAAAAAACAAAGATCTACTTAAATTTAGAAAACAAATTCAAATGATATTTCAGGATCCATTTTCTTCGTTAAATGGAAGACTAAAAGTAAAGGAAATTATTGCAGAACCTATTAAACTTCATAATCCAGATATAAAATCTAGCGATTTAGACAGTTATATCCATGATTTATTAGAGTCTGTTGAATTAACTCAACAGTCTGCAATTAGATATCCTCATGAATTTTCAGGGGGCCAAAGGCAAAGAATATCAATAGCAAGGGCATTAGCCACACAACCAAGACTTCTTGTTTGCGACGAACCTACATCAGCATTAGATGTGAGCATTCAAGCTCAAATATTAAACTTATTAAAAGATCTTCAAGAACAGTTAAATCTCACTATTTTATTTATAAGCCATGATTTACCTGTTGTTAGGCAAATGTGTGATAAAATAGCTGTGCTTAAAGATGGAAAATTATGTGAAGTGTCCGAAACAGAAGAGCTATTTAAAAATCCTAAACATAATTATACTAAGGAACTACTAAAATTAATGCCAAAAATTGAATCAATTTATAACTAAAAGGAGAAAACTATGACAATATTTAAAAAAATTTCTGAAAATGAGGCTACTGGTAAAGTAAAAGAAATTTTTGATGAAATAAAAGAAGCCCGACAAATAACTGAAATTCCAAATTTTTGGAAAACTATGGCTAATAGTCCTGAAACGTTAGAAAGAACCTGGAGATCATTACAACAAGTAATGGGAAAAGGTGAATTAGATCCTGCTGTAAAGGAACTTATTTATGTTGCAGTTTCAATTACTAACAATTGTGAATATTGTATTAAATCTCATTCTTTAGCTGCCAGAAAAAAAGGTGCAACAGACGGAATGATAAACGAAATGATCGCAATTGTCGGAATGGCAAATGAAACAAATCGTTTAGTTGAAGGTTATCAAGTAGAAGTAGACGACTTTTTGAAATAAAATGAATTTTGATTTTGTTTACAAGATATGTACAAAATCTGAGTGGAGTGAGGCAAAACAAAATAATGTTTTTAAAGGCACTGCATTAGATTTAAAAGATGGTTATATCCATTTTTCTGATAAAGATCAGGTCAAGCAAACACTCAATAAGTTTTATATTAATCAAACTAATTTAATAATTCTTAAAGTGGATGCTCTAAAATTAAAAAATCTAGTTTGGGAGCAATCAACTGATGGCAACATGTTTCCACATTTATACTCAGATCTAGATTTAGATTTTGTAGTTAAAGAATATATGATTGATTTAAAAGATGACGGTAAGCATGATCTTCCAGATGAACTTTAATAGTTAATTTGATTTTCCAACTAAATTAACAATTAAAACTCCAGATATAATTAATATTAGACCTATAATTGTAAAAAAGTCAGGGATTTGATTAAATTTATAAATTCCCACAATAGAAGTGGCTATTATACATAAGCCTGCAAATGAAGCATAAGTTACGCCAACAGGAATAGTTTTCATAACTAAAGAAAGCGTATACATGCATGCTACAATTGTTATTGCAGTAAAAACACTTGGTAAAAAAATTGTAAAACCATTTGCTGCCTTTGCAAAACCATTTGATGCTGTACCAAGGGCAACTGCAAAAATTAGAATTATATAAGCAGTTAGATTACTCATAACTAAAGAATAATATATCCTTAATTAATATCTACAAACTTTTCTAATTTATTTAATTATTATAGGACCGACCATTCCGCTTTCGTAGTGACCAGGAATATTACATGCCATTTCTAAAGAAATATCTTTTGAAAACTTCCATATAATTTCTCCTGTTTTATTTGGCTCTAGCATTACACTATTTGCGTGTTTGTGGCCCAATGAATGATCTTTTTTTGACATTTCTTTCATTTTTTTATGATCAATTCGGTCGCCTAAAAGAATATCGTGTTCAATTAATCTTGCCATTTCGGGTTGGTGATCAATATGCATCTTTTTAGTGCCAATATTATATTCATGCACTAGTTCACCTAAATTTTTAACAATTATTTTTACTGTTTCACCCTTTTTAACTTGAATTGAACTTGGCTCATAATAATTGTCATACATCTTTACTTCTATTACTCTTGTAACATCATTTGGATCACCCTTAGACCCAATCATCTTCATTGAAGCTGCATGAGAATTAAAGGTGATAAAAATAAATAAAAGTATAAGTTTTTTCATTATTTAGGCATTGGTGTTGCGCCAGTCTCTAAACTCATGATTTTTCCGTTATCAAATTTGTAGACTGCCATTACGGCTTCAACATTACCATCGTCAAATGTTACAAAGGCATGATGTACTCCAACCTCATCATTTTCATAAACAATTCTAGTATCTCTTTGTTTAATATCACCACTCATCGCCCATTTGATTACCTCAGTTTTACCTAAGGTATTTCCTGATTTATGCATTGTAAATTTGAAATCGTCATGCAAAAGTTCATTCATTGCCGCCTCATCTTTATCTTTTATTGCGGCGCTATATTTTTCTAATATCGACATGCTTACTCCTTTATATTCCTTCTATTATCATTCCATTAGAATCTGCGTTATCTAATCGAATTTGTTTTATTGGTTTATATTCTTCAGAATTATACCATTCTTTTGCTTTCTCGTAACTTGGAAATTTTATCACAACTGTCCTTGGATGCTGCCATGAACCTTCAATAGTCTCGCTGGTACCACCTCTCACAAGATACTCTCCACCAAATTTTTCCG
Organism: uncultured Pelagibacteraceae bacterium; assembly: GCA_902604975.1. Lineage (GTDB taxonomy): Bacteria > Pseudomonadota > Alphaproteobacteria > Pelagibacterales > Pelagibacteraceae > Pelagibacter. Next base: position 6,828 of record CACLAY010000004.1, on the reverse strand, counting down.
CAGTGGGTTTAACTTTGTCTATGTATTCCTTATAATTTTCAGGATTGTTAACATTAAGATTAAAGATCGCATAACCACTCATAATTATTCTCCTGGTTTAATAACAGACTTCGTGGCATCAGCAGCATTTTGAAAAGCTTTATTGTAGTCAATAACTTCATGTACCATCAAATCATCCATTAGACCTGAATTTTTAAAAGCAATCTTCAAGGCAAGTGCTTGTTCATAATCTCCTTCTACACATGAGATAACATCAAATCTACCTCTTACCCATTCATAGCTGATCAATTTTAAACCAGCTGCCTCAGTAACTTTCTTAGTCGATGCATATCTATCGGCAGAAGGATCATTTTGCATTCTTTTCATTAATTCTGCACTTATTTTGCCAACCAGATAAAATCTTGCCATATTACATTTCAACTTTTGTTAAATCCCAAGCAGTCATTTTCTCAACACACTCATCGTAAATTGGCTTTCCAACTGGATGTGTACCAGATACTAGTTCTTTCATTTTTTCCATATTATGAACAAATACCTTAAACATTACGCCACTTTTATCTGGCTTTACTGCTCCTATAGTTTTTTCTGGATGAGCTGCTGATTTTCTTACACTCATACCCTCATCTGATTGCATCCATCCCATAAATTTTTCAAGCTTTCCTTCTTTCAAATCTACGATCACTAAAACTTCTTTTTCCATATTATTTCTCCTTTCTTTAATTTATTTTTTCATTGCATTGAACATACTAAGTGTATCATCAAAGGTCATCATAACTTTAGTTTTTCCTTCATCACTAGATTCAAAATAATGACCAAACATAGTATCCATGTTGTCAGCAGTTGCATGAACTCTAACAAAAACTTTGTTACCTTCACTAATCATATCTAAAACTTTTAAATGAAAATTTGGCCACATCGCTGGAATTTTTGACATCGCAGCCATCATAGCTTGTTTACCTTTATGTACTCCTGATAACGGATGAACACCCTCTTTACCTGGAAATGTCCATACAATATCATCATCAATCATTTCATTAAAAAAAGTTTCCATATCGCCTTTACCAAATAGCTCGTATGCTTTTCTTGTTTGCTCTTTTACGTCCATAGTACCTCCTTTATATAATTATAATATTAGAATTTATTATAAGTTAGAAATGTAATGAATTTATTACAGCGCTGCTATGCGTGATTATATCCAGTGAGGATAGGGAAGGCCTTTTTCTTGTAAAAAAGATTTATTAAACATCTTGGAGTTGTATTTATCAGATTTATCACAAAGAATTGTTACAATCGTTTTACCTGGACCTAAAAGTTTACCCAATCTTATTGCTCCAGCAATGTTTACTCCACAACTTGTGCCTAAACTTAAACCTTCTTTTTCAATTAAATCGAATAGAACGGGTAATGACTCATGATCACTTATTGAAAATGCTCCATCAATTTTTGCTTTTGCAAAATTTGCAGTAACTCTACTAGATCCAATACCTTCAGTTATTGAACCACCTTCACTCTTTAATTCACCATTTTCAATGTAACTATAAAGAGAGGAACCTGTTGGATCCGATAAATATATTTTAATATCTTTATTCTTTTCTTTTAAAAAACTACTTACACCTGCAATTGTACCACCAGTGCCAGATGAACATACAAAACCATCTATTTTACCGTCAGTCTGCTCCCATATTTCTGGCCCAGTTGTTTCATAATGACCTTTAGAATTGGCTGTATTATCAAATTGATTAGCCCAAACTACACCGTGATTGTTACTACTTTTCAATTCATCAGCCAATCTTCCTGCATATTTAACAAAGTTGTTTTCATCTTTATAAGGTTTTGGTGGAACCAATCTTAAATCAGCTCCAATATTTCTTAATAAATCTTTTTTTTCTTGTGTTTGATTATCATTCATTACGATAATAGTTTTATAACCAATAGAATTTCCTAATAGACATAATCCAATTCCAGTATTACCAGCTGTTCCTTCAACAATTGTTCCACCTTTTGAAATTAGTTTTTTTTCTTCAGCATCTCTTATCAAAGCTAAAGCTGCTCTATCTTTTACAGAGCCACCTGGATTAAGGTACTCTGCTTTTCCATAAATATTACAACCAGTAATTTCTGATGCAGCTTTTAATTTAAATAATGGAGTGTTTCCTATTGCTTCGACAAAATTATTTTGTAAAGTTTTCATACATCAAGCTTTGTATCACCACCTGGTGCAACACCATAGGGTTTAAATTCTTCGGATGCAGTTCCAACATTTTTTGCAGGAATACCAACCATTACTGCATTTTCTGGAACATCTTTTGTAACAACAGCATTAGCTCCAATTTTTGCATTTTTACCAACCACAACTGGTCCAAGTATTTGTGCACCAGAACCTACTACAACATTTTCTTTTAGAGTTGGGTGTCTCTTAATATTTCTTTGATTGTCTGAATTAATACTTGGAGCAATTCCGCCTAATGTTGCCATGTGATAGATGGTAACATTATCTCCAATATCAGATGTTTCTCCAATAACTACTCCCATGCCATGATCTATAAAAAGATTTTTTCCAATTTTAGCATTTGGATGGATTTCTATGCCTGTTAAAAATCTTGAGAACTGAGAAATTATTCTTGCAACAAGATGAAATTTTGCAATTGAAAAAAAATTTGCAATTCTATGAAAAAATACAGCTTTAACACCAGGATAAGTTAGTATTAAACTTAACTTTGATCTTGCAGCAGGATCTCTTTTAATTATCGACTCTAAAAAATCATTCATGTTTGTTTAAGATTAGTTATTAAAATTTAACTACTTGTTACAACAGCAGTTTTCTGATGATGGTTTGCAATCACAATTTTTACAAACGCATCTGTCACAAGAACAGTTCTTACATTTACAGTGTGTATTATTGCATACCATAAGAGTTATATAATTGTATATTTTTTAAAAACAATACTAATAATAACCCTGATTTTATAGTTCTTTAAGTGTTAATCCCTTTAGATTTGCAGGGACTGCAATATCCATCATTTTTGGGTTAGCAAGATTAAGATTATCCATTATTTCAGCATATTCCTCTTTTGAACTGACTTGTAATCGAGGGTTATTGTTCTTCTCACTACCAATTGTTGAATTTTTTTTTCCATTATAATCATGAGCAGGATAAACAAGTGTTTCTTCTGGAAGTTTTAAAAGTTTACCAAACAATGAATCATAAGCCTGATGAGCACTACCATTTTGAAAATCTGTTCTACCTGTCCCATTAATTAAAAGTGTATCTCCTGTAAAAACTCTATCATTCATTAAGTAACTATATGAACAATCAGTATGACCTGGAGTATATATAGCTTTAAGCTCTATACTCTCAATATTTATATTTTCTTCATCTTTTAATTTTATATCAATTACCTCAGATTTAGAGTTTTCACCCATTATACGAATACAATTTGTTCGTTGATTAAGTTCATTTAAGCCAGTTACATGATCTGCGTGAATATGAGTATCAATTACTTTAACAAGTTTTAATTCTAAATTTTCTAAAATTTTTATGTATTCATCGGTATGTTCAATTACAGGATCTATTATTAATGCTTCACGTCCTTTTCCACTTGAAATTATATAGGTGTAAGTTGAGGATTTAGTATCAAATAGTTGTTCGAAAATCATAATTATAAAATAATTAAAATTTTATAAAATTGATACTAATTTTCAATAGCTTTATGATTAGGCTTACTCCATTCTTTTCCTTTAAACATTACATTCCATTGCAACCAAGGAAAAAGCTTTGATTTCATTTGCCAATATAGAGAACTAGGTTTTGTTGGATCAAAAGGTAAACTTGGAGTTACTTTTCCACCATAACAAAATTCTGCTAACATAACTTTACCGTATGCAACTGTAAGAGGGCAGGCTCCATATCCATCATAAAGTCTATATGCTTCAGATGACTTATTGATATCTTTAATAATATTATGAGCAACTATTGGAGCTTGTTTTCTAACTGCTGCACCTGTTTTTGCATTAGGTGCATTCATTACATCTCCTAAACTATAAATATTTTCATATTTAGTATGTCTCAACGTCCCTTCTTTATGATCTACATCAACCCATCCACCAGCATCGGCTAATGGACTATTCTTAATAAAGTCAGGAGAAGTTTGAGGTGGTGTTACATGAATAAAATCGAATTTTTTTGTAACTTCTTTAGAATTTCCATCTTTATCTGATTGTTTGAATACAGCTTCTTTTGCTTCACCATTAACCGAAATTAAATTATGTTGGAAACTTCTTTTAATTCCATAAGAGTCACATATTTCATTTAATGGACCTTGAAAATGAGGCACACCAAAAATTACTGGTTTCGCACATAAAAATTCTAAATTACTATCTTTAAGAGCACCTTTTTTCTTTAAGTGATCAGCAGCCAAGTAAGCTATTTTTTGAGGAGCACCTGCACATTTAATTGGCATTGGAGGTTCGGTAAATAATAAGTTTCCTCCCTGCAAATTCTTTAAACATTCCCATGTATAAACTGCCATATCTGAACTATAATTAGTACAAACATTATTTTTTCCTAATGTTTCTTGAAGTCCAGCTACTCCATCAAAATTAATTTTTAGACCAGGACAAACTACTAAATAATCATATAAATATTCACCACCTGAAGTCTTTACCGAATTAGACTCTGGAGAAAAACTTTCAGCATATTCTTTAATCCAATTAACATAACTAGGCATTACAGATGACATTGGTTTTATAGTGCTGTTTACATCATAAGCACCTGCACCTACTAAAGTCCATGCTGCTTGATATAATGATTTTTCCGAAGGTTCTATAATTGATATTGATAAGTCAGACTTTAAACTTTTTAGTCTTGTGGCAACTGATATACCAGCGCATCCGCCACCGATAATCAAAATGTTTGAGTGATTAGAGTTATTCATATCAAAAAACCTAACACTTATAATTTGCTTAAGATACACGTCTTATAAGTTGTTTTTTCAAACTTAAATATCGTTGATAAACCTAATCAATAATTTATAATGGTTCTAATTAATTAAAAGGAGAGTGAAGAATGTTAAAAATAAACAGTATGTGTCCTGATTTTCAATGCAAAACTACAGAGGGAGATATCTCTTTTCATGAGTGGCTTGGAGATAGCTGGGGCGTATTATTTTCTCACCCAAAAGATTTTACACCAGTTTGTACTACAGAATTAGGTTCATTAGGACAAATGAAAGCTGAGTTTGATGCAAGAAATGTAAAAGTAATCGGACTAAGTGTAGATGGAGTTGAGGATCACAAAAAATGGTTAGAAGATATCAAAGATGTATCTGGAACGATGCCTGATTATCCTATTATTGCTGATGAAGATTTAAAAGTTGCAAAACTTTTTAATATGTTAGAAGCCGATGCAGGAACAACTTCAATGGGAAGAACAGCAGTTGATAATGAGACTGTTAGAACTATTTTTGTTGTAAGACCAGATAAAAGAATTGGTCTTTATTTAACTTACCCAATGGCTACAGGTAGAAATTTCCATGAAATTTTGAGAGCCATAGACTCAATGCAACTTACTGCAAAACATAGAGTTGCTACTCCAGCTAATTGGAAAAAAGGTGAAGATGTTGTAATTCTTCCTGCTGTAAAAGACGACGAGGCTAAAAAAATATATCCAGATGGATGGGAAACAGTTAAGCCGTATTTAAGAAAAGTTCCAGATCCTACAAAGTAATAAGGATTTAGGGTTAATTTATTATCTCAGTTCTAGTTTGATAATTAGAACTGAGATTAAATTAAAATCTTTTATATTTTTTCATTGAAATATTTGCCAACAGAAGGTTTGGATCAACAAATACTTTTGATTGTTTAATTTTCTTAAAAGATTTGTAAGCAAATATTGCAATTGGAAGCTCAGTACAGCCTAGAATAATTTTTTTACATTTAATTTTCATTAAGAAACTTACTGCTGGTCTAATTGCTTTTTCAGCTTCTTTAATTTTTCCCATTTTAACTAGCTTTATAGATTTATTTACTGAATTTTTTTGTAAACTTTTGTTAGGACTTACTAAATTAAAATTTTTATCAAAATATTTATTATAAACTTTAGTACTTAATGTAGCCTCAGTAGACAAGATACCAATCTTAGAGTTTTTTTTACAGTTTTTTGATGTATCTAAGTAAACTTCTTTAGGCATACTGAGTATTGGTATTTTAACTTTTTTTCTTAAATCATCGTACCAATAATGAGCTGTGTTGCATGGCATTACTATGAATTTACAATTATTTTTTTGTAACATTTTACACCCTTCAACAAGTGAATCTAAAACGTTGTAATATTTTTTTAAATTTTCTGGTCGTTTTGGAATGTTAGACTTGTTATATAAAACAAACATTGGATATTGTTGATCAAGTTTTCCAGCATTTATTTTCGCAAGTTTATTGCAAAAATCTAATCCAGCCTGTGTTCCCATTCCTCCAAGAATACCAATCATAAATCTACTTTGAATTTTGTTTTAAAAGTTACAATATACAACTATATTTTATAAACAATTATGCAAGATATTTATATTGATGATATTGGTTCAGGATATCCACTAGTTTTAGTTCATGGATATCTAGGATCATCAGAAATGTGGAAACTCCAAAAAGATTATCTTCATAAAAAATTTAGAATTATTGCACCAGCCTTACCAGGATTTGGTGAAAGCTTTAATGCAAAATCTTTAAATAGTATTAGTTTAATGGCTAAATTCATTATCCAACAAATTGATTTAAAAAATATAGATAGATTTAATTTAATGGGTCACTCGATGGGTGGAATGATAGTACAAGAAA
>CACLAY010000003.1 GCA_902604975.1 uncultured Pelagibacteraceae bacterium | reverse complement strand
AACCCTAAAAGACCTTTAATAAGAGATTTAATCGTTGAGGGCTTAAGTTTAGCAAGAACTCAAAAAGAGGAATTTAAATCTATATTGCAAAATAACAATGAAGATATTAATTATCTTTTCAAGTCTTTAGAAGAATTTATCATTAAATAGTTGGTGGGCCCGCCAGGACTCGAACCTGGGACCAATACATTATGAGTGTACTGCTCTAACCAACTGAGCTACAGGCCCAAAAAATTAACCTTAATTATATCATTTTTCAACAGTTATCAATTACAGATAATTATTTAAATGGTGGGCCGTGTTGGTTACGCTCCAACTACCCCTGCAATGTCAATGCAGTACTCTACTATTGAGCTAACGGCCCCTGTTAGCTTTCCAAGAAACTTTTTAGCTGCTTGGATCTGCTAGGATGCTTTAATTTTCTAAGTGCCTTCGCCTCAATTTGCCGAATTCTTTCTCTTGTCACTGAAAACTGCAATCCTACTTCCTCTAGAGTATGGTCTGTATTCATTCCAACTCCAAACCTCATTCTAAGCACACGCTCTTCCCTTGGGGTTAAGGTTGAAAGAATTTTTGTTGTAGCTTCACTCAGGTTTGATTTAATTGCTTGCTCAAGAGGCGCCAATGCTTTTGTATCCTCTATAAAATCTCCTAAACTACTGTCTTCTTCATCTCCAACAGGTTTTTCAAGCGAGACTGGTTCTTTTGAAATTTTTAATACTTTTCTTACCTTTTCAAGGGGCATTCTTAATTTTTTTGCAAGTTCTTCTGGAGTAGCCTCTCTACCAAATTCACTTAAAATTAATCTTTGCGTTCTTACAATTTTATTAATTGTCTCTATCATGTGTACAGGTATTCTAATTGTTCTTGCTTGATCAGCAATTGATCTTGTTATTGCTTGTCTAATCCACCATGTAGCATATGTTGAAAATTTGTACCCTCTTCTATACTCAAATTTATCTACAGCTTTCATTAATCCTATATTACCCTCTTGAATTAAATCCAAAAATTGAAGACCCCTATTAGTATATTTTTTTGCAATAGAAATTACCAATCTAAGATTGGCCTCTACCATCTCTTTTTTTGCAATTCGAGATTCTTTCTCACCTTTTTGAATTCTGCTTACCATCACTTTATAATCTGTAACTGAAATTCCAAGCCTATTACTTATCTCTATTAATCTATCTCTGATATTCTTGAATTCATTCTTATGTTTTTGAAAAAACTTTCTCCAGATTTCATTTGTATCTAGAAAATTTTTTAAGTTTGGATTGATTTCATTTCCTACATAAAATTTAATAAATTCATCTCTCGAGATTTTTTCATTTATAGCAAGTCTCAATAAATTTCCCTCTAATGATATGATTTTGCGATTTTCTATATAATGTTTTTGGACCAATTCCTCTAAAACAGAAGGAGATAATTGAAGAGATTTAATATTTTCTAAAATATCATCTACAATCTTTTTATAATTTTTCTCTTTAGAAGTCGAAAATTGTGCTGAGTTTAGTGCGCAGTCTAATTTTTCTCTCTGGTATTTAATTAGTTTATTATACTCCTTTGTTAAATTATAAACCGTTTGTAAAACCTTAGGTTTAATTTCAGTTTCCATAGCTGCAAGTGTAGGGTTAAACTCATCATCATCATTACTGTTATTATTATTTTCTTCATTACTTTGATTTTCATTTCCCTCATCTGATTTTTTTTGCTTAGCGCTTTGACCAGTATCTTCATCTTCCATATAATTAGTATCTATATCAATGATTTCTCTCACTAAAATTTCATCATTCTGAAGTTTAGTATTCCATTCAAAAAATTGTTGCGCTGTAATTGGGCTCTGAGAAAGTGCATTTAACATGACATCTTTTCCAGCTTCAATTCTTTTGGCAATAGCTATTTCGCCCTCTCTTGAAAGCAACTCTACTCCACCCATTTCTCTTAGATACATTCTTATAGGGTCATCACTTTTTTCTATAGACTTGCCCTCTTCTTTTGATCCATTATCTTTTTTTCTTAAAATTTTAAAATCCGCTTTCTTTTCAACTAAGATTATTTTTTCGTTAAGAATATGTATAAAAGCTTGCTCCAAATTCTCATTGGATAAGTTTCTTTTACCTAACGATTTGTTGAGCTCATCGTAGGTAATAAAACCTCTATGGACACCTCTGCCCATCAGTCTAGCAAATGATTTTGTAATTATTCGTTCCACAATAAAAAAGTTCAGAATGTATATAATGCTAAATTAGAAAAAATCTATTGGATTCTGATCATATTTTAATTGATTTTTTGCAGTTTTTTAAGCTCTTTTAGCTCATTAAATGTTGCCTCACTCAAATCTTTAGATAATCTTGATTCTAACTCCTCTATTCTTAATTCAAGTTCATAATTTTTTAAATCTCTCGTTATTTCAGATAAGATTTCAAGAATTTTTTCGTCATCATTAAAATTTTTTAACATTATATGTTTAATTGATGCGTATTTTAAAACTCTTCCTATTAAATTTTGGTCTATATCAAAATTTTCAATATCTGTAATTTCAAAGTTATTTGATTGAGATAATATTTCACTCAATAATAATTTGTTTTCACTACTAAACAATTTAACGTTTTCTATTAAATTAAAGTTATTTTTTATTAATTTAGGTTTTTTTAGCAAAATATATAAAAAAGAAAATTCTTTAATATCGATTGCTTTAAACGACTTAGTTTCATTATAATAATTTTGTGTTGATTTAAGTGATTTATAATGTGTTGAATAATTTTTTTTATATTTTGAGTTTGTATTTGGTGTAAGCTCAGAAACTTTTTCTAAAAAATATTCTAGCACATATTTTTTAATGAAATCGTCTTTAATAGTTGACGAAATTGACCTTAATCTTTTCTCAAAAATTGCTCTTGAGGATGGGCTATTGTCCATATTTTTATAATAATGATTAAATATAAATTCATGTATAGAAACTGCATTACTTTGAGAAAAATCTAAGAAAAAATCCTTACCTTTCTCATTTACAAAACTGTCAGGGTCGTGTTTATCAGGCAAAAATAGAAAAGAGATTTTTTTTTCAGGTTTTAATTCAATTATAGAATTTTCTGCTGCTCTTAATGCAGCTTTGTAACCACTATCATCACCATCAAAACATATGACTATTTCATCAAAAAACTGATTTAAAGTTAAAATTTGCTTACTTGTCAATGATGTACCTAAATTTGCAACAACATTATCTATTTTATTTTTACTTAATCCAATCACATCCATGTAACCTTCAACCAAAAAAATGTTGTTTACATTATTTGATAATCTACGTGCAAAATCCAAATTAAAAAGATTTGATCCTTTTTTAAAAAAGGGAGTCTCAGGAGAATTTATATATTTTGCCAAATATTTATTATCATTTAAAATTCTTCCACCGAGAGCAATAGGATCACCAGAAATATTTTTTATAGGGAATATTACTCTTTCTCTGAATCTTGAAACATATTTTTTTTTGTTTTCATCAAAATAAAAAAGGCCGGTGTCTTTGATTTCATTTTCATTAAATTCTTTAAAGATATTTTGTTGGAAGTTTAAGTCATTTGTTTCAAATCCAATCTTAAATTTTTGAACTTCTTCTTTAGTTAAACCTCTTTTTTTGAGGTAATCTTTAGCCACAAAAGAATTTGAATTTTTTAACAACTCTTTATGATAATGATCTACATAATTATTTAATATAGACTTATAATTATTCCATTTTTTCTCTCTAATCTCATCTTCTTTAGAAAAAGTATAAGGTCGCATACCTGCAAGATTTGCAAGTGACTTAACTGCTTCCCCAAATTTTAAATTTTGTGTTTTCATTACAAAATCAAAAATGTTTCCATGTTCTGCAGTACTAAAACAATGATAAAACTCCTTTTCATCATTTACAGTAAAAGAAGGAGTTTTTTCAGTTTTGAACGGAGATAAACCTACATATTCTTTGCCTCTTTTTTTTAAATTTACAGTTTTGGATACTACTGTTGAAACTTTTAGTCTTGTTTTTATTTCCTCTAAATACTCTTTTGGATACTTCATTTTTGATTAAGTAATTCTTTTATAATTGCTCCAGCTTTAGATAAATCAATACTATCAGTATTATTTTTTTTTAATTCACCCATCACTTTGCCCATATCTTTAATTGAACTTGCTCCAGTAGAATTAATTATCTCAGAACATAGCTTCCTAGTATCTTCATCGCTAAGTTGTTGAGGTAAATATTGACTAATTACTTCCACCTCTTTCTCCTCTACTTCTTGAAGATCATTTCTATTATTTTTTTTGTACATTTCTATTGATTCGGTTCTTTGCTTTATCATTTTTTTTAAAAGCTTTTTAACATCCTCTTCATCAGTCTCTTTTTTATCAACTTGAGATCTGTTGCTAATATCCAAATCCTTAATACCTGATAGAATTAACCTATAAGTTGATATTTTGTTTTTATCCTTGGCTTTTAATGCACTTTTATAGTCTGTTTCGATTTTTTTCCTTAAGCCCATAGTATAATTTTATCGCATCAGAAAAATTCTTCAAAAAGAAAAAAAAATTTTTTACACAATATACATTAGATGTGTTGCGCAAAAAAAGGTTTTATTGTATAGACCTTTAACTCATGAGTTGTAATTGACCAAAAAACAAAAAAATAAAATTGCAATTAAACATCAATTTCCAACAGGTATTTTAGTTTTAGACAACAAGACAGTTTTCAAGGGTATTGGTCTTGGATATCAAGGTACAGCAACTGGAGAGGTTTGTTTTAACACTTCTTTAACTGGATACCAAGAGATTATATCGGACCCTTCGTATGCTGGTCAAATTATTAACTTTACATTTCCTCATATTGGAAATGTTGGAACTAACAGTGAAGATTTAGAATCTGATAAAATTTGGACAAGAGGTGCAATATTTAATTCGGAAATTACTTCTCCCTCAAATTACAGAGCTTTGAAAACCTTAGATGAATGGCTAAAAAAAAACAAAATAGTTGGATTGACTGGATTAGATACAAGAAGCTTAACAAATTTTATTCGTGATAAAGGTGCTCCAAATGGAACGATATCAAATAATAAAAAAGGTAAATTTAATATAAAAAAATTAATTAATAATTCAATTAAATTCCCTGGACTAGATGGCCTTGATCTTGCAAAAAAAGTTTCTACAAAAAAAACTTATTCGTGGAAAGGTTTTAAAACTTGGAAAAAAGAGACTGGGTATAAAAAAAATATCAAAAAAATATTTAAGATAGTTGCAATTGATTATGGAATAAAAAAAAATATTTTAAGATATTTTTCTGATTATAATTGTGACGTAAAAGTAGTTTCTTGCAAGACAACCGCTGGGGAGATCTCAAAATTAAAACCAGATGGAATTTTTTTGTCGAATGGGCCGGGTGATCCAGCAGCAACTGGTAAATATGCAATTAAAACTATACAAAAATTAATTAAAATGAATTATCCAATATTTGGTATTTGCTTAGGCCATCAAATTTTAGCTTTGGCATTAAATGCTAAAACAAAAAAAATGAAATTAGGTCATAGAGGGGCAAATCATCCAGTAAAAAATTTACTCAACAATAAAGTAGAGATCACAAGTCAGAACCATGGTTTTGAAGTAATAGAAAAAAGCCTATCAAAAAATGTACAAATAACTCACAAATCGCTTTTTGATAACAGTATTGAGGGAATAAGATTAAAAAAGAGACCAGTTTTTTCAGTTCAATACCATCCTGAGGCAAATCCAGGACCACAGGATAGTCAATATTTATTCAAAAGTTTTATTCAAGATGTAAAAAAGTATGCCAAAAAGAAAAGACATTAAAAAAATATTAGTTATTGGTGCAGGCCCAATAATAATTGGACAAGCATGCGAATTTGATTATTCAGGTACACAAGCTTGTAAGGCACTTAAAGATGAGGGTTTTGAGGTAGTATTAATAAATTCAAATCCTGCAACTATTATGACAGATCCTGGAGTTGCTGATAAAACTTACATAGAGCCTATTACAATTCCAGTTCTTGAAGAAGTGATTAAAAAAGAAAAGCCTAATGCAATTCTTCCTACTATGGGTGGCCAGACAGCTTTAAATTTAGCAATAAGTGCAGAAAAAGCTGGTCTACTTAAAAAATATAAAATTGAACTAATTGGAGCTAAATCAAAAGCAATTGAAAATGCTGAGGACCGGAAAAAATTCAGAAAAAATATGTCTGACATTGGTTTAGATTTACCTAAGTCAAGGATAATAAATAATTTTAAAGATGCATCAAAATGTTTAAGAGAAATTGGTTTGCCCGCAATTATAAGACCTTCATTCACATTGGGTGGATTAGGTGGAGGAATTGCAAAAAGTAAAAAAGAATTCTTTAAACTTGTTAGAAATGGAATGAATGAGTCACCTCAAAATCAAGTTTTAATTGAGGAGTCTTTAGAGGGATGGAAAGAGTTTGAGATGGAAGTTGTCAGAGACAGAAATGACAACTGCATAATTATTTGTTCTATAGAAAATTTAGATCCAATGGGAATACATACAGGTGATTCAATTACAGTAGCACCAGCATTAACACTCACAGATAAAGAGTATCAAGTAATGAGAAATGCATCGATAGCTTGTCTTCGAAAAATAGGTGTAGAGACTGGAGGATCAAATGTTCAATTTGCAATTAACCCTAAAAATGGAAGAATGGTAATAATTGAGATGAACCCAAGAGTGTCAAGATCCTCGGCATTAGCATCTAAAGCTACTGGTTTTCCAATTGCAAAAGTAGCTGCTAAACTTGCAGTTGGTTATACTCTTGATGAATTAAAAAATGAAATAACAAAGGTAACTCCAGCTTCATTTGAACCAACAATTGATTATGTGGTAACAAAAATACCTAGATTTACATTTGAAAAATTTTCTGACACTAAAGCTGTGCTTGGGACTTCTATGAGATCTGTGGGTGAAGCAATGGCAATTGGTAGAAACTTTAAAGAATCTTTACAAAAAGCTCTAGTTTCTTTAGAAACTGGATTTTCTGGATTAGACAATATTTTCAACTACTCAAAAAAAGAAATTTTAAAAAATTTAAGAGTTAGTATTCCAAATAGACTAGTATTAATTGCTGAAGCTTTTAGGAATAATATTCCCCTAAAGACAATATATAAATTATCTAAAGTTGATCCATGGTTCTTAAATCAAATTAAGGATCTAATTGATGAAGAAAAAAATATAATTAAAAAAGGAATTCCTAAAACTTATAATGAATTTAATAGAATAAAATCTATTGGATTTTCTGACAAAAAATTATCAAAATTAACTGGAATTAAAGAGAAAATTGTAAGATCAAAAAGAGTTGCCCTTAAAGTTTTACCTGTTTTCAAAAAAGTAGATACTTGTGCAGCTGAATTTAAATCCTTTACTCCATATATGTATTCAACATATCAGAGAAATTTTTCTATAAATAGTGAGTGTGAAGCTAATCCTACTAATAAGAAAAAAATAATTATACTTGGAGGAGGTCCAAATAGAATTGGTCAAGGAATAGAGTTTGATTATTGCTGTTGTCAGGCAAGTTTTTCATTAAAAGATGCTGGATTTGAAACAATTATGGTTAATTGTAACCCTGAAACTGTTTCAACAGATTATGACACGAGTGATAGGCTATACTTTGAGCCTCTTATAGAGGAATACGTTCAAAATATTATTCTAAAAGAAAAATCTAAAGGAAATCTAATTGGAGTTATCGCTCAATTTGGAGGTCAAACTCCAATTAAGTTGGCAAAATTTTTACATGAAAATAATTTACCAATACTTGGTACTCAATACAGTTCAATTGATTTAGCAGAGGATAGAGATAGATTTAGAGATCTTTTAATCAAATTAAATCTTAAACAAGCAGAAAGTGGAATTGCTAACAAATTCGATCAAGCAATTAAAATTAGTGAAAAAATTGGACTACCTGTTGTTGTTAGACCTTCATATGTTTTAGGTGGAAGAGCAATGGAAATTGTTCATGATAAAAGCCAACTTAAAAAGTTTATTAATGAAGCTTTTAAAGCTTCAGAACAAAATCCTATTTTAATTGATAAATTTATAGATCACGCAATGGAAGTTGATGTGGATGCTATCTCTGATGGCAAAGATGTTTATGTTGCAGGTATAATGCAACACATTGAAGAGGCGGGAGTACATTCTGGAGACTCTGCTTGTTGTCTGCCCCCAGTTTCTATCAAAGATAATCTTTTAAAAGAAATTAAAATCCAAACTAGAAAATTAGCATTAGCACTAAAGGTAAAGGGGCTTTTAAATATTCAATTTGCAATAAAAAAAGATGAAATATTTGTAATAGAAGTAAATCCCAGAGCAAGTAGGACAGTGCCATTTGTGTCAAAGGCTAATGGGGTTCCGCTTGCTAAAATTGCATCCAGAATAATGGCAGGAGAAAAACTTTCAAAGTACAAATTAAAATATAAAACTAATAAAAAATATGCAGTAAAAGAAGCAGTATTTCCATTCAATAAATTTCCAGATAGTGATCTATTGCTTGGACCAGAAATGAAATCTACTGGAGAAGTAATGGGCTTTGATGATGACTTTGGTATGGCAATAGCCAAAAGTCAAATAGCTGCAGCAAATTCATTACCAACAAAAGGTTTAGCATTTTTATCAGTCAAAGATTCTCATAAACAAGAAATTATTGGAGTTGCACAGAGATTATTAAAACTTGGATTTACACTATCCGCAACTAAGGGAACTGCAGATATTTTAATTAAGAATGGTATGAGATGCAGAAAAATTAACAAAGTAAGTAGCGGTAAACCTCATATTGTAGATATCCTAAATTCTAAAAAAATATCATTGGTAATTAATACTGGTGGAGGAAATAGTGAAAATAGAATTAGTGATGCAAGAGCACTTAGAAGAGGGACTTTAGCTAATAAAATTCCTTATTGCACTAACATGTCTACAGCATATTCATTTTTGGAAGCAATAAATGCATTAAAAACAAAAAAACTTAAAGTAAAAGCTCTCCAAGAAAATTAATCAACTTTCCAATCTGTTTTAAATGTTACATAATTTACTTGCAGGCATCTTCTCTCTTTAATTATTTCTTTCTTTTCCATACCGTGCCAAGTATTGGGTCCACTGGAAAAAAAATATCCATAATTATCTTTATAAGGTAAAGTTTTAATTAACTTCAAATCACTATCATAAAAATCTGTTCCAAGCTCTTCACTTTCATCATGTTTATTCACAAACAATAAGCATGACATTAGTTTTTCTTTAATATCACAGTGTGGTTTTAGCCAAAAACCCTCTCGATCACATATTACCTCAACTCTCACAAAAGAATTTGATAAATCTTTATTTATCAATTTAGAGATTTTGTGATGGGTTTCTTTGCTTTGAAGTTCTTTAATAAGACCCGTTAATCCTGGAAATTCTTTAGTATTTTCATTTGTTATAAAACATCTAAATTTTAAAGCTTTTCCACCATTTGAAATTCCTTCTCTAAATTTTCCTTCTCCACCATCGATAGCTCTGGTGCCATCATAATTAAGATTATGTTTTGCTGGGTCAGATATATCTGCACTTATTATCTCATTTATTTGATCATCGGTAAGGGGTTTATTTAATTCCCAATGTTCAAATGGATTATCAAATTTTTTTGAGTCGTTAAGTATTGAATTTAAAAATGACATTAATTATTTATTTTTTCTTTTATAATTTCTGCAACTCTATTAGTTTCATCAAGACTTTGGTAGCTCCAATTTTCTATATCTTCTCCAAGATTTCTTGTGATATTTAATTCTCTAAATAAATTTCTAAATTTCTGAAACCTAATATCATTTTTTTTAGGTAAAATATTTGCAATATAAATAGGCTTTCCTGTTAAAGCAGCCTCAGAAATCATTGAACTAGAATCACAAGTAACTGTAATTTTTTCTGATATAGCTAAAGCAGATAAGTAAGCCTTTTTATCAACGTCCATGATCACTGTATGATTTTCACCAAAAAATTCTTTTGCATAATGAATAGTATTTAATGGAGTTCTCATTGACGGGATTACAACAAGTTGAAAATCATGTTTCTTTAAAAGCTTGTAGAAAATTGAGAAAATATGTTTCATATTTTTTGTTGAATAATCGTAGTATTTTGTAGGTCCACCTATAATTAAGCACCAAATTTTTCTGTCATCTTTTTTTATAAATGAGTTTAGATAATTCTTATTCTCCTCTATGTCAGCTTTTGTAAGATAATGAATTGCTCCTTTAGTATTTATTACATTTTGACCATTAATTCCGTCATGTTCAGGCGCTACAATAAAATCAAAATAATCAAAGTTAATTTTGGGATCTTGTATATGAATATTAAAAACTTTTTTATTTGAAATACTTTTTAAATGGATTGATGGAATTATACTTTTTCTTCCACAAGAAATTATTATATCAAAATCTAAATAATTTATTTTTTTGTAAACATTTTGAGAAATTGGAGTAAATTTTGGCGGAATCAAACTCCATAAACTTTTTAGTTCAACCATGTGGTGAGTAAAATCAATATCAAGAGCTTTAGCTAAGCCCTCTACTTGGCTAAGCATGCCATGCATGCCCTCAGTCAATAATATACCTTTTAATTTGCTCATTATTTACTATATAGACCTGTATGAGTGAAAAACCAACTAAACATACAAAAGTGTTAATAATTGGATCAGGGCCAGCTGGTTATACTGCTGCAGTTTATGCTGCGAGAGCTATGCTTAAACCAATGTTAGTTGCTGGTATGCAACCGGGTGGCCAATTAACTATTACAACTGATGTTGAAAACTATCCGGGCTTTGCTGATGTAATACAAGGGCCATGGTTAATGGAACAAATGAGGGAACAGGCAAAGGCAGTTGGAACCGATTTAGTTGAGGATCATATCCAATCAGTAAATTTAAAATCTAAACCGTTTGAGGCAATTGGTGATGGAGGACAAAAGTATACTGCTGACTCAGTTATAATTTCAACTGGTGCTCAAGCTAGATGGTTAAACATTGAATCTGAAGAAAAATTTAAAGGATTTGGAGTTTCGGCATGTGCAACATGCGATGGTTTCTTTTTCAAAGATAAAACAGTTGCAGTAGTTGGTGGGGGAAATGCTGCAGTAGAAGAAGCTATGTTTCTTACAAAATTTGCATCAAAGGTACAATTAATTCATAGACGAGATGAACTTAGAGCTGAGAAACTATTGCAAAAAAAATTAATGGAAAATAAAAAAATTGAGATTATTTGGGACTCTGTTGTTGAAGAAGTAATAGGTGATGATGAGCCAAAAAATGTAAAAGGGTTGAAAATTAAAAATGTAAAAACTAATGAAATGACAGAGCTAAAAATTGACGGTTTATTTATAGCTATTGGTCATGACCCTGCTACCTCACTATTTAAAGATCAATTAGAAATGGACAATACAGGTTATCTGATTACAAAAAGTGATTCTACTGAAACAAATGTTCCAGGTGTTTATGCTGCTGGTGATGTCAAAGACAAAATTTTTAGACAAGCAGTTACAGCAGCAGGAATGGGCTGTATGGCCGCTCTAGAAGCAGAAAAATATTTAGCTTCAAATTAATTTAAGATCATTTATAAGTTATTAATGGAAAATATAGTAAAACAAATCCAGTTAATAGCTTTAGTAATTATACTTGCTGCTACAATTATAGCATTTGGTATTGAGATATATCAAATGATAATTGTTCAAAAAGTTACTTTGGCTGATTTGCTTCTACTTTTTCTATACCTAGAAGTTTTAGCAATGGTAAGAGTATTTTGGGAAAGTCAGTCAATTCAAATAACTCTCCCATTATTTATTGCAATTACTGCTCTATCTAGATTTATAATTTTACAAGGAAAATCAATTAATCCAGAAGTATTATTATATGAAGCAGGTGCCGTTGTTTTAATCGCTATAGCAATACTTGTTTTAAGATTTAGAAACTCTCCAGTATTTGGTTTAGAGAAAAAGAAAAAAACTAAATAATTTTCAAAGAGATGCCAGATAAAGTTTTATTAACTGGAATAAGTGGTTTTGTAGCAAAACATGTAGCAATTGAATTATTAAATTCAGGCTTTGAAGTTTTAGGAACAGTTAGGAATAAAAATTCAATTGAACAAACTAAAAAAACATTAGAAGAGAATAATGTTTCAACAGTGAAATTATCGTTTGTAGAGTTAGATTTACTAAAAGATGAAGGTTGGAATGAGGCTACAAAGGGTTGCAAATATATTATTCATGTTGCATCTCCTTTTCCATTTAAAGTATCGAATGATAGAGAGTCACTTACACCAGCTGCAAAAGATGGGACTTTGAGAGTTTTAAATGCAGGAATAAATGCAGGAGTTGAACACTTTGTAAAAACATCATCCATTGTATGTATGTTTAGAAAACCAAATAGAACAAATCCTTACACTTTTGGTGAAAATGATTGGACTGATGTAGAATGGAACAAAACTACTGATTATTTTGTATCTAAAACAAGAGCTGAAAAGGCTGCATGGGATCTTATGGAAAGTAAAGGTCTAAAAAATAATCTTACCTGTATCAATCCTGGCTTTGTTTTAGGAGATTTTTTAAATGAAAAAAGCTGTACATCCATGGAATACATAAAACAATTACTTCAAGGAAAATTTCCAGCTGCACCAAAGTTTTCAGTAATGATATCCCATGTAAAAGATATTGCTAGAGCACATGTTTTATCTTTAGCAAATAAAAGAACTGGTGGTAGAAGATTAATTGTTGGATCTGAAGTAAGAAGTATTCTTGAATTATCAAAAATAATGGCTGAAAATCTTCCAAGCCATGCAAAAAAACTTCCCAAAAAAGAATTACCAAATTTTATGGTTAAACTTCTTAGTTACATAGACACAAGTGCAAAAAATTTGGTTCCAGATTTAGGGCTTACAATGCAAACAGATCAAACATACGCAGAGGAAATTCTTCAGATGAAATTTTTACCATCAGAAACTGCTGTTATTGATGCTGCAAAGTCAGTGGTAAGACTAAAATTAGCCTAAACTCTCACAAAAAAGCTTGATCCTTGCCATTGCAACTTTTAATTTTTGCATTGAAGTTGCGTAAGATATTCTAAAATAACCGTCTAGACCAAATGCAGAGCCTTGTACCACAGCTACATTTTGTTTTTCAAGGAGCTTTTGAACAAAATCTGTATCATCTTTGATTTTTGTTTTTTTTCCAATCAATCCTTTGCAACTAGGGAAAACATAAAAAGCACCCTTTGGCATCAAGCAGGTTATCCCTGGAATGGTATTTAAATAATTTACAACAAAGTTTCTTCTGTTGCTAAAAGATTTTGCTCTTTTTTTTATAAAACTTTGTGATCCATTTAAAGCTTCTACGGCTGCTGCTTGACTTATTGATGATGGATTTGATGTTGATTGAGATTGAATCTTTCTTATTGCAGCTATAATATTTTTAGGACCAGCTGCATAACCAATTCTCCAACCAGTCATAGCATATGCTTTACTTACACCATTCATTGTAAGTGTTCTATCTTTGAGTTTTTTTATCTGTGCTATTGTAAAAAATTTAAAATTATCAAATTTTACGTGCTCGTAAATATCATCACTCAAGATTAGAATATTCTTATTTTTTAGTAATATCTTTCCTAAATTAATAATTTCTTTTTTTGTGTAAGCTGCACCAGTTGGATTTGATGGAGAATTTAAAATTATCCATTTTGTTTTTTTAGTAATTGCTTTTTTAAGTTTTGATGGATTTAATTTAAAACCATCTTCTTCCCCACATTTAATAAATTTTGGTTTACCTCCAGCAAGTAAAACCATATCTGGATATGATACCCAAAACGGAGCTGGGATAATAACTTCATCACCTTTATTTAATGTTGCTACAAAAGCATTATACAAAACTTGTTTTCCGCCAGTACCTACTGTTATCTGGTCTGAGGTATAAGTTAAGTTATTTTCCCTTTTAAACTTTTTTATAACTGCGTTTTTAATTGCTGGAGTCCCATCAACTGGGGTGTATTTAGTATCGCCTTTTCTTATAGCTTTTACTGCAGCTTTTTTAATATTATCTGGAGTATCAAAGTCGGGTTCGCCTGCACCTAAAGCTATTACATCTTTTCCAGCGGCTTTCAATTCTCTTGCTTTCTGGGTAACTGCAATGGTAGGAGAGGGTTTAATTCTTTTAAGACTGTTAGATATTATGCTCATTGAAAATTGTTTATATTCTATTACTTTATTTAATATATGGAAAATACTTATCAAGATTTAATTACAGATATTCAAAGTAAAAATCCAAAAATTGGTGGAAAACTTGAAGGTGGAAAGAAATTTAAAATTAAATCTGATTTTAAACCAGCTGGTGACCAACCAGAAGCTATTAAAAATTTAGTAAATGGTGCTAAGAAGAACGAGTTTAATCAAGTTTTATTAGGTGTTACGGGATCAGGTAAAACCTTTACTATGGCTAAAGTAATTGAAGAAACGAACAGACCAGCTTTAATACTTGCACCAAATAAAACACTTGCTGCACAGCTATACGGCGAGATGAAAGGTTTTTTTCCAGACAATGCTGTGGAGTATTTTGTGTCCTACTACGATTATTACACTCCAGAGGCATATGTTCCAAGATCAGACACTTATATAGAAAAAGAGGCATCAATTAACGAGCAAATTGATCGAATGAGACACTCGGCCACTCGTTCTCTTCTTGAAAGAGATGATGTTCTTATAGTTGCCAGTGTATCGTGCATCTATGGATTAGGATCTGTTGAAGCTTACAGTAAAATGACACTTACTTTGCAAAAAAACTATGAATATAATAGAGAGCATATAATAAAATCTTTAGTTGCACTTCAATACAAAAGAAATGACCAAAATTTTTATAGAGGTACATTTAGAGCTAGAGGTGAATATTTAGAAATTTTTCCTTCTCATTTAGAAGATAGGGCTTGGAGGCTAAGTTTATTTGGGGACAAACTTGAGAAAATTGAGGAGTTTGATCCATTAACAGGTGATCAGGTAAGAGAATTAAATTTAATTAAAGTTTATGCTAACAGCCACTACATAACTCCAAAACCTACAATAGAACAGGCAGTAATAAATATCAAAAAAGAATTAGAGATTACTCTTAATAAACATAAAGAACAAAATAAATTACTTGAAGCACAAAGATTGGAAGAGCGAACGAAATTCGATCTTGAAATGATTGAAGCAACAGGGTCATGTGCAGGAATTGAAAATTATTCAAGGTTTTTATCTGGAAGAAAACCTGGTGAACCTCCGCCTACTCTATTTGAATATTTTCCTGATAATACGTTAATATTTGTTGATGAGTGTCATGTTACAGTTCCACAGCTAAATGGAATGTTTAAAGGAGATCGATCTAGGAAAAGTACTTTAGCAGAATATGGTTTTAGACTTCCATCATGTATGGACAATAGACCATTAAAATTTGAAGAGTGGGATATGATGAGGACACAAACTGTTTTTGTATCAGCAACACCTGGTCCATGGGAATTAGAACAAACCAAAGGTAAATTTATAGATCAAGTTATAAGACCTACTGGATTAATAGATCCCCCTGTTGAAATCAAACCTGCTAAAAATCAAGTCGATGATCTAATGCACGAATGTAAAAAAACCATCGAAAAAAATTATAGAGTATTAGTTACTACATTAACAAAAAAAATGGCTGAGGATCTGACAGAGTACCTCCATGAAAATGGCATAAAAGTTCGATATTTGCACTCAGACATTGATACCCTTGAAAGAATAGAAATTATGAGAGACTTGAGGCTAGGTGTGTTTGATGTTTTAGTTGGCATAAACCTATTAAGGGAGGGACTTGATATTCCTGAATGTGCATTAGTTGGAATACTAGATGCTGACAAAGAAGGATTTTTACGATCTGAAACATCCTTAATTCAAACAATCGGGAGAGCCGCAAGAAATTTAGATGGAAAGGTAATCTTGTATGCCGATAAAGAAACTAAAAGCATTAAAAAAGCAATAAAAGAAACTGAAAGAAGAAGAAATATTCAACTTGAATATAATAAAAAGAATAAAATTAGCGCTTCTACTGTTAAAAAAGAGATCAGTGACGTTTTAGAGAGTGTTTATGAAAAAGACTATGTAACTATTGGAACAGGTGCAAATGTAGGTGGAAATTTAAAGAAACATATAAAGGCACTAAATAAAAAAATGAAAGAGTCTGCTACAAACTTAGAGTTTGAGGAAGCTGCTAAAATAAGGGATGAAATTAGAAAACTTGAAAGTACTGAGTTAGAAGTTACACTTAATCCAAAAGTAAAACAATACAATTTAAAAAATAAAATATACCCAAAAGGAAGATCTACAATGGGTATGCCTGGCACTAGAGCTCAAAAAGGTAAGAAGAAATGGAAGCAAATAAAATAATTATTACAGGCGGAGCAACAAGAATTGGAGCTGCTATTGCTAGAAAACTCTCTGGTAAAGGAATAGAAATTGTAATTCATTTTAACAAATCGAAAAAAAATGCTGAAACGTTAAAAAAAGAGTTATCACAAAATGGCACAAAGGTTTATTTAGTAAAAGGTGATCTAAGTGTTGAGAGTGATGTAAATAAAATTGTTAAATTTGCGAAAAATAAACTTAAATATTTCGACTGTCTGATAAACAATGCATCACTTTTTGAAAATGATAAATTAGAGAATTTTACTACTGATAGTTGGGGGCAGCACCTGAGAACAAATTTAAGAACACCTGCTCTTCTATCAAAAGAATTTGCTAAAAATATTAAAGGAAAAAATAACAATATAATTAATATAATTGATCAAAGAGTATTTAAACTAACACCATACTTTTTTTCTTATACTATCAGTAAAACTGGTCTTTATACTTTGACCAAGACTAGTGCAATGAGTTTAGCTCCAAAAATTAGAGTAAATGGTATTGCGCCAGGCCCTACAATCAAAAACAAGAGGCAAAGTGTGAAACATTTCAAAAAACAATACATGGCAACTCCATTAAAAAGACAGGTAGATGTTGAACAGATATGTAATGCTGTTGACTTTTTTATAAAAAATATATCTATTACAGGGCAAGTCTTAGCTATTGACAGTGGACAAAATCTGAACTGGCAAACACCAGATATAATGGGAGGAAAAGAATGAAAAAAGTTTTAGGTGTCATCTTTATTAGCTTTCTATTATGCACCAATGTTTATGCTACTAAAATTTTAAAAAGTGGCTTTATTACTAAATCAGCTAAAGTAAAAGAAGGTTTTGCTGTCGAGGACCCTAAAAATAAAATTATAATTATTTTTAATCATGGTCAAAACACAAATGACAAGGCAAAAAAGAATGAATGTGTTTGGGCAATGGATCTAATAAATCAAGCATCACTAGTAGATGAAGAAATCAACGGTAAGAGAATTAGGGTTTATAACTTTTGCTCTAATGACTTTGCGGGGGACATGTCATTGAAAAAAAGCTGGTGGAAATCTAAAACCCCTTATGTGGGTAAACATAAATTAGATAAAAGAATTGAAAAAAACTTAGAATTAGTTGAAAAATTTATAAATATAGGAGTTCCCAGAAAACAGATTATTATATCAGGTCACTCTTGTGGTGGTCTATTAACTTTAATGTTATTAGCTGCTCATCCTGATAAAGTAGGTGGAGGTATATCATACATGCAAGCTTGTTTTGGTAAACTTTCCAAAAAATATAAAGTCAAAAAAGTTGGTCCTGAAGAGGCACTAAAAAAATTTGCTAAAAAGCGCCCAGGTCCTGCAGAACTAAGACAAAGACAGATTGATAATATTAAAAAATCAAATAATGTACCCGTTCTAGCTTTTACTCATCCTAGAGATAAGTATGAAGGACTGTTATCAGATTGGTTAGAAGAAGTCCCGGGTGTAAAAAGAATTGTTATTTCAGAGAATTATAAAGTTAATGGAAAAAAATGTGTGGTAGGAGGATATGACTGGAAAGAAAATGTTTCAAAACAAAAAAATCCTGGACACGTAATGAATATGGCTGATTGTTTTCAATATTATAATCCAGTCATTTTAGATTATATTGCATCAAGAATTAAATAATATGAGAAAAAATAATCTTAAAATTATTAAAATAGATAAGAATAAAACTCTATTTAATTACGAAAAAAAGGTACTTATTAAGGAGCTTATTCTTGACTTAAAACTTGGGTATTTTGATTTTGAAAGGAAAGCTCCCCAGAAAGTAAAATTTAATTTAGAGGTAAATTATGAAGACAAAAAACCTTCTAACGACAAAGATATTAAATCAATCGTAAATTATGCAAAAATTGTAAAATTGATAAAAAAACTAATTAAAAATAAACATTATAATTTTCTTGAAACATTAGCGGAAGATGTATTCGACGAATTATTCAAAGATAAAAGAATTGATAAAATAAGTCTTCAAATTGAGAAGTTAGAAATCATGAAAGATTGTTCATCCGTTGGTATTCAAATTTCAAAAAAAAGAAGTCATGGTAAGCTCTGATATTGGTAAAGAAGCAATAAAAAAAGAGTTACCACTTATACCCAAACTTCCTGGAGTGTATAGAATGTTAAATTCTAAAAACGAGATACTTTATGTTGGTAAGGCAAAAAACTTGCCAAATAGGTTAAAAAGTTATGTATCAGAGAAAAATCATATTATCAGGACTGAGAGAATGTTATCTCAAACAACCAAAATTGAGATTACTAGCACCTCAAATGAAAGTGAGGCGCTACTTTTAGAAGCAAACTTAATTAAAAAGTATAAACCTAGGTTTAATATTCTACTTAGAGATGATAAATCATTTCCATTTATTTTTATCGGTAATCAAGATAAATGGCCTCAAATTAAAAGACACAGAGGGAAAAAAACTAAAGAGGGTTTTTATTTTGGACCATTTGCTTCGGCAGGATCCGCAAACTGGACCATCAAAATGATCCAAAAAATTTTTCAGCTTAGGGTTTGTGATGATACAGTTTTTAAAAAAAGAGAAAGACCATGTATCCTTTATCAAATTAAGCGATGTTCTGGGCCATGTGTTGGATATATAGAAGAGGATGAATATAAGCTGTCTGTAGACAACGCTATTGAATTCGTATCAGGGAAATCAAGAAAAATTCAAAAAAATTTATCAAACCAAATGGAAAAGGCTAGTGAAGATTTAGATTTTGAAAAAGCTGCAATATTAAGAGATAGAATAAAATCTTTAAATATTATTCAATCGTCTCAAAGAATAAATGAGGCAAATTTAGTAGAAGCAGATGTAATAGCTGGCTACAAAGAGTCTGGAAAAACTTGTATTCAAGTTTTTTTCTATAGATCAAAACAAAACTGGGGTAATCAAGCTTTTTTTCCTAAACATGATCCAAATGATAACATAAAA
The DNA here is from genome assembly GCA_902604975.1 of uncultured Pelagibacteraceae bacterium. Taxonomy (GTDB): domain Bacteria; phylum Pseudomonadota; class Alphaproteobacteria; order Pelagibacterales; family Pelagibacteraceae; genus Pelagibacter. The sequence goes on along the minus strand of CACLAY010000003.1, from coordinate 54,729 downwards.
GAAATTCTTAACTCCTTTGTTTCTCAATTCTATGAAAACAAAAGTGTACCGAGCTCTATTATTTTAAGTGAAGATATTAAAGAAAAAGTTTTAATTGAAAAAACACTTTCAAAAAAAGAAAATAAAGAAATAAATATTTCAGTAGCGAAAAAAGGATCTAAACTTAAAGTTGTAAATCAAGCACTTAAAAATGCAAAAGATAGTTTAAATAGGAAAATTTATGAGAGCCAAAATAATAAAGAGCTATTTGAAAACGTATCTAAAAAATTTGATTTAGAAAATAATATTAATTTAGTCGAAGTTTATGACAATAGTCATATTCAAGGGACTAATAGTGTGGGCGCACTAATAACATATGGTGAGGAAGGTTTTATTAAAAAAAGATATAGAAAATTTAATATTAAGATTAAAAAAAATGAGCAGGATGATTATGGAATGATGCGTGAAGTTTTAAATAGGAGGTTTAAAAAAGCTGTGCAAGAGAAGGATAATTATTTAACTATGCCAGACTTAGTAATTGTTGATGGAGGAAAGGGACAATATTCTGTTGCAAGAGAAACACTTAACGAATTAGGACTACATGATATCCCTATGATAGCAATCGCAAAAGGTAAATTTAGGAATAGTGGTAATGAAACCTTTTTTCATAATGGTAAAGAATTTAAGTTTGAAAAAAATGACCCTACCCTCTTTTTCTTACAAAGATTAAGAGACGAGTCTCATAGATTTGCAATAAGTGCACATAGAGCAAAGAGAAAAAAAGGTATTAGTAAATCTTTACTTGATCAAATTGATGGAATTGGATCTATCAGAAAAAGAGCACTTTTAAATCACTTTGGCTCAGCCAGAGCAGTTGAATCCGCTAGCTTAGATGAGATAAAAACAGTCGAAGGAGTTGAAGAAAAAGTTGCAAAAAAGATATATAATTACTTCCACGAGTAATATATGAAAATTCCAAATTATCTAACTATTGGTAGAATTATAATTGTTCCTATATTTGTTTTCGCATTTTATTTGCCAGGGTTTTATGGAGATGTAATTCCTTTTGCACTATTTGTAATTGCCTCATTTACTGACTTCTTAGATGGATTATTAGCAAGAATGTTTAAGGAGGAATCTAAGCTCGGTGAATTATTAGACCCAATTGCTGACAAAATTATAGTAGCTACAGCACTAATATTACTTGTTATGGATGGAACTATTAAAAACTTTGAGGTTATTGCTGCAATAATAATACTTACTAGAGAGGTATTAATTTCTGGTTTAAGAGAATTTTTAGCTAAAGGAAGTGTCAAACTTCCAGTTTCAAGTCTAGCAAAAGTAAAAACCTTTCTTCAAATGTTTTGTATTGCTGTTTTGCTCACTGGAGAAACTGGAAATAAAATTATAAATTTCCAAGACTATAATGCTCAAACAATTGGAATAATTTTATTATGGCTTTCTGCTTTTCTTACTTTATATACTGGATATGAATATTTAAGAAAAGGTATAGACCACGCGATATCTGAGGACAATAAAGATTAAGCAGCTCTTTTTTTTCTCACTAATTTACCATAGCTTGCTGATAAATCTAAAATTAGATCACAAACTTTATAATTATTCTCAGCAATTTGAGATATTGGGGTTATCTCAGCAGCTGTTCCAGTTAAAAAACATCCCTCAAAGTTTGGCAACTCATCTGGTTTAATTTTTCTTTCATGAACTTTTATATTTTTTGATTTGGCAAGTTCAATTACTGTTTGTCGTGTAATACCATTTAGAAAGGAATCTGGAATAGGTGTATGAAGTTCTCCATTTTTATCTTTAAAAAAAATATTAGCGCTTGTTGACTCTGCAACATTTTCTTCATGATCTAGCATTAAAGACTCACTAAATCCTTGTCTTTCAGCTTCGTGCTTTGAAAGTGTACAAATCATATACAATCCTGCAGCTTTACTGTCCCAAGGTATTGTATTTGGAGCTGGTCTTCTCCAATTTGAGATGTTTAACTTAATGCCTTCAATTTTCAACTTAGGATCGAAATAATCACCCCACTCCCACGTGGCAACAGCTACATTTATTTTAGTTTTTTGAGCAGATACACCCATCATTTCGCTTCCTCTCCAAGCAAAAGGCCTTACATAACCATTCTGTACATTTTGAATTTTTATTATTTGATTACAAGCTTTATTAATTTCTTCTTTGGTATAAGGAATAGTTAAATCCATCCTCTTAGCTGAATGATATAATCTATCAGTATGTTCCTCTAATTTAAAAATTTCTCCCTCATAAACTCTTAGTCCCTCAAAAACTAAACTTGCATAATGAAGACCATGACTTATGACATGAAATTTTGCATCTTGCCACTCGACAAGCTCACCATTGTACCAGATTTTCCCGTCTCTTTTATCGTATGGTATCATTTGATTTATTTTTTAGAAAAAATATCTTTGTATATATAATATGTCAATATAACTTACCATTATGAAAAAACTTTTATATCTAAAAGATCATCAATTAAAAGAATATATAGAAAAAATATTCAATGGATATAGAGAAACTGTCGCTGATGCTAAAAAGGTTTTAGATAAACATGCTTTAGGAACTGCCCATAACAAAGTAATTCACCTTATATCATTATATGAAGGCATAACTATTTCAAGTTTATTAAGAAAACTTAAAGTAACTAAGCAAAGTTTAAATAGAGTTTTAAAAGATTTAGTAGAGATTAAAGCTATAGAATTTAAAAGAGACGAAATAGATACAAGAGTTAAACATGTATACTTAACAGAAGAAGGGGAAAAAATATTTGATGAAATTTTTTCTGCTCAAAAAAAGAGAATTTATGATGCATTTTTAAGTTCTGAATCTAACGACGTTATAAGTTTTGATAAAGTACTTAAAAAAATTATTAATGAAAAACTTTAAAGCGCATATATTAATTGTAGATGATGATGATAGAATTAGAGATCTAGTAAAGGAGTATTTAAATCAAAATAATTATCTTGTTTCAACCGCTAAGGACTCAAATGATGCTTTTGAAAAGACTAAAGTCATTAAATTTGACTTAATAGTGCTAGATATAATGATGCCAGGAAAAACTGGGCTAGAATTTACTCAAGATTATAAAAAAAAAATTGATACACCAATATTATTATTAACAGCCAAGGGAGAACCATCTGAAAGAATTGAAGGACTTGAAGTAGGTGCAGACGATTATTTAACAAAGCCTTTTGAACCAAAAGAATTAATTTTAAGAATAAATAATATTTTAAATAAAACTAAATCATTAGAAATAAAAAGAGTTATTGAATTCGGCAATATAAAAATTGACCTAAAAAAGCTTTTTATCTTTAAAGATGACCAAAGACTAAAAATAAATAGTACTGAAAAACTAATTTTAGAAAAAATGTTAAACTCACCAGGTAAAATTTTTAAAAGAGAAGAGATTGCGAGTTTAATAGATTTAGATAAAGAAAGATCGATTGACGTCATAGTTACCAGACTAAGAAAGAAAATTGAAGAAACTCCAAAAAGCCCTAAGTACTTGCAAACAATTAGAGGAGAGGGATATGTCCTTTGGATTGAATAAATTTCTAAAAAACATTTTACCTAAAAGATTATTTTACAGAGGTTTATTAATCGTAGCAGTGCCAATAGTGATATTACAAATCACTATATCTTTAGTTTTTTTTGACAGTTTATGGATTAAGACAAATAAAGGCTTAACAAAAGCTTTGGTAAGCGAAATAGTTACTATTATTGATATTTATGACAATGAGAGTGAATATAATAAAAAAATAGTCACAGACCTCTATAATAAAAATTTTAGCTTTTCCGTTAGATTTCTAGATAATGAAAAACTACCAGATATAAAAGTTGAAAGGTGGTTCAGTCCAATGGATAGGACGTTAAGAAGAGAATTGAAACCTAAAATTGGTGAGCATTGGTTTAATACTATATCATATAAAGAAGTTGTAGATTTAAGAATAAAATTTAGAGATGGGGTCTTGCAAATATTTTTTCCTAAAGAAAGAATTCAAGCATCATCTATTAGGATATTTGCGTTTTGGATAACAGTTCCAGCAATTTTGATGATAGCAGTAGCAATGATTTTCTTAAAAAATCAAACAAGACCTATTACCAAGCTTGCACAAGCATCTGAAAAATTTGGTAGAGGCGAAGATATTGAGGAGTTTAGACCGTCTGGAGCCTTAGAAATAAGAAAAGCAGGTCTTGAATTTGAGAAAATGAGAAAAAGAATTCAAAGACATCTAAATCAAAGATCTGAAATGTTATCTGGTATTAGTCATGATTTAAGAACACCTCTAACTAGAATAAAACTACAGTTAGCTGTTATAAAAGATAAAAATTTGTCAAAAAAAATCTCAGAGGATGTTGATGAAATGGAAAAAATGCTGAATGAATACCTTCAATTTACTAGCACAGGTGCAAAAGATAAAACTGAAACATTTAATATTTCAGAACTAATAGATGATATAATTTCAAGATATGAAAATAATAATATTGAAAAAAAAATTCAGAAAAAAATCTATTTTAATGGAAGAAGAAATTTAATTACAAGGTGCATAAATAATTTAATAGATAATTCTGTTAGATATGCAGAAAAAATATCAGTAAATTTAGAAAAAAAAAACTCAATAATTATTTTATCAATAGATGATGACGGTCCTGGGGTAGACAAATCAGAGTTTCAAAATATTATCAAACCATTCTATAAAATAGATAAAAGTAGATCTGAATCTAAATCCAGCGTTGGTTTAGGTTTGTCAATATCATCTGATATTATAAAATCTCATGGAGGAGATATAAAATTTAGTAAATCAAAATTGGGTGGGTTGAAGGTGACTATTTCTTTGCCTTACTAGTTTTTTTTCTTCTTTTCTTTTCTTCAAGTTTTTCTTCGAGTTTGTTAATTCTCTTATTCAAAATATCTACTTCTTCTTTACTGGCTAGTTTCATTTTAAATACAATTTCATCTCTCTTTGATTTTAGTATTGATATTATTTCATCAGATAGATCTTTGTAATTAATAAGACCTTGTTCAATTAGTTTTGCAAATTTATCGAATACGAATCTTGATTTTGACATAATAATTATTTACTAGAATTATATTTAATAGCTTATAATAAATTTTACAAATGTTTACTAATAATTTTGACCCAATAGCTTTTGAAATATTCTCTTTTAGTGTAAGGTGGTATTCTCTATCATATATCTTCGGGATTATATTAGGTTGGCTATATTGTAAAAAAGTACTTATTAAAGATGATAAAATTCTAAAATTATTTGAAGATTATATCTCATTTTTGATAATAGGAATTATTTTAGGGGGAAGGTTAGGATATGTAATTTTTTACAATTTTCAATATTTTCTGAATAATCCAATTGAAATTTTTATGATATGGAACGGTGGCATGTCATTTCATGGTGGCTTAATTGGTATAATTATTGCTAGTTATTTTTTTTCAAAAAAAAATAAGAAAGATATTTTTATTTTTTTAGATTTAGTATCTATAACAGCGCCAATAGGAATTTTATTTGGTAGGATTTCGAACTTTATAAATGGAGAATTGGTTGGAAAAGTTACAAATTCTAGTTGGGGAGTTTTTTTTCCAAACTACGATGATAAATTGAGACACCCTTCTCAATTATATGAAGCTTTTTTAGAGGGTTTTATTTTATTTATTTTAATGAATTTAATTTTTTTTAATAAAAATTATAAAATTGGAACCTGTTCATTCATGTTCTTAATACTTTATGGATGTTTTAGAATTACTTCTGAAATTTTTAGAGAGCCAGATATACAAATTGGATATTTATTTGGACATGTCAGTATGGGTATGCTTTTAAGCATCATAATGATTTTAATTGGGTTTTTAATTTATTTTAAAAGAAATGATGAAGCCAGCTCTCAAAAAATTTAATATTACTTTAAAAAAACCTTTGCCTGTGGACGATTTTATTGAAAAAATTCTTTATGAACCTGAGATAGGTTATTACTCAAGCAAAAATCCATTTGGTAAAAATGGAGATTTTATAACATCCCCCACTGTATCAAACTTATTCTCAGAGATTGTAGGCATATGGTTGGTTTCTGTCTGGGAAAAAATGGGTAAACCTAAAATATTTAATTTTGTAGAACTTGGACCAGGAGATGGAAGCTTAACTAAAGTTATAATTAATACTCTAAAGAAATTTCCTGAATTAAATAAAGCTATAAAAATTTACTTATATGAGAAAAGTGTATTTTTAAAAAGATTACAAAAACAAAATATAAATAATAAAAATATTAAGTGGATCAAAAACTTTAAGTCAATAAAAAAAGGACCAGTTATTTTTTTTGGTAACGAATTTTTTGATGCAATCCCAATTAAACAATTTTCTAATGTAAACAATGAATTGTCTGAAAAATGTTACTCTGTGAAAAACAAAACTGATGTTATTGAAAAGTTTATAAGAGGTAAAAAGAAAGATGTGGCTCAAATAAAGACATTTGAGACATTAAAAAAACTGAAATTTATTGAATTTCCTAAAAAAGGATTTTTGGAATTAAATCCAATAATAAAGAAAATCAATAAACTTTCTGGTGGTATTTTACTTATAGATTATGGTTATTTGAATGGAAATAACTTAAATACCATTCAGGCCGTGATGGATAATAAAAAAATTTCAACTGAAAAAATGTTAAAAAATCTTGGTAAAACAGATATTACTTCACTGGTAAATTTCAATTTATTGAAAGAGTATTTCCTTAAAAATAATCTTAAAGTTAAAAAAATAGTTACTCAAAGGTTTTTTTTAGAAAGAATGGGTATAATTGAAAGAGCACAGATTTTAGAAAAAAAAAAGACTAATGCAGAAAAAATATATATGAGAGAAACTTTGTCTAGGCTACTTGACGAAAAACAAATGGGCAGTCTTTTTAAGGTAATTTTTGGATATAAAAATAAGAAAAATAATTTTTTTGGTTTTGAATAATGTTTAAATCTAAAAAACTTTCTAAATTCAAAAATATAAGACATGGTTTTTTTAATCGACTGGGAGGTGTATCAAAAGGTATTTATAAAGGTTTAAATTGTGGTCTAGGATCTGATGATAAAATTAAAGATGTAAGAAAAAATATAGAAAAAGTTTGCCAAAAATTCGGCTGTAATAGAAAAAATCTTTTATTGTTAGATCAAATTCACAGCAATAAAGTCTATAAAATATTGGAAATTCCAAAAAAAAAATTAAAAGGCGACTCTATAATAACAAATAAAAAAGGTATTGCTTTAGGAATTTTAACGGCTGATTGTGCTCCTATTTTGATGTATGACCCAGTTAACAATTTGATTGGTGCGCTACATGCAGGATGGAAAGGAGCATACAAAAAAATAATATCTACTACATTAAGAAAGTTTAAGTCAAGTGGTAGTAATTTTAAAGACTTAATTGTTGTAATTGGACCTTGCATAGGAAAAGAAAACTATGAAGTAAGAAATGATTTCTTGGATAAATTTATTAATCAAAAAAGGTCTAATAAAAAATTTTTTAAAATCAAACAAAATAAAATTTATTTCAGTTTAAGTGATTATATTAAAGATCAACTTATAAAATTTGGGGTTAAAAACATTGAAATCATCAAAAAAGATACATATTTATTAGGTAACAACTTTTTCAGTGCTAGAAGATCAATTAGAAACAAAATAAATGATTATGGTAGAAATATTTCTGTAATTATGATTAAATAAGTTATTCTCAAAAATGAAGATTCTCACTGGAAATAGCAATAAACAGCTAAGTAATAAAATTTCAAAAAATCTAAAAAATAAATTAGTAAATACCAGTATTAGAAAATTTGCTGACGGTGAGATATATATTGAAATTAATGAAAATATAAGAGGTAACAGTATTTTTATAATTCAATCAGTGTCCTCACCGGCAAATGATAATTTAATGGAGTTGCTTCTTTGTATAGATGCACTTAAAAGATCATCTGCCAAAAATATCACTACTGTAATTCCTTATTTTGGTTATGCCAGACAAGATCGTAAGGTTGTACCAAGAACTTCTATTTCTGCAAAATTAGTCTCAAACTTAATTACAAATGCAGGAGCTGACAGAGTGGTTACAGTAGATTTGCACGCAGGACAAATTCAAGGTTTTTTTGATATCCCAGTTGATAACCTTTTTGCTACCCCAATCTTTGCAAAGCATATTAAAAAGAAAATTAAAAGTAATAATATAGTATGTGTTGCTCCTGATGTTGGAGGAGTTGAAAGAGCAAGAGCATTAGGAAAAAAATTAGACGTTGGTTTAGCAATAGTTGACAAAAGAAGACCTAGTCCTGGAAAGTCACAAGTTATGAATGTCATTGGAAATGTTAAAAATAAAATTTGTATTTTAACTGATGATATAATTGATTCTGGAGGAACAATTGTTAATGCGGCTGATGCTTTATTAAAAAGAGGTGCAAAAGAAGTTCATGTATATGCAACTCATGGTGTTTTTAGCGGTGATGCAGTTAAAAAGATAAAGAATTCAAAAATTAAAAATTTAGTTATTACAGATAGTATAGACAGTTCAGACAAATTAAAAAAAGTGAGAAATATTGAAGTATTATCAATATCGATATTGTTAGCTGAAGCTATTAAAAGGATTTCTAATTCAACATCTGTTTCAGATCTATTTAAATAAAACTTGTAAAATTAGCAAACTTCGGTTAAAAACCAGCTTTTTATGAGCACAATACAAGCTAGAATTAGAGAAACAAAAACTAAAGGCCAAGTGAACGACCTAAGAAGCAAAGGTAGTGTTCCAGGTATAGTTTATGGCGGAGAACAGCCAAATGAAAAAATTTCAATTACAACTAAAGAGATAAAGAATTTAATAAATAAAGAAAATTTCCTATCTAATGTAATTTCTATTAATTTAGATGGGAAAGAACAAAAAGTTTTAACAAGAAATATTGCTTTTGATACTGTCACTGATGAGCCTATTCATTTCGATTTAATGAGAATTGTTAAAGGTGGAAAAATTATTTTAGAAATACCTGTGAAATTTATAAACAATGAACTATCACCAGGGCTTAAACGAGGAGGGGTATTAAATATTGTAAGACGTAAGGTAGAATTGAGATGTCCTGCAGAAAACATTCCAACTGAGCTTGTTGTAGATTTAGAAGGTTTGGATATCGGTACAAGTATAAAAATTTCTTCAATTAATTTGCCTGAAAATGTTATGCCTACTATTCAAGGTAGAGACTTTGTGATTGCAACAGTTGCTGCACCTACGGTAGTTAAAGAACCAGAAAAACCAGCGGAGACAGCTGAAGGTGAGGCTGCAGAAGGAACAGAAGCAGCTGCGGAAGGCGGTGATAAAACTTCAACTGATGGTGAAAAGGTCGAGGGTGAGAAAACTAAAGAAGAAGATAAATCTTCATCAGATAAAAAATAATAAATAGTGAAATTTTTTTTCCAGATTTAATTTGATATGCTGTTACTTGTTGGTTTAGGAAATCCGACTCCAAATAGTCAAAATAATAGACATAACATTGGTTTTAAAATTGTGGATGCAATTAACCAAAAGTTTGGATTGTCTAAGCAAAAACCAAAATTTAAGGGATTATTAACTACTGGAAATATTGGTGATAAAAAAATATATGCAATTAAACCTCTTACATTTATGAATAATTCAGGAATTTGTATTAGAGAACTACTTGAATACTTTAAAATAGATGCAGAAGATGTGATTGTATTCCATGATGACCTGGATATTGAATTTGGAAAAATTAAAGCAAAGTTTGGTGGATCAAGTGCAGGTCATAACGGCATCGCATCAATTGACAAATTTATAGGCAAGGAATATTCAAGAGTTCGTATAGGCATAGGAAAGCCAGAAAATAAAATACCTGTCTCTGATTATGTGCTAAACGACTTTAATGAGGATGAACAAGTTCATTTGGACTCGATAACAAGTAATATAATTGAGTCTTTAACTATATTGATTGACAAAAAATTAGACTTATTCTCTAGTACTGTTAACAACAATTAAATGGGTTTTAAATGTGGAATCGTTGGATTACCAAATGTTGGTAAATCTACTTTATTTAACGCTTTAACAAACTCTAATAAAGCACAAGCAGAAAATTTTCCCTTTTGCACAATTGATCCAAATATTGGTATTGTGGCAGTTCCCGATGAAAGACTTGATAAACTTGCAGAAATTTCAATTTCAAAAAAAAAGATTAATACTACTATCTCATTTGTTGATATCGCGGGTCTTGTTAAAGGAGCCTCTAAAGGGGAAGGATTAGGTAATAAATTCTTATCTCACATCAGAGAAGTTGATGCCATTATTCATATGATCAGATGTTTTGACTCGGATGACATTCAAAATGTTAACCCTACCGTTGATCCTGTCAGAGATTTGGAGATTATAGAAACTGAAATGAAGCTAGCTGATTTGGAGTCAATTCAAAAGAGACTTGATAAAAAAAATAAAAAAAATGTTGATAATGAAGAGCTCAAATTGTTGAAGGCAGCTCAGAAAATAATCGATGAGGATGGTGATTTAACATTGATCACAAATGAATTCGATCAAAAACTTTTAAAAAATAGTGGACTTCTTAGTACTAAACCAAAACTATATGTGTGCAATGTAGATGAGGAAAGTATTAAGTCAGGTAACAAATACACTGAGGACTTTATAAAAAAATTTGATAAAAAAAATACATTGGTAATTTCTGCAGATATAGAAAATCAAATAAACCAATTAGAGGATGAAAATGAAAAAAAAAATTATATGAAAATGATTAATATGTCGGATACAGGACTTAATTCATTAATTAGAAAAGGATATGAACTTTTATCCTTACAAACTTTTTTTACATCGGGACCTGAAGAGTCAAGAGCATGGACTATTTCAAAGGAATCTACAGCACCAAATGCTGCAGGGGAAATTCACTCTGACTTTGAAAAAGGATTTATAAGAGCCGAAACAATTTCTTATGAAGATTTTTTAAATAATCAGGGATGGTTGAAATCTAAAGAGGCTGGAAAAATGAGATTAGAAGGTAAAGACTATATTGTTAAGGATGGAGATATTTTAAACTTTCGTTTCAATACGTGACCAGATTTTTTTCATAGTGAAATAAACTAAAATTGTTAACACTGATAAATATATAATCACCCTAAAACCTAGTTTATGTCTTGCCTCTAAATGTGGTTCAGCTGTCCACTGTAAAAAAGTTGTTACATCTTTGGCCATTTGGTCTACTGTTGCTTTTGTCCCATCTGAATACTCTACAATGTCATCATCCAAAGGAGATGCCATTTTAATTTTATTTCCATACATATATTTATTGTAATACACACCATCATCAAGCTCCATCCCTGCTGGCGGTTCATCGTAGCCCATTAAAACAGAATAGATATAGTTTGCTCCACCACCTCTTGCTTTTACAAGCACTGACATATCTGGAGGATATGCTCCTCCATTAGCAGCAATTGCTTCCTGAACATTTGCATAAGGCATTACAAATTTATCGGACAACTTAGCTGGTCTTTCAAACATTTCTCCATCACTATTTGGTCCGTCTGTTACTTCGAAATTTGAAGCAATAGCTTTAGCCTCAAGTTCTGTAAACTCTGGTCCACCTTTTTCTGCAAGATTTCTATAACTTAAATGTTTAAGTGAGTGGCATGAAGCACAAACTTCTGTATAAACTTGATATCCTCTTTGAAGGGAAGCTCTATCGAATTTGCCAAAGAAACTCTTAAAAGACCAATCAACTTTTAATAATTCTTGCTGTTCGCCAGCTGCATTTGCTCTCGATAAAATTAATGATGAAATTATAACAAATAAGAAAGTTAATTTTAAAAAGATTTTCACAGTTTATCTTTAAAATCTGAATTATTTCTAGCCATCGCCATATCAGTAGATCCACCCAATACAGGCTCAGTTATACTTAGAGGTAATGGAGTTGTTTTTTCCTTCATTCCTAAGAAAGGTAAAATTATTAAAAAGTGTGCGAAGTAATAGGCTGTTGCCACTCTTGCGATTAATAAATACAAGCCTTCTGCTGGCATTGCGCCAACATAACCAAGTATTAATACATCAGCAACTAAAAACCAGTAGAACTGTTTATATATTGGTCTGAAAACAGTTGATCTAACTTTAGAAGTGTCTAACCAAGGTAAAATCACTAATACAAATATTGCAGCAAACATTGCTATTACTCCAAGCAGTTTATCGGGTACTGATCTCAAGATTGCATAAAATGGTAACAAGTACCATTCAGGAACAATATGAGCTGGTGTGACTAGTGGGTTTGCTTCAATATAGTTGTCCGCATGACCTAGAATATTAGGTGAAAAGAATACAAAGAATGCAAATATTAATAAGAATATTAAAAGTGCAAATGCATCTTTAATCACAATATACGGATGAAAAGGAACAGTATCCTTAGAGGGTTTTTTTATATCTATTCCAATAGGGTTATTGTTTCCTGGAACATGTAGCGCCCAAATGTGAAGCACAACTAGTCCTAAAATTAAAAAAGGAAACAAATAGTGCAAACTAAAAAATCTAGTTAAAGTTGGATTATCAACTGAATAACCTCCCCAAAGCCAATTCGTGATACTCTCCCCTACTAAAGGAATGGCACTAAATAAGTTTGTAATTACTGTTGCACCCCAGAAACTCATTTGCCCCCAAGGAAGAACGTACCCCATAAATGCAGTTGCCATCATAAGGAAATAAATCAACATACCTATAATCCAAATAACTTCTCTTGGTGATTTATATGACCCGTAATACAAAGATCTAAAGATATGAATATAAACGGCTAAGAAAAACATAGATGCACCGTTTGCATGAACATATCTGATTAACCAACCATAATTAACATCTCTCATTATATGTTCTACACTCTGAAACGCTAAATCAGCATGAGCCACATAATGCATACCCAAAACAATACCGGTAATTATTTGAGTGATTAAGCAAAAAGTAAGAATTCCACCAAATGTCCACCAGTAATTTAAATTTTTGGGAGTAGGATAATCTGTTAAATGGTTTGCAAGTGTTAGCAATGGAAGTCTATCATTAAACCATTTTCCAACTTTTGATTTAGGTGTGTATTCGTGATCGCTCATAAAATTTTCTATCCAATTTTAATAGTGTTACTATTTACAAATTCGTATTTTGGCACTTCCATATTTGTAGGTGCCGGTCCTTTTCTAATTCTTCCAGATGTATCGTAGTGTGAACCATGGCATGGACAAAACCATGCCCCATAATCTCCTTTATCATTTAAAGGTACACATCCAAGGTGAGTGCATACTCCTAACATAACAAGCCATTCTGGATTTATTGCTCTATCCTCATCTTTTTCAGGATGTTTTAACTCACTTAAATCAACAGCTCTTGCACTATCAATTTCATCTTGAGTTCTTCTTTTTATAAAAACTGGTTTGCCTCTCCACAAAACGGTTATTGATTGACCAGGTTCTACTGCACTTATATCAACTTCTGTACTCGCTAATGCCTTCACAGATGCGTCAGGGTTCATTTGATCAACTAACGGCCAAACAACCGCGCCCACTCCTACTGCACCTGCTGCCGTTGTTGCAGTCACTATAAAATCTCGTCTATTTGGCTTCTTTTTTTCTGAATCTGACATTTGTTATTATTTTAATTTTTTCTTAATATATGATTTCATATATGAAGAAAAACGTTATTTTTCCATGGTAACAATGACACACAAAAAAACTAAATCGATGCCTAAAATAGCACTTTACGAGCCTGATATACCACAAAATACGGCTGCGATAGCTAGAACTTGTTCTTGCCTTGGGGCTGTTCTTGAGATTATAGAGCCTTGTGGATTTTTACTGAATGACAAGCGTTTTAAAAGAGTTGTTATGGACTACCTGGATGAAAAATTGATGAGGGTTTACAAAAGTTCAGATGAATTTTTTGAAGCAAAAAAGAATGATAGAGTAGTTTTAATGACCACTAAGGCCAGTAAAATTTATACTGAATTTAAATTTAGATTCAATGACACATTACTATTTGGAAGAGAAAGTGCTGGTGTTCCAGATGAGGTTCATAAAAGGTTAGAGAATAGGATAAAAATACCAATGATTGAAAAAAAAAGATCCTTGAACCTCGCATCTTCAGTTGCAATAGTATTGTCAGAAAATATAAGACAATCAAATATTTATGGATCAAACAATTAAAAAAAAATTAGCACGAAATTGGTTTAAGACTTTGCAAGAAGTAATTTGTCAAGAAATAGAAGAATTAGAAGCAAAGAAAAATATCTTCAAAATTAAAAATTGGGAAAGAGGTAAAAACTCAAATGAAGGTGGTGGCCAATTTAGAATATTAGAAAATGGAAAAATATTTGAAAAAGTAGGAGTAAATTTTTCTGAAGTTTACGGAAAATTTTCAAAACAATTTAGAAATAGAATTCCTGGGGGAGATAAAAATCCAAACTTTTGGGCAGCAGGTATATCAGTAGTAATGCATATGAAAAACCCTCATGTTCCTGCTATGCATTTTAACACTAGATATATTTATACTTCTCATGGATGGTTTGGTGGAGGGATGGATGTTACTCCTTGCCTGAAAGATAAAAGTTTAGAAAAATGGTTTCATAATGAATTAAAGAAATCTTGTGACAAACATAATAAAAATTTTTATAAAAAATATAAAAAATGGTGTGATGAATATTTTTATTTGCCACATAGGAAAGAACCAAGAGGTATAGGGGGAATTTTTTTTGATTATAAAAAAGAAAATTGGGAAAAAGATTTTAGTTTTGTAAGAGAAGTAGGAATAAGTTTTAAAAATATTTTTAGAGAAATTATATTAAAAAAATATAAGAAAAAATGGTCAAATAAACAAAGAGAAATTCAATTAGAAAAAAGAGGTCGATATGTTGAATTTAACTTACTTTATGATAGAGGTACAAAGTTTGGTTTACAAACGAACGGTAATGTTGAGGCTATTTTAATGTCACTACCACCTATCGCTAAATGGAAATAAATTATGGAAAAAGAGCCGATCACAGTTAGAGGTTTAGAAAAATTAAAAGAAGAATTGATTTTCTTAAAAGAGAAGAAAAGACCTGAGATAGTTGCGGCCATAGCTGAAGCAAGATCACATGGGGATCTTAAAGAAAATGCAGAATATCATGCTGCAAAAGAGCAGCAATCTCACAATGAAGGAAGAGTTCAAGAAGTTGAAGATATTATAGCTAGAGCAAATGTTGTTGATGTTACAAAATTAGATAACGACGGAAAAGTTATATTCGGTTCAACAATAATGCTACAAAATTTAGATACTGAAGAAAGTTTGAAATATAAGATTGTTGGAAAGGATGAGGCAAACTTAAAAGAAAAACTAATATATTTTAAATCGCCGATAGGTATGGGTCTAATTGGTAAAAATAAGGGTGATTTAGTTGAAATTAAAACTCCTGCAGGCGTAAAAAATTTTGAAATAAAAGACGTTAAATATATTTAATTTCCAAATACGTTATCAATTTCTTTATTACTTAATTTAAAGTTGTTATTTAACCACAAGTCCTCGATCAATCTAATTTTTTGTCCAAATTCTTTTCCTTCTTTTAAATTGTATTTTTCAAGTAAATCCTGTGCTTTTAACGGAAAAATAGGTTTCTTAAACTGTTCAAAATATTTTTTTAATTCAATTAGTTTTTTTGGTACTGTTTTAGAGTTAAAAATTTTTAAATCTAATAAATCAATAACGTAAGATTTATTATTAAAATAAAAAATCCTTTGGAGGTTTTTTTTATTGAAATAGTCTTTTTCAGAGAATAATTCATAATTTTCAGTAAGAAACTTTATTCTTTTTTTATCTTCATTTGATAAATTATACTTAAATAAAAAATAATTTGAATTATCAGTTTCATCTATAATTAAGTAGGAAATCAAAAAAATAAATGTTTTATTTTTAAATATATTTTTTGAGTAGTCATTCAGTTTTTCTAAATTATTAAGATTAATAAGCTGAGGAAAAATTGTTGTTAAAATTTCTAATGAAAAAGAGTCTTTTGATATTTGTAAAAAATTTTTAGATAAAATAATTTTTTTTAATTCACTCATTAATCTTTCTTTTGAAAGATTGCCTAGACCAGCAATGTTTTGCTTGATTGATTTTTTTACTGATGAATTATGAGGGTAATTACTATAATTTATAAAGAATCTAATATATCTCAAAATTCTTAAATAATCTTCCTGAATTCTATTATCTGCATTACCAATAAAAATTACCTTTCCCTCTTCTATATCTTTGGCACCCCCATTTGGATCAAACAAATTACCATCTTTATCAGCATAAATAGAATTAATGGTAAAATCTCTTCTTGATGAGTCTTTTGACCAGTCTGTTGTATATCTAACATTTGCATGTCTTCCATCGGTATCAACATCTTCTCTTAATGATGTGATCTCAAAATTTTTTTGTCCTATATTTGCAGTAATAGTTCCATGTTTTATGCCAGTTTCAAAGAATTTGATGTTATGTGATTGCAAACATTCTTTAACTTGGTTTGGATTTAAGTTTACTGCTAAATCAATGTCGTCCACATCCTCTTGATTTAATATTTTTCTTACACAACCTCCTACATATCTAATTTCACTTGTGTCATTAAAGTTAGATATCGAGTCAAAAAGTTTTGAGATTTCAGTGCTTTTATAAATTTTTAAAAAAGAGCTATCTTTAGGAGTAATTTTTTTGTTTGTTTTAAAGATTTTTTTAAAAAAATTGTACATAAGTGGCTGGGGTGCTAGGATTCGAACCTAGGATGGCGGTACCAAAAACCGCTGCCTTACCACTTGGCTACACCCCAAAATTAATTTCATATATCACAAAAAAAAAGCTTTATATAGTTTTTGATAAATTACACCAATAGTTTTTATAATTTTTTCTTAATAATTTCTTTGCGTTTAGTGCGGCTTTTTTGGACTTAAAATACCCAACGATTGTTGAACCAGACCCTGTCATTCTTACATATGAATTTTTATCAATATTTAAAAAATAATCTCTAAGTTTCTGAAGTCTGGGATATTTTTTTGTAGATATGATCTCTAAATCATTTTTTAACTTTGACATTAAATTAAAGTCAATATTTTTTGACCTTATTTTTGATAATTGAGGTTTTGAGTAATGTCTAACTCGGTTAAAAATACTTTTTGTCGAACAGCCAAAATTTGGCTTAACCATTAAAGTAAACATTTTTAAATTTTTTTTAATTTTTGTAGTTTTTTTTTTATAAGAAATAATTAAATTTTTTTGATCAATACCTAAGATTACATCCGACCCTATTTTTGAACATAAATCATATCTTTCTTTTAACGTTAAATTAATTTTATTTTTTTTTTCAAAGTAATTAATTATAGAGGCCGCGTTCATTGAGCCTCCACCAAGTCCAGCTTCTTGGGGAATATTTTTTTTTATTAAAATTGAATATTTATTATTTTTTAATTTTTTTTTTTTATCGAGAATATTTAGCAAATTACTAACAGTATTTGCTTTTGGTACTTTATTAGAAAAATGTCCTGAAAATCTTACTACATGATTTTTATTATTTGTTCTTTTTATAAATATTTGATCATGTAAGTCGACAAAAGCAACTAGAGTTTCTAAATTATGAAGTTTTGATTTTCGTTTTCCTAGCACGTTGAGAGATAAATTGACTTTTGCGTGTGACTTAATCTTTTCAAATCTCATTAATTATGATTTTTTTAAACCCTCTAATAACTTATATTTTATTTTTGATTTCATTTTATCTTCTGTTTCCTCAAGCTCTAAAACAGCCCGCCAATAATAATTTGCTTGTAATTTTTTATTTAGTTTCCAAAGAACATCACCATAATGATCATTAACAATTGGATCGTCTGGCATAAGCTGCAAGGCTTTTTTTAAATATTTTTCAGCATTGATATAATCACCAATCAAATAATATCCCCAACCAACAGAGTCTGTTATATATGGATCATCTTCTTTTTGTTTATAGGCCGACTGTATCATTTCTATTGCTTCATCTATTTTGTGGTTTCTCTCTAGCCAACTATAAGCAAGATAATTCATAGTATATGGTTCATTTGGATATATTCTCAAACTCTCCAACATATCTTTGTCCGCTTTTTCATAATTTCCCATCCTTTCATAGCTGCTACCTCTTCTGTAAAGAATCCGAGAGAGTGCATAAGAATTCTTTTCAACCTTTTTCATTAATTCGGTGTAATATTCGATAGCAATTTCATAATTTTCAAAACCTTTATTAATGTTTGCGTAGTCATAAAGAATTTTTAAAGTTGGAGACTTTATAGAATTGAAATGCTTCTTAATATAAATTGCAGCTTCTTCTTCTGAATTATCTTCAGATAGTATTCTCCCAATCTTTTTTGTTTTATACCAAAAGTATAACTTATCTTTTTTTTTGAAATCTTCTAAAATTTTATTAGCTTGGTAATTATTCTTATTTAAGTAATAATTTTCAGCAAGCAAAGTCCGATTGAAATAAAATTTAGGATTTAAGTATTCTGATATTCTTAAATAAAAATTTGACTGATCAAAAATATTTTGCGTCGAAAATAAATTAGATACCAAATAAAAAATCTCAGCCAAAATATCATTTTCATTTTTACAAGAAAAATGAGTTTTAAATTTTTTATAATCTTCATTATCAATCCAATCTTTGATTTGATGTAATAAAATACTATCTCCTAAAGGTTCAATTCTTTTAGATACTTCTTTTACTTTTTTTAGTTCTTTATTCTCAATCAGATTTGCAAAATAAAAATACATATATCTTGAATAATCTCCATCAGAGCTATTTAATAATCTTTCAAAATATGAATTTGTTTTTTGTGAGTTTAAATAACAATTCTGAAAAGCAGTTGAAATTAAACTTAATGATCCATATTTATTATCTTCAATAGCCTCTTTTTTAATAAACAGATAATTAAAATCTTTTAAAATTTTGTAAATTACGTATTCGTAGGTTCCATCATCTTTGTCCATTTGAAATTCTTTGATTCTTTTATTGGCTTGTTTAAAATCTTTTTTCTTAAAGCTATCAACTAAAAGGAGGAGGTTAAGCTCAAAGGTATTGGAATTAATATCATTTTTTGAAATTTTTATTTGGTCTATTCCTTTTTTAACTTGTCCATTTAAAACTAGTGAAAATACATACTTTTTTAAAAAATCATCATGTTTTTGAATAAGAAATTTAGAGGAATTAAAATAATCAAGTGCTGCCTCATTTTTTTGATTGCCTGATGAAACTAAAGCAGAAAAATAATTAGAGAGATACTTTTGATTGAAATTATTATCTTCAGAAGTACTTGAATATGTACTGGTCTGCAGTGCTAAAAATGATAAAATTATTAATAAAATTTTCATATTTAAACTTATGACTTTTAATCTCAAAAATCAAAATGACATATTAAACCTTGAAAATCTTAACTCAAACGAAATTGAATATATATTTAATGATAAACCAATTAACAGACTTAAAACTAAACCACAGCTAGAAGATAAAAAAAAACTTCTTTTAGAATTAAAGAATGAAATCGAAAATATAGATAACTGTGAACTAAAGAATAATGCTACACAACTAGTATTTGCTGATGGAAACAGCGAAAGTAAAATTATGATAATCGGTGAAGGTCCTGGCCAAAAAGAAGATGAGCAAGGGAAACCATTTGTGGGAGACGCTGGGGTATTATTGAATAAAATGTTAGAGGCTATTCAAATAAAAAGAAATAATATTTATATTACAAATGTAGTTAACTATCGACCACCAAATAACAGAAAGCCTGAGCCTTCAGAAATTAATAGATATTCGAATTTTCTTCGAAAACATATTTCAATTATTGATCCTGAAATTTTAATTCTGATGGGTAGTACAGCCATGGAATCACTTTTTGGATCTAAGATAAAAATTTCAAAAGAAAGAGGTGTTTGGAAAGATATAATCATTCATAATAAAACATACTTGACAATAATCACATTTCACCCAGCATATTTATTAAGGCAAGCTGAACAAAAAAAATATTCTTGGGCTGATTTAAAACAAATCAGGAAGAAAATTGATGAATTAAGAATATCAGTCTAACTTTACGATGATAGAAATACATAAAAAATATATAAATTGGTTGAGAGAAAAACTTAATCTTTCAAATTATGGATTATTGTGGATTACTTTTATTAAAGGCTTGATAATAGGGGCTCTTTTATATCATTTTTTTATTGCGTAATGAGAAAAATTATAGCTGGAGTTGATGAAGTTGGTAGAGGGAGTTTAATTGGTCCAGTATATGCTGCAGCTGTTATTCTTAAAAAAAATATTAAAAAGAAAAAGATCAAAGATTCTAAGAGCTTAACTAAGATTGATAGAGAAAAATTAGCAAAATATATAAAAAAAAATTCTTCTTGGGCAATAGGATCTGCCTCAGTTAAGGAAATAGAAAAACTTAATATTTTAAATGCTAGTTTATTAGCCATGAAGAGAGCTATAAAAAAACTAAAAGTCAAACCAAATTTAGTACTTATTGATGGAAATAAATCACCAGAGTTAAAAAATTATCTTGTTAAAACAATAATTAAAGGAGACCAAAAAATTAAAGAAATATCAGCAGCATCAATAATTGCAAAAGTTTCAAGGGATAAACTGATGCTCAAAATGTCAGAAAGTTTTAAAAAATATAAATGGGATTTAAATGCTGGTTATGGAACTAGAGATCACATTGATGCTATTAGAAAATATGGAGTAACTAGATTTCATCGAAAAACATTCAATCCTATACACAACATATTGAGTCACAGAAAAAAATAGTAACAAGTAGACTCAAAATAATTCAATCTCAGGTTGACGGAGACTCTACTCTGGAGTCTAATTAATAATTAAAAAATGAGTAATCAAACTTTAAAAAACAAAATTATTAATGGAGATAGTTTAGAGGAATTAAAAAAAATTCCTGATGAAACTTTTGATCTTATTTTTGCTGATCCCCCTTACAACCTTCAATTAAAAAAAGAATTAAGTAGACCGGATACATCTAAAGTAGATGCTGTAGACGATAAATGGGATCAATTTGAAAGTTTTAAAAGTTATGATGAATTTACTTTTGATTGGTTAAAAGAATGTAAGAGAATTTTAAAAAAGAATGGATCAATTTGGGTAATAGGTAGTTATCACAATATTTTTAGAGTGGGTGCTACAATCCAAGATTTAGGTTTTTGGATACTAAACGATGTAATTTGGAATAAAAATAATCCAATGCCAAATTTTAGGGGAACAAGGTTTACTAATGCACATGAAACACTTATTTGGGCATCAAAAAGTGAGGGGTCGAAATACACTTTCAATTATCAATCATTAAAATGCTTGAATGATGACCTCCAAATGAGATCTACATGGAACCTTCCAATCTGTAATGGCAAAGAAAGATTAAAAAACAATGGAAAAAAAGTCCATTCTACTCAAAAACCAGAAGCGTTACTCCATAGAATAATATTAGCCTCATCAAATAAAAATGATTTTATTTTAGATCCATTTTTAGGATCAGGTACCACAGCTGTTGTTTCTAAAAAATTAGGTAGAAAATATTTTGGAATTGAAAAGGAAAAAAATTATTTTGATGCTACAAGAAAAAGATTAAACAATACAGATATTATAAAAGATGAATATCTAGATACGCTTCAAAATAATAGATCAAAACCAAGAATTCCTTTTGGATCATTAGTTGAAATGGGCTTAATTAAACCTGGAACAGAAATTTATGATCAGAAGAAAAAAGTAAATGCTAAAATTATGGTGGATGGAAGTATCAAATATCAACAATCTGAGGGTTCAATCCATAAAGTTGCAGCAAAAATTATTGGTGCAGAAAGTTGTAACGGATGGACATTTTGGCATTATAAATCTGGAAATTCTTTAAAGCCAATTGATGATTTGAGACAAAGATTAAGGCCTGCAAATTAAGCTCTGTAAATTTTACCCAAATAATTTTCAAGAAATTTTTTATTTTTTGAGAGATATTTCAAAATTTCATTTCTAATAAAAATATTGATGGGATTTGATAAGTGAAATGTAAAATGGTTCAATTTTGATTTATTATTTATAGAAGAAATACTACGGATCCTCTCTTGATAGAATTCATTTGTACCACTAAAAATACTTTTAAATATATCGTTTGCAGTTTCAATACTTTGGGAAGCTCCTTGAGCAAATGATGGAGGGAATGTAAATAAAGCATCGCCTGACAAAAATATATTTTTTTTATTTAGACTTGGAAATTCGGTGCTAACGTGAACAGGAAATGATTTCAATTCACTTAAATTTTTTGAGCTTATTTGCGATGTTTTTTGTAAACCTGATACTAACGATGCTAAAAATTCTTCAGATTTGAATAAATCATAATTTTGCAATTCATCTGAGGATAATTTTTTTTTTATAATAGCTACAAAATTGTATTCATTATTTTGATTTACTGGGTAAATAACAAAGTGACTATTTGATCCCATATATATTGAAATATCACTACCATAATCACCATTTAATTTACCTCGCAGTGCAACATTAAGATTATATTTTGGATATATGTTTTCATTAAAAATTAGTGACTTCGTTTTTGAAAAAATACCGTCCGAAATAATTAAGTAATCGAATTCTTCATTTTTATTATCTCCAAAAGAAATTCTGATGCCATTAGAATTATCTACTTTTGTTATATTTGAATTAAATTTTATTTTTTCTTGTGGGATGTTTTGAAATAAGAATTTTAATAATGTTGATCTTTTTAAGGTAGTGTATCGATTTAATGAATCATTAAATTGTGTAAGGTCTATATCGCAAATTTTTTTGGAATTATTTGCTTGTATGAAATTCACTTTTGACGGAAAGCTAACTTCAGATGCAGGTAGATTTTTAAATCCTATACTATTTAATAATTTTATACTATTTACTGATAATTGAATTCCATAACCTTCAAGGAAATTATAATTATCTTTTTTTTCAAATATCTTATATTCAAAATCTTTTTCATTATTTAAAAGATTTGCAAAATATAAGCCTGATATCCCTCCACCAATAATCGCAATTTTTTTCATTAATTTATTTGATAGTATTAAGTATTTTCTTTGTAAACGAAGGTAAAGTCCAATTTCTTAAATCTTTAACATTAATAAAAAATCCATCCCTCTTTTCTGGTAAATTATTTTTCATATTAATTGCAATTTTCATATTCATATTTGACATTTTTATATTGATCCTTTTTCCTAAATGATTTTTAAATTTTGTCTTAGGTATCTCATTCATGGGGAATATAGGCATATCTTTTAAAAAGTTAAATTTTCTGTTTTTTAAAAGATAGTAATTATTCTGCTTATTTTGAAAAATATTTGCTTCAAAAAACTTTTGTTTATTAAATTTATTTATTTTAATTATTTCAAAGTCATTTTTTTTAAAGGATTTGCAATTTGTTGAGATAGGACATTGATAACAAAGTGGGTTGGATGGTTTACAGATTAATGCACCTATTTCCATTATAGCTTGAGCATAATCACTAGCTCTCATTGTTCCTCCAAAAAAAATTTTTTTTTGATGTAAATTTTCTTTAGAAATTTCTTTTTCTTTTTTTAAATAAAATACTCTTTTTAAAATTCTTTCAACATTTCCATCTAAAGGAATTATTTTTTTATTGAATGCAATTGCCATAATTGCATTAGATGTATAATCCCCTATTCCAGGTAGTGATTTTAAATCGTCCTCATTTTTTGGAAGCTGGCCCTTAAATTCATTTATAATTTGTTTTGCTGATTTTTTAAGATTTCTGGCTCTTGAATAATACCCTAATCCTTCCCAACATTTCATCAATTTAGCATCTCTAACTCTTGATAAACTTTTTAAATCTGGGATTTTAGAAATAAAATTTTCAAAATATGGTATTACAGTCTTCACTTGTGTTTGCTGCAACATAAATTCACTGACTAGCGTAAAATATTCTTTTTGAGTTCTAGAGACTTTTTTTCGCCAAGGAAGGTCTCTTTTATTATTATCGTACCAATTCAAAATTTTATTTGGTATGTTTTGACTTGTCATATGAATTTTAAATATAATACTAAGCAGAGAACTAAATCTGTTCAAGGACTAAGATCTTTTAAAGATACTTTGCCCCAAGAAGCCAAAAGGATATTGAATAAAAAAGGTCAAATTTATTCAAATACTTTGGATAATTGGAAATTTCTTGTTGGCAAAGAATTATTTAATGTATCCTACCCAAGATCATATAAAAATTCTAAATTAAATGGGAGCTGTTTAAATATAATGGTAAAAAGAGGAAATGAAGTAGATTTAGAATACTCTAAGAAAGAAATAATAAAAAAAATTAATATATTTTTTGGTTATAATGTACTCGATGATATTAAGTTAAAAACTTTTGAGGGAGAGTTTGAAAAAATTAAAGAAAACAAAATAAATAATGCGACAAAAAGCAAAAATATTAAGCATATAACCAATATTAAGAATGATAAAATCAAAAAATCTTTGTTAGAATTAAATAAAATATTTAAATCAAGATGAAAAAAATACTAATACAGACAATTATAATTTCATTATTTTTTCTAATACATAATGCTAAAGCAAATATTAAATCGATTACTGAAGGCAATGTCGATGCAAAAGTAAAACTTATAGTTTTTGAATCTTTAACATGTAGTCATTGTGCAGATTTCCATAAAAATGTTTACCCGAGCTTAAAAACTGATTTTATAGATAAAGGTTTAATTTTAATCGAATTTAGAAATTTTCCATTAGATATGGCTGCATTTAATGCATCAAAAATAGCTCATTGTAAGAACGATGGAAATTCAGAAATACTTCATCATTTATATAAAAATCAAAGTAGCTGGGTAAGAGGAAGCACTATTGAAGATCTCAACAAAAATCTAAAGAAGGTAATTCAAGAATCAAATTTTAAATTAGATTTTAATAAATGTATAGCAGACTCAAAAATTGAAGATTTTATTTTAGAAGACCGAATCAACGGAGCTAAAAACTACAAAATAGAGGCAACACCAACACTTATAATCAATGGTGAAAAGTTCGAAAATACATCCAACTATAAAAAATTAAAAAAATATATAGAAAAACTGATATAAGTCATTGAATGGAGTTTAAAAAAATCCAATTAAATGGCTTTAAGTCTTTTGCAGAGAAAACTAACTTTTTAATTGAAAAAGGCCTTACAGGAATTGTTGGGCCTAACGGTTGTGGCAAGTCAAACATAGTTGAATCTCTTAGATGGTGCATGGGAGAAACTTCAGCGAAAAGTATGAGGGGTTCTGGAATGGAGGATGTAATATTTTCAGGTACATCAAATAAACCATCAAAAAATATTGCTGAAGTAGTTTTAAATTTAAACAATGATAACAAAGATGGACCACACCAATACAATGATCTAGAAGAAATAGAAATTCGTAGAAAGATTGAGAAAGATAAAGGATCAAAGTTTTACATAAACAACAAAGAAGTTAGAGCTAAAGATGCGCAAATGTTTTTTGCAGATTTGTCAACAGGGGCTCATTCACCATCATTGATCAGTCAAGGCAGGATCGGGGCATTAGTTACAGCAAAACCATCTGATAGAAGAGCTATACTTGAAGAAGCTGCTGGAATAGCTGGTCTGCATGTTAGAAGGCATGAAGCAGAAATTAGATTAGGAGCAGCAGAAAATAATTTAAAGAGAGCTGACGAACTTAGAAGACAACAAGAAAAACAATTAGCAAATTTAGAAAAACAAGCTGAGGAAGCTGCAAAGTATAAATTAATTTCCGAAGAAATAAAAAAAGTTGAAGCTGGGCTTTACTATTTAAGACTTCTAGAAATTGATAAAGAAATCACTTTAGAAAATGAAGTAAATAATGAGGCAGATGGGAAAGTAGAAGAATTTAATAAACAAATTGAAGAACTAGAAACTAAAATTAAAAATGAACTTGAAAGAGTAGAGCCAATAAGACAAAAAAATATTGAAAATTTATCTAAGATTCAAAGGTTAAACCTTGAACTCAAAGCTTTAGATGAGGAAAGTACTAGAATAAATGAGGAAATAGATACAATTAAAAACTCTATAAAAGTAATAGATGAAGACATAGATAGAGAAAAAAGCATAGTAATTGACGCAAATTCTAACGAAAAAAGATTAAAAGAGGAGAGAAATATCTTAATTGATACAGACTCAAAATATTATGAAACAGAAAAACTTTCCAATCAAGACCTAGAAAACTCAAAATCAAAATTAAAAAGTGAACAAGATAGAATGGATGCATTATTAGAGAGTTTCAGTGCTGAAACTTTGCAAAAAAATAATGAAATTATTAGCAACATAAAAAGTCAAATCAAAGAAGTTAAAAAACTAGTTTCTGAAAATAGAAATCACCAGACAATAAAAATTTTAGATGAGTGTATAGTTAATTTGTCTTACTTAACTATGAAAGCACAAGAAGTTGAAAACGATGATGTAATTTCAACTCTAACATCAAAAAGTGATCAAATAAAAAAATTACAGGACGATTATGCTGAAACTTATAGTAAAAACCAAAACATAAAAAATGAATCTGTCAAAAGAAAAGAGAGAATAAGTATAATTGATCAGGAATTTGAAAGCTGGCAAAATCTTTTAAGTAATTCTGAAAAAATGGTAAATGAACTCAATGCGAGAAAGAGTAAGCTTGTAGATAAATTAAGCGATCTAGAAAAACAGCCAGAAACTCAAGCAGAAAAAAAGGGAAAGATTTCCGAAAACTTAAGAATTTCAGAAAATGAAAAAAATGAAAATGAAATTTTAGTTGAAAAAATTGATAATAATATTGCAGAAATTAGAGTTCAGTTAAATAATACAAAAGAAAGTTCAATAGAAATTAGAGAGAAGAAAGCTAGCTCAGGAGCTACAATTGAAGGTTTGAATAAAAGAAGAAATGATCTTTTAGAAAGAATTATGACAGATTTGAATGTTGAAGAAAGCAATATACTTAATTATTCAAATCTTGAAAAAGATGCAGAATTTCCTGACTTAGTCACTCAAGAAGAGTTACTAGATGAAAAGAAGAGAGAAAGAGAAAAACTTGGATCTGTCAATTTAAGAGCAGATGATGAAACTGAAAAATATAAAACTGAAATAAAAAAAATGGAACAAGATAGACAAGATCTTGTTACAGCAATACTAAAATTAAAAGAAAGCATAACAGAGCTTAATCAAAAAGGTCGTGAAAGATTGTTAGATGCTTTTGAAAGAGTGAATAGAAAGTTTAATGAGGTTTACACAAAGTTATTTAATGGGGGTAGCGCTAAATTAGAACTAGTAGACTCTGATGATCCACTAGATGCTGGTTTGGAATTGCTAGTAAGTCCTCCGGGAAAAAGACTTCAGTCAATTACTCTGCTTTCAGGTGGTGAACAGGCTTTAACAGCATTATCCTTAATATTTGCAGTCTTTTTAACTAACCCCTCACCTATCTGTGTTTTAGATGAAGTAGACGCTCCACTAGATGATGCAAATGTAACAAGATTTTGTAATCTTTTAAATGAACTTACAAAGATTACTTCTACAAGATTTATAATAGTAACCCACCATGCGTTAACTATGTCAAAAATGGATAGATTATATGGGGTTACGATGCCAGAGAAAGGAATAAGTCAACTAGTTGCTGTTGACCTTCAAAAAGCTGAGAGCATGGTAGCTTAGGCTAATGGAAGAGGAAGATTTTAAAACTCGCCTTAAAAGTGCAAAAAATAGAGCAAAATCCAAATATTCTGAGAGTAAAGAGCCATCAACATCTGGAATGGGTCATGCTTTTAAAATGAGCACTGAATTAGTTGCAGCAGTAGTTGTTGGGACAATTATTGGGTTTATTTTAGACAATTGGTTTGGTACTAAGCCCTGGTTAATTTTAATATTTTTTTTTGTAGGAGTAATTGCAGGAATTATGAATGTAATTAAATCGGCAAAAAAAATGCAAAAAAAATAAGAGAATATAATGGCATCAAATCCAATGTACCAATTCAATGTTTATCGGATTGGTCCGGAAATAAAGTTAGGCGCAGTGGACATTTCTTTCACTAACGCAAGCTTGTTCATGGTCATTAGTTCTTTAGCTATTTTGATAATTTTTAATCTTGGAGCAAAGAAAAAAACCCTAATACCTGATAAATTACAATTATTATCAGAATTAAGTTATTCCTTTGTCGCCAAAATGATTAGTGACACAGCAGGATCAAAAGCAAAACCGTACTTTTCGTTTATTTTCTCATTATTTATGTTTGTACTTTTTTGTAACATGTTTGGAATGATACCTTACGCATTTACAGTCACAAGCCATATTATAGTTACATTTGTATTGGCAGCATTTATTTTCATTGGAGTGACAATTATTGGATTTATGAAACATGGATTGGGGTATTTGAAATTGTTTGTACCAAGTGGAGTTCCAATGGTTCTACTTCCACTAATAGTTGTTATTGAAATTATTTCGTATTTAAGTAGACCAATTAGTTTATCTGTAAGATTGTTTGCTAATATGATGGCTGGTCACACTATGATGAAGGTATTTGGAGGCTTTGTTATAAGCTTAGGAATTGTAGGTGGATGGCTTCCACTTAGTTTTTCGGTTGCACTTACGGGTTTGGAGATACTAGTTGCTTTTCTTCAAGCATATGTATTTGCAATTTTAACATGCATTTATTTAAATGATGCATTAAATCTACACCATTAATAAAAAAAGGAGGAAAAATGGAATTAGAAGCAGCAAAAATGATAGGAGCAGGATTAGCAGCTATCGCACTAGCAGGTGCGGGAGTTGGTATAGGAATTATCTTTGGTAATTACTTATCTGGTGCCATGAGAAATCCATCTGCAGCTCAAAAACAATTCCCTAACTTGTTATTAGGATTTGCTTTAGCTGAAGCAACAGGATTGTTTGGACTAGTAGTTGCGTTGATTATTTTATTTGCATTTTAGTTAATGTTAAAAAAAATAGTTATTTTATTATTCGTTACATGCTTTGCATGTTTTAATACAGTGTTTGCCGCTGAAAGTGGTGGTATGCCTCAACTTAATCCAGAGTTTTGGATTTCTCAAATCTTCTGGCTTATCATCACGTTTGGAATACTTTTTATTGTTTTAACTAAAGTTATATTGCCTAAGATTAGCGATAACTTAGAAACTAGAAAATCACAAATACTTGAAAATATTGAGACAGCAGATAAGCAAAAAGAGGAAAGTCAAAAAAAAATTGACGAATATGAAAAGATTATTTTAGACAGTAAACTAAAAGCTAAAAGTTACTTTAATGAGGCTAGAGAAAAGATTTTAGATGATATCAATAAAAAAAGAGCTGCATTAGAGAAAGATCTTGATGAAGAAATAGATGAAGTAGAAAAGGAATTATCTGATCTAAAGAATAAATCAGGAGAAAAAATAAATAAAATTGCAGCTGAAACATCAGCTGAATTAATAAAAGAGCTAATTGGTGAAGAAGTAAATAGTAGCAGCATAGCAGCAATTGTGGAAGACCAATCAAAAATTAAAAGAGAGAGAAAAGATGTTTGATGCAACTTTTTGGGTAGCAATATCGTTTTTTATTTTTATAGGTCTATTGGTATATTTTAAAATACCTCAGAATATAAACAATCTCCTAACAAAAATGATAGGAGATATAAAAAAAGAAATCGATGAAAGTGAAAAGTTAAGAGTTGATTCAAAAAAACTTTTAGATGAAGCTCAGGCTAAACTTAATTCTGTTGAAGGGGAGTCAAAAAAGATCCTTGATCAAGCCAAAGCTGAGTCTGAACAACTTGTTATAAGCATGAATGAAAAATTTCACAAATCTTCTGAAATAAAGAAGAATTTAACTCAAACAAAAATTAATCAGATGAAAGAGGGAGCAATTAAAGAAATAAAAGACACTTCTGTCAAAATTGCACTGGAGTCAGTGAAAAAAATTATAATAACTACAGTTGATAAATCTAAATTAGATAATCTGTTTGAAAAAAATCTTGAAGAAGCAAAGACTGAATTAAAAAAAATTAATTCATAACTAAATTACGTTACATTTTCTTAAAATAATATAAAATCCAAATTATGAATTCGGTAGTAATAGGATCAGGTTTTGGCGGTATGGCTGCAGCATTAAGGTTAAAAGCTAAAGGCCATAATGTAACCTTGATTGAAAAACATGAAGATTTAGGTGGACGGGCAAGAGTCTTTAAAAAAAATGGATTTACATTTGATGGTGGTCCAACTGTGATAACAGCGCCCTACTTGATTGATGAATTATTTCAGCTTTTTGACAAGAATTCAAATGACTATTTAGAAATAAAATCTTTAAAAACTTGGTATCAATTTGTTTTTGAAGATGGTTTTAAGTTTAACTATTCTGGTGATGAAGAAGAAATGGTTAATCAAATAAAAAAGATTAACGAAAAAGATGTTAACGGATATAAAAATTTAGTTAATTTTACAAAAAAGATTTTTGATAAAGGTTTTACTGAACTATCAGATGTCCCCTTTGATAAACCCTCTTTTATGTTAAAGCAAATACCCTCTTTATTTAATCTAAAGAGTTATAAATCTGTTTATGGTTTGGTTTCCTCATATATTGAAGATGAAAAATTAAGAAGATTACTTAGTATGCACCCACTATTGGTAGGTGGTAATCCGTTCACAACAACATCAATATACGGATTAATTTTATATTTAGAAAAAAAATGGGGAATTCATTATTCAATGGGTGGTACTGGTCAAATAATAAATGGCATGGAAAAACTAATGAATGAAGAAAATATAAAAATATTAAAAGGTTTTGAAGTAAATAAAATCATATCAAATAAAAATAAAATAACTGGGGTTGAACTAAATAATGGAGATAAAATAGAAACAGATAATGTTATTTGTAACGCCGATCCACCTGCAGTTTACTCAAAATTAGCAAATACAAATAATAGTAATTCTATTTTTAATTGGAAAATGAAAAGAATGGAATATTCAATGGGTTTGTTTGTTTATTATTTTGGAACCAAAAAAGTTTACGACGATGTTGAACATCATACAATCAAATTTGGAGATAAGTACAAGGAACACTTGGACGATATTTTTAACAATAAAAAATTAAATGACGATATTAGTTACTATTTACATAGACCGACAGCTACAGACAAATCGATGGCGCCTGATAATCATGATTGTTTTTATGTGTTGGTTCCAGTTCCTAATAACCAATCTGGTATAGACTGGTCAATTGAGGGAGATAAAATGAAAAACTTAGTTATTAAAAAAATGGAGGAAAGTTTACTACCTAATCTAAGTGAAAATATTGTTGAGGATTTTTACTTAACTCCTGATTATTTTGAGAAAGAGTTAAATACAAAACATGGCTCAGGTTTTTCTATTCAACCAAAATTTACTCAATCAGCTTATTTTAGATTTCATAATAAATCAGAGATTTTTGATGGTTTATATTTTGTTGGAGCAGGTACTCACCCTGGAGCAGGTGTGCCAGGAGTACTATCTTCAGCAAAAGTCTTAGACAAAATTTTGTAATGGAGAAAAAGAGTTTTCTATCAATATACGCAAAATCATTTAACTGGGCTGGTTTTTTTCTTCCAAAAGAAACTTATTTGAAATGTTCTAATTTATACGATTTTTGTAGAACTTTAGACAATATAGCAGACGACGAAGGTATAATTGATGTTAAATTAAGAAGATTTTTAAACTTCAAAAATAATTTTATCAATAAAGAATTTCAGAACCATATAATTAAAAATATGTGGGTATTAATGGATGAATATAATATTTCCACAAAAATTGTAGAGGACTTATTCGATGGTGTGGAGTCTGATATTCAAAATGAAATAAGATTAAATTCAAAAAAGGAATTATTAATTTATTCATACAGAGTAGCAGGAACCGTTGGATTAATGATGGCAAAAATTTTAAATGTCACTAACTCTGATTCTCTTAAATCGGCTATAGATTTGGGAATAGCTATGCAACTTACAAATATTTCTAGAGATGTAATAGAAGACTCTAAAAATAAAAGGTTTTATATAAAACATAATTTTGAATCCATAAAAGAAACATTGGCAACTGCAGATTTATTTTACGATAGTAGCTTTTCTTCAATAAAGGATATTCCATTAAGTCTTAGATTTTCAATCTTAGTTGCAAGAAGAGTTTATAGGCAAATAGGTAGAAATATTATTAAAAAGCAAACAATTCAAAATTACAACCAATCAGGTAAAATTTTTGTTACTAATATTGGTAAGATATTGGAAACATTATTATCTATATTTGACTTGCTAAAACTGTCATTGATTAAAAAACATAATCACCTTAGAGATAAAGAACATGAATTAATTAGTGAAGAAATAAATTTAAATGAAAGATTTTGATTTTATCATAATTGGTGGCGGTTGTGCAGGATTATCTTTAGCATATGAGTTAGAGATCAATAATAAGTTAAAAAATAAAACTTTAGCTATTATTGAGCCAAGAGATGAATATAAAAAAGACAAAACTTGGTCTTTCTGGAAAACATTCCCACATAATTTTGAGGATTGTGTAAAAAAAAATTGGAAACATTTCTCCATAAATGTACCTCAAAAAACTAGGCATCTAGAGTGCGATAATTATCAGTATCAAAGTATTGATAGTGGGTTATTTTATGAGAAGATAAATAACAAATTAAAAGAGAATAAAAATATTTCTTTTCACAAAAATGATCAAAATATAAATTTTGATAACTCTTTAATATTCAATAGCGTTCCAAATTTAGATAATCAAAACTCTGGTCTTTGGCAACATTTCTGTGGGGTAGAAATAGAGACAAAAAAGGAATTTTTTGATGAAGAAATGATGAATCTAATGGATTTTGATTGTGAGCAGAGAGGAAGTGTTCATTTTTTTTATACACTTCCGTATTCAAAAAAGACAGCATTAGTTGAAACAACTTGGTTATCAGAAATGAATGACAACTCCCAAAAAGATTATGATCAGCAAATTAAAGAATATATTGAGAATAATCTAAAAATAAAAGATTATAAGATTACATACAAAGAAGTGGGTGCAATACCTCTTTTTTACCCAACAATTGACCAAGTAAAAAATAAAATTAATATTGGAACAGCTGGTGGTATGACAAGGTTAAGCACTGGTTATACTTTTCTAAATATACAAGAACAAAGTAAATATTTAAGAGAAAATATCGAAAATATTAGTAAATTGAAAACTTTTCAAATTAAAAAAAAATATCAATTTCTTGATAATATTTTTTTAAAAGTTCTTAAAAATAATCCAAGCAAAATGCCAAATATTTTTTTTAGGATGTTTAATAATAAATCTAATACTGTTATAAAATTTTTGTCGAATAGAAGTAATTTATTTGAAGATTTATCAATAATATTAAAAATGCCTAAATGGATTTTTATTAAAGCACTTTTTTAAATTAAATGATTAGAATTAATTTTTATCACTCTTTAATTTTTTTTAATTTATGTATACTTTTATCTGGAATAAAATATCTGAGAGAAGGCAGTTTCTTACTAATTTCGTTGTTTTTAATTTTAACAATTGGAATATCTCATGGTTCTCTGGATCATATTAAAGGTAAAAAACTGATTAAATATTTTGGATATAAATCAATGGGTATTTTTTATTTGAGTTATTTACTTATTGGTGCAGCTATAATATTGATTTGGTTAATATTTCCAAAATCATTACTTTTCTTGTTTTTAATTATCGCTGCTTTTCATTTTGGAAAAGAGGACTCCGAATTTATTAACCAAAAGAAAAACTTTGAATTAATTTATTTTTTAAAAGGATCATTAATAATTACCTCACCCTTATTTTTCCACAAAGAAGAGACACTGAAGATATTCGAGACATTAAATTTTTTTATTTCAAATAATTTAATAATATCTAACGAGATATTATTCATATTTATCTTACTATCTTTAATTTCTGGAATTATTTTATCGTTAAACAAAAGTATCGAAGCAAAGTCATTATTATTAATGGATTATTTATCAATATTAATCCTAAATTACTTTCTTAATCCAATAATTGCTTTTACGATTTACTTTTGCTTTTTACATTCTATTAGGCACTCGATTTCTTTGATTAGAGAAATAAATAAAAATTTGACAAAAGGTTTGCCAATATTCATTAAAAAAGCCCTTCCACTAACAATTTTGACAATTTTTGGATATGTTGTTTCTATATCAATTCTTAATAATTATAACGAATTTAATGAAACTATATATCGAGTAATTTTTATTGGATTGGCCTCATTAACTTTTCCACATATATTGCTCGAATATTTAATTGAAAAAAATGAGTAATAAAAATATTAATTTAATTGGGTGGATTTTATTCATTATTTCTGCGTTGGGTTTTATTATATCAAGTGTAGGAAGTTTTTGGGCTATGTTTGGCAGTCTTTTTTTTCTAATTGCATGTATTATTTTTTTAATCCCATTTTTTCGAAAGGATGAAAGTGAGGAATAATCATCTTAAAATACTTTTAGCAGCTCCGAGAGGATTTTGTGCCGGTGTCGACAGAGCAATTGAAATTGTGAAGAAAAGTATAAAAAAATATGGCGCCCCTGTATATGTAAGACATGAAATAGTTCATAACAAGCACGTAGTAGATGGCTTAAAAAAAATTGGTGCTATATTTGTAGAAGAGATTGATGAAATTGAAGATAAAACAAGGCCTGTTATCTTTTCAGCTCATGGTGTACCAAAATCTGTTCCTCAAGAAGCAGAAAGTTTAAACATGATTTTTGTTGATGCAACATGTCCATTAGTATCTAAAGTTCACAGAGAAGCTGAAAATTTAAATAAAAAAGATGTTCAAGTTTTGCTAATAGGTCATAAAAACCATCCTGAAGTAATTGGTACAATGGGCCAAGTAGCTAGTGGAAAGATTGATCTTATTGAAACTATAGATGATGCAAAAAATTATCAAAGAGGTGAAAACGATAAACTTGCTTATATTACACAAACAACATTGTCGGTTGATGATACTAAAGATATTATAAATGTTTTAAAAGAACGTTTTCCTGATATTCACGAGCCAAAAAAAGATGATATTTGTTACGCAACAACAAATAGGCAAGCAGCAGTCAAAAAAATTGCAAAAGAGTGTGATAATCTTTTTGTAATTGGTAGTAGGAATTCTTCTAACTCAGTTAGATTAGTGGAAGTAGCTCAAAATAATGGATGTGAAAATGCTGAATTAATTCATTCAGAAAGCAGCTTTCCTCTTGAAAAAATATCTAAATGCAAAACAATAGGTATTTCATCTGGTGCCTCAGCTCCTGAAGTATTAGTTAATGAATTCATAGAAAATATTAAAAAAAAATTTACTGTAGAAATAGAGGAAGTTGAAATAGTCAAAGAAGACGTAACATTTAAAATCCCAGGAAAATTAAATTAATGGCTGTATATACAAGGATAAATCAGAGCGATTTAAGCTTGATTGAGAAAAACTTTAAAATTGGTAAAATTGTATCTTTTTCAGGCATAAAAAAAGGAATTGAAAATACTAATTACTTAATAAAAACAAATAAAAAAAAAATAATACTGACTATATTTGAAAAAAGAGTTCAAAAAAAAGATTTACCTTTTTTTATGAACCTTATGTTTGGTTTATCAAAAAATAAAATCAAATGTCCAGAGCCAATAAAGAATAAAAAAGGGAAATATTTATTCAAAATTAAAAATAAAACTGCATGTTTGGTAAGCTTTTTAGATGGAAAAGATAAAAATCAATTAACAAATAAAGACTGTTTTCAAGTTGGAAAAAATGCAGCCCTGTTACATATAGCAGCTAAAAAATTAAGATTATATAGAAAAAATTCACTTTCAATAAATTCCTGGGGACCTTTGCTTAGTAAAATTGATCGAAGAATTAATAAACTTTCAAGTAATTTAACTGAAACTATGAAAACCAATTTAATTGATATTAAAAAAAAATGGCCAAAAAACATGCCCTATGGAATAATTCATAGCGATCTGTTCATTGATAATATTTTTTTCTACAAGAAAAAATATTACGGATTTATTGATTTTTATTTTTCTGCAAATGATTTTTTAGCTTATGAATTAGCCACATGTGTAAATGCACTGTGTTTTAAAAAGAGAAATAAAATTTTTGTACTAGACAAAAGTAAATCTGCACAATTATTGAGAGGTTACCAATCAATACGAAAACTAACTACCAAAGAAAAGTATAATTTCAATACTTTATGTAGAGGCTCAGCTTTAAGATATCTTCTTACAAGATCATATGACTATTTAAATACTCCTAAAAAAGCATTAATTAAAATTAAAGACCCAAAAGAATATCTAGATAAATTAAATTTTCATAGAAAATTAAACTCTTTTAAGGATTATTTCTGATGATAAAAATTTATACTGATGGTTCTTGCTTGGGTAATCCAGGAAATGGCGGATGGGCTGCAATAATTATAGATGATAATAAAAAAATCCAAATAAAGGGTAGCAAAAAAGATACCACAAATAACCAAATGGAATTGCTTGCTCCTATAAAGGCTCTTAAAAAAATACCTAAAGGAAGCAATGTTCAAATTTTTACAGACTCTAAATATGTAAAGTCAGGAATAACAGAGTGGATACATAATTGGAAAAAAAATGGTTGGAAAACTAAAAATAACCAACCTGTAAAAAATAAAGATCTCTGGACTGAATTAGATTTTATGACTAGTAAACTTGAAATAAAATGGAGTTGGGTAAAAGGTCATTCTACAGATAAATTGAATAACGAAGTTGATTTAATTGCGAGAGAGGCAGCTAATTTTGATGAAATTTAGTAATTATTTTGAAAATGAACCTTCTACATATACACGATTAAAAAAAAAAGCTGATTTATCAGTTGAAGAGTTTAAAAAAAGTTTAGATGAAATTAATATAGATAATCATTCTCAAATAAGAAATGCTAATTTATTTGCCTCTAGAATAAAAATTTTTTTTTATAATTATTTACAAAAATATGACGTAAATTTTTTAGATTGTGGCTGTGGGCTAGGTTTTATAGCTAGAGAATTACAAAAGATATGTGATTATAAAGTATTTTATTGCGACCCATCAGAATCTGTGAAAAAAATACATGAAAAAATATTTCAAGATGATAATTTTTTTCAGTCTGATATTGAAAGTTTATCAAGTTTTAAAAAAAATTATGATATAATCTATCTACGCGAAATTTACCCTTTTACAAGAGACTCGAATATAGAAAATCAAAAAAAACTAATCAACATATTAATAAATCAATTAAAAGATGAAGGTTTTTTAATTTTTGAACAAATTAAAAACGAAAATGATCTATTTAGTAATCTAAGAAAGCTAAAAGTAAATTATGAAATAATTTATTTGTTGCCCTCTAGATTTGGTAAAAAAAAGTTTTTAAATTTAATTTTTTTTAAAGTAAAATTTTTACAATTTTTACTAAGATTTACTTACAAGATTTTTAATAAGAAAATTAATCATTTTATTTTAATACATAAAATTTAATTCAATTTTAAATTATATCTAGTATTCCATTTGCTGAAGATATTCCACAATTTTTAGTTTCCTCTTCTTCTTGAATATTTTGAACTTGAAGATTTTCAATAACTATTGCATAACGGCTTGATCTCATGCCCATACCTTTTGAGTTTCTATCAACTTCAGCACCAATCAACTTTGTAAAGGACAAATAAGGATCAGCTAACATGACTATATTTTCTCCTATATTATTCTCTTCACCCCAAGCATTCATTACATAAGGGTCATTAACAGCTAAGCAAAATATTTTATCAATACCTTTATCTAAGATTTGTTGAGCATTTTTAACATAACCTGGTAAATGAAAATTAGAGCATGTAGCTGTAAACGCACCAGGTAAACCAAATAATACAATTTTTTTTGATCCTAGTATTTCAGATATATTTTGCTCATTGGGCTCACCATCAACTAAATGGAAGATTTTTGCATCTGGAATTTGGTCATTAACTTTTAGCTTCATAATTTACTTTTAACGAAATTTTTTACTGCCTCTGTATCATTTTTTAATAATTGAAAATTTTCCTCTTTACTATGAACATATTGTAGCTCTTTAGGTAGTTCTTCATGTTTATTTATAGCCTTATGTGTAGCAGCTGGAAATTTACATGGATGTGCAGTAGATAAAATTACACAATCACTAAAATTTAGCTTATTTGCAGCCCCTACTCCAATTGCAGTATGAGGATCTAATATGACACTATTTTTGTCAAAATGTTGTTTGATAATTTCTAAAGTTTCATTTTCATCACAACTTTCTGAAATAAAATCTTTTTGGATAATTTCTAAGTTTGATTTTTCTATTTTGTATTCATTATTCCTAACTTTTTTCATTATATCTGATGTAATTGCAGAATTAGAATTATTCACATAATAAATTAATCTTTCAAAATTACTTGCTAATTGAATATCCATACTTGGTGAAAGTGTTTCTTTAACTTTTTTTGAAATATAATCACCTTTAGAAATTGCTCGATGTAAAATATCATTCTCATTGGTTGCAACAATAAGTTTATCTATGGGCAATCCCATTTGTTTTGCGAGATAACCTGCAAAAACATCTCCAAAGTTTCCTGTTGGTACCGAAAACGAAACAGGTTTATCAATATTAAGTTTAAAATAAGTATAAAAATAATAAACAGCCTGAGCTATAATTCTAGCCCAATTAATAGAATTCACCCCTGACATATTTATTGATTTTGAAAAAGATAAATCTGAAAACATTTGTTTAACAATATTTTGACAGTCATCAAAATTTCCATCAATTGCGATATTGAAAACATTTTCATCCTCAACTGTTGTCATTAATTTTCTTTGAACTGGTGAAATTCTATTATTAGGATGTAAAACAAAAATATTTAAATTTGATTTACCTCTAATTGCATCAATAGCAGCTGCCCCTGTATCACCAGATGTAGCAACAACAATATTAATTTTTTTATCATTTTTAGTTAAGTAATATTCATACAAATTTCCAATAAATTGCATAGCAACATCTTTAAAAGCTAGTGTAGGTCCATGAAAAAGTTCTATTAATTTTAATTCTCCAAGATTTGATATTTTAATAACTTCTTTTTCTCTAAAAGTTGAATAAGATTTTTTAATTAACTCAGAAAGATCCTCTTTTGAAATAAAGTCTGATGAAAATTGATTTATTATTTCAGTAGATAAATCATTATAATTAAGATTTTTAAGTTCAGACAATTCATCTGAGCTGAATTTTTTTAAAGATGTAGGTATATAAAGTCCACCATCATCAGCTAAACCTTTGATGAAAACATCTTCAAAACTGTATTCTTTTGAATTATCTCTTGTGCTTACGTATCTCATGAATTTTTTTTACCATTTTCCTATAAAATAAATAGGATTATTTATTTTATAATCTGATCTACCAAAAATAAGACAAAAAGCAAAAATAAGTAAAAAATTGAGTAAGAGAATGCCTTTTTAGCCTTCTTTATTTCAAATTTATTTTTTTTGAACTTTAGAAGATCATAACAAACATAGTTGTAATAAAAGGTAAGTATTAATGAAAATATTAGGAATGTTTCACCTGCAAAACCAATATAATAAGGCAAAATAACTACTGGTAACATTGTTAAAGAATAAACAAATATATTTTTCTTCGTTTCCTCAATACCATTGGTAATAGGTAGCATAGGAATTTTAGCCTTCTGATAATCGTCTGCTTTGTAAAGGCTTAATGCCCAAAAATGAGATGGGGTCCAAAAGAATATGATTAAGAAAAATGTTATCGGTTCTAATGTTAATGAGTTGGTAGCTATAGTCCAACCTATAACTGGTGGCAGTGCGCCTGATGCGCCTCCAATAACAATATTTTGGGGCGTTTTTCTTTTTAACCAAATCGTATAAACAAATACATAAAATGCTATCGTTATTGATAACAAAATAGCTGATGTTAAATTTGAAAAATAATAAAGTCCAACTACAGATACTATCGATAATAGTGTTCCAAATAATAAAGCATGCTCCCTGTTAATCTTTCCAGTAGGGATAGGTCTAAGACAAGTTCTTGTCATTAATTTATCAAGATCAGCCTCGTACCACATATTTAATGCACCTGCAGCACCTGCTCCCATCGTTACAAAGAAAATTGCAATTATTGAATTAAAAAAAGAAACCGATGCAGGGGCTGTAAGTAACCCAACAGCACAAGTAAAAATGACCAAAGACATTACTCTTGGCTTCATTAGTAGTAATAAATACTTAGAATAAGATAGAAAACTTATAGAAACTGATTTTTTTTTAATTGTATTTGCAGTCACTATTACTCAACATTTAGTGAAACAAATATTACAAGTAATATAACGCCTGCTATTAAAATATGATTTCCAAGATCGAATATACCTACTTTGCTATTTTTTTTATCAATTAATCTTCTACTTAAAGGTATTTGATCATAAGGATTTATTGTGACTTTATCGCCTTGTTCTTTTTGGTTTTCAACCTTTACTGAATAACCAAACCAAACTATATAAATAAAAAAAACAAATAAAATTAAGAAAAAAGCTAAATATCCGTAAGCATCCATATTAAGCTCCTCCTACCACAAAATAAAAGAATCTTGAAAATAGCGTGTATTTAAATTCTGCGGTCATTAAAAATATAAAACAAGCAATCGCTGTCATTGGCCATAACAATACATTAACTAAAGCGTATCTTTCCCAAAACAAGTGCATGAAAAAGGCCATAATTAACCCTGCTTTTAAGAACATAAAGAATAATATTAGTGACCATCTCAACATTCCTTGAAATTGATACCAGTCAACCATATACGAAAAGAAACTTAGAACAAATAACAACAGCCATATCCAAAGATAAATTCCTATCTTTTGAGTACTAGTTTGATCCTCTTTTTTAGTTGTCTCGTTCATTTTGTTAGTCTCTTCCATATTTTATTTTACCATAAATAGAAAAATGCGAAAATGAAAACCCAAACTAGATCTACGAAGTGCCAATAAAGACCTAATATTTCAATTTCAACATAATCCCCTTTCATTTTAGTAAACCAGCCTCTTTTTTTACTCTCATAATGACCAGCAAAAACTTTATAAGTGTAAATAAATAAGAAAATCACCCCAATCGAGACATGGAAACCATGGAAACCTGTTATCATAAAAAAGAAAGAACCAAACTGTGATGCACCAAAAGGATTTCCCCAAGGTCTAACACCTTCATGAATTAGTTTGGACCACTCAAACACTTGCATTCCTACAAAAGTAAGTCCGCCTACTGCGGTGGCAAGAATTAGCCAACCACACATTTTACGATTTTTTTCGTAACCATATTTTACCGCTAAAGCCATTGTTCCACTACTTGTGATCAATACAAAAGTCATTATCGCAATAAGTAAAAGTGGTACAGGTACACCTCCCACATATAAAGAAAAAACTTCACTCGTGTTAGGCCAATCAACAATTGTTGATCCTCTACCTTTCATATAAGAAATTAAAAAACAGCTAAATACAAAAGTATCACTCAATAAAAAGATCCACATCATGGCTTTGCCCCAATGCACACCTTTAAACATTGTTTGGTCTGAACCAGTGTCAGACGCCATGCCCTTAAACCCAGGTTTAAGTTCGAAGCCGTCTATTTTTTGTTCAGACATTATTTTTCTCTTAAGTTTTCTCTACTTCTGTGTGTATTACTTCACTAGGTGCTGTTGTTTGCGGAATAAAGTCATCCTTTGCTCCTGGAACACTAAAGTCGTAAGGCCATCGGTGAACAACTGGAAGTCTTTCACCAAAGTTACCATGTTTTGGTGGAACAGTAGAAGTATACCATTCAAGCGAATTAGCTTTCCAAGGGTTTTGTTCAGCTTTTTTACCTGTTTTTAATGTTTTAATAATATTGAAAACTAAAATAAACTGTGCTGCACCGACTATAAATGCTGCAATACTTATAAATTCGTTCATACCAACTGCTGATGTCATATAAGGACTATCATACATTTCAAAATATCTTCTTGGAACTCCGATAAAACCTAGGTAGTGCATTGGAAAATATATTGAGTATGCTCCTAAGAAAGTAATCCAAAAGTGCCATTTACCTAGACCTTCATGTAACATTTTTCCAGCTACTAATGGGAACCAATGATAAACTGCGCCCATAATAACCATTAATGGTGCAATACCCATGACCATATGGAAGTGGGCTATTACGAAATATGTATCAGATAATGGAACATCAACTGAAACATTCCCTAAAAATATTCCAG
The DNA here is from genome assembly GCA_902604975.1 of uncultured Pelagibacteraceae bacterium. Classification (GTDB taxonomy): domain Bacteria; phylum Pseudomonadota; class Alphaproteobacteria; order Pelagibacterales; family Pelagibacteraceae; genus Pelagibacter. The sequence continues at coordinate 12,348 of CACLAY010000003.1, read as the reverse complement.
TAATTCCACCATTTACAAATGTTACTATAAATCCTAGACACCATAACATAACTGTATTAATTCTAATATTTCCTCTCCACAAAGTAAGTATCCAGTTATAAACCTTCATGGCGGTTGGAACTGCAATAATTAACGTGGTTGTTGCAAAGAAAAATCCAAACCAAGGATTCATTCCACTTACATACATATGGTGAGCCCATACGAAGAAACTTAAAGCTCCAATACCAACAATTGCCCAAACCATCATTCTGTAACCAAATATGTTTTTTCTTGCATGAACTGATATCAAGTCTGAAACTATTCCAAATGCAGGTAATGCAACAATGTAAACTTCAGGGTGTCCAAAGAACCAAAATAAGTGTTGGAAAAGAATTGGACTTCCGCCACCATATTCAAGAACCTCTCCAGCTTTTAATATTGTTGGCATAAAGAAACTGGTTTGTAATACTTTATCTAATGTCATCATTATTGCGCTAACTAGTAGTGCTGGGAATGCTAACATCGCAAGGACGGTAGCTGTAAAAATACCCCAAACAGTTAAGGGCATTCTCATTAAAGTCATTCCTCTAGTTCTAGCTTGAAGAATAGTAATCATATAATTTAGTCCACCCATTGTGAAACCAATTACAAATAAAGATAAGGATATAAGCATTAGAAGTATTCCCATACCGGATCCTGGAGTTCCCTCTAGAATTGTCTGAGGAGGATATAATGTCCATCCCGCTCCTGTTGGTCCACCGGGAACAAAGAAACTTGCCATTAAAACTGCAACTGCAACAAAGAACATCCAGAAACTAAGCATATTGACATATGGGAAAACCATATCTCTTGCTCCTACCATGAGTGGAATTAAATAATTCCCAAAGCCTCCGAGAAATAGTGCAGTTAAAAAGTAAACTACCATGATCATTCCATGCATAGTTACAAATTGATAATAATGTTCTGCTGTCATGAAACCTGCCAATTCTGGAAAACCTAATTGAAGTCTCATTAACCAAGATAAAATTAAACCTACAATTCCAGTAAATACTGCTGTTAAGAAATATTGTACCCCTATAACTTTTGCATCCTGGCAAAAAACCCATTTTTCGATAAAGCTATGTCCATGATATAAATCTTGCTCACCAACTTCTGCTGGTCTTACATAATCTATATCTGGATTAACAGAACCAGTTGAACCATCCATTACTTCTGATGACTGAGCTTGATATGATTTATTGTTATCGTATTCGTCTGACATAATTTTTATCCTCTATATATATTTTTTTTTAAATTAATAAATTGTTATTTTTTGGCTAATTTGTTCCCATCCACGTTTAATTTTTCATATCTAGCAGATAATTGCTCAAAAGTTTCTTGCTCGCTTAGCCAAACTTCATAATCACCTTTATCTTGGACCTCAACACCACCTCTCATTGCGTAGTGTCCAACACCACAGTACTCGGCACATAACACTTCGTATTCACCCACTTTGTTAGGTTCAAACCAATAGAAAGTAACCGTTCCTGGAACTGCATCCATTTTTGCTCTAAATTGTGGAACATACCAATTATGAAGTACGTCTACTGATCTTAATAAAATTTTTACAGGTCTATTGTTCTCTAAATTAATAACATCACTCTCAACCATTATGTCATCTCTTCCAAATGGATCATCTGGGTTAATACCAAATGGATTATTGTCAGCAATATTTCTTACTTGTGTAGTTCCTAATTTTCCATCTGCACCAGGTAGTCTATATTGCCATCCCCATTGCCATGCCATTACATCAACTTCAATTGCATTTTTTGGAACATTTACATATTGATTCCAAATAATAAGACCAGGTGCTAGTAAAGCTGCAACTCCTAATGTAGTTGCCCATGTTAAAATTTTTTCTAATTTTTTATCCTCAGGTTTATATTCTGCTCTTCTATCTTCTTTATGTGAGTATCTAAAAACACAGTAAATCATAAATAGACAAACAGCTACGAATACTCCTCCACCTACCCAAAAGGTAAGAGTTATAGTATCATCCATTCCACCCCAGTTTGATGCTATATCAGTCCAATACCAAGGGGTAAAAATATGAAATAAGACAGATCCAATGATTACTAATAAAAAAATTATTCCTGCATGCATAGAGCTTATATAGAAGAATAATCCTATAAATACCTATGACAAAATGTCATAAAACATATTAATTATACTAATATAATCAATATATTTATGCTCGGTAAATTAGGTATTTTAATAACAATTCTTACTTTGGTTTTAGCATTCTACTTTGTAATTTCTTTAGGTGCAGGAAGATTTTCAAAAGGAGAGACAAAACCTGAAACTAAAAGATATCTAAGATCAGTAAATATACTTTTAATTATAATTGCAGTGTTTGGATCAGTGTTGGTTTTATTTATATAAATTATGCAATCAAAGATTTGCAGAATTCTATAACAGTATCATTGTATGCAAACATTATTGTAAAGAAAACTAACCAAACTATAAATAAGAATAACCAGTACAACGAAAGAGCATTAATACTTTTTTCTTCTTTGTTGTAATCTTTTTCATCTAATTTAAAAATTTTTGAGCTTACTTTGCCCCAGAAATAGAGACCTCCTAAAAGATGAATACCATGTAACGCTGTAAAGAAATAATAAGATGAAAAATATGTATTAGTTGAAACAAAATTTCCACTTTTCATAAGCTGATACCATAAAGCTAACTGTAGAAATAAAAATATATAACTTAAAGCACCTACATAAATTAGATTTCTTTTTATTGTGTTTGTAATTCCATTTTTTAAATCTTTGCTTATTCTATTAAAAAATATTGTTACTAGAATTAAGACCAATGTATTTATCCAAAGTAAATTTGTCTTAAGAATAAAAGTTGTATCTTGTTCAGGGGGTAGTGAGTAAAGGTAACCAGTAAAAATTAAACTAAATAAAGTTGTACTTACTCCAAAAATAATAATAACAGCTGACATTTGATTTGAAATTTCAAATGTTTTTCCAGAATGGCCACTATCAATTACTGCTTGATCTTGTTCCCACGGTTTTTCAGTTAATGTGCCAAATATTTTCTTTAATAGAGACATAATGTTTATATAGTTCCTATATATAATTTTACAATAATGAAAATAAAAACCTCAATTGCAGTATTAACTGGATGTCTAACAATATTCTTTTTTTTGATGCTTCCAGTATTTCTTTCTATGAAAGAACAAAAAGACCAATCAGTCGCAGCATTTAAAGGCTCAGATTTTGAGCTTAAAGATATGAACAATAATATTATTACTCAAGAATCTTTTGATGGACCTTTAACTGCAATTTTTTTTGGTTTTACAAATTGTCCTGATATTTGTCCAATGACTTTAAATAAAATGGATATCGCATTGAATAGAATAAAGAAAAATAAAAAAAAAGATTTAAAAGTTTTTTTTATTAGTGTTGATCCTAAAAGAGATACTCCAGAAGTTATTAAGGACTATCTCAGAAATTTTGATAACGAGTTTGTTGGTATCACAGGAGATCCAGGTGAAATTTTTTTATTGTCACAATCATGGGGAATAATCAGTCAAAAAATTTTTTTCGAAAATGGTGATTACAATGTTGATCATAGCTCACCTGTAATACTTCTTAAAGATGGAAAATATATTGCTAAAATTTCTCACAGAGACGATATTAAAAAATCAATTAATTTAATTAACAAATATTTATAAATTCAAAATATAACTAAGTATTGATATTGACGAAATTACTGCTGTCTCTGATCTGAGAATGTTTTCATTTATTTTAAATGATTTTACACCTTTAAAATTTAAAATATTATTCCTTTCTTGCTCTGAAAAGTCACCCTCAGGTCCAATTATAATACACAATGATTTATCTCTGTCCTTATTAAAATCAATTTTTTTATTTTTAGTATTTAGGTCGGTAAAAATTAAATCTATTTTATTTTCATTTTTTTTTAAGAAACTTTTTAAATTTTGAGGTTTTTCTAAAGAAGGGGGGTTTATTCTATTTGACTGCTCTGTTGCCTCTATAATTATTTTTTCTAATCTCTCAGAATTAATCTTTCTTACAATTGTTCTATCAAAAATAATTGGAATAAATTTAGTTACACCCAATTCAGTAGCCTTCTGTATCATGAAATTTGAATAATTTGATTTAATGGGAGAAAATGCCAACCAAATTTCTACCGGGTTTTCTTTATTTCTTAATTTTTCTCGAATACTAAATTCAACTTTGCCACTACTGATATTATTAATTTTAGCTAACCACTCACCATTTTTATTAAATAGTGAAAAATTTTCACCAATTTTGACTCTCATTACTTTTGTTAAATAGTGTGATTGTGGTTTTTCAAGCCAAGAATTTAAATTAAGAGATAAACTTTCAGGAAAAAATATTCTAATATTACTCATATCAAGAAAGTAATTTATGAAAAATATTAAAGCAATAATTTTCGATGCCTATGGAACTTTATTTGATGTAAATTCTGCAGCAGAAAAATGTAAAGATAAAATTGGCAGCAAATGGGAAAGTTTTTCAAATTATTGGCGAACAACTCAGCTAGAATATACTTGGCTTAGAAGTCTTATGAAAAGACATAAAGATTTTTGGAAAATTACTGAAGATAGTTTAGATAAATCAATGAAAGTTTTTAATATTAATCCTAATATGAAAAGTGAATTGCTTGATCTTTATAAAATTCTTTCCCCTTATCCAGAAGTAAAAGGAACTCTCCAATTATTAAAAGAAAAAAATTACAAACTATCAATACTTTCAAATGGAACTCCTTCCCTTCTCAATGAATTGGTCTCCAGTAATAATCTTAAAGTTTTTGATGATATTTTTTCAGTAGAAGAAGTAGGTGTTTTTAAGCCAGATTCAAAGGTATACGATATTCCAGTAAAAAAATATAAGATTGAAAAACATGAAGTCGCTTTTTTAAGCGCAAATACCTGGGATGTCTCTGGGGGTGGAAATTATGGTTTTAATGCTATTTGGGTGAATAGAAATAATATTATTTTTGATAATCTAGATTACTCTCCTAAAAATCAGATTAATAATCTTAAACACTTACTTGATATTATTTAAACAACTCTTTATTTTAAAATTATGACAAACATTTTAGATCTTGTTGCAAGAATTTTAATTTCAGCTTTATTTCTTCTAAATGGTGTTTTTAAAATTAGTAATTATGATGGAACAGTCGGCTGGATGGAGGGTTTTGGAATACCAGGTATTTTAATTATACCAGCAATAATTTTGGAGATATTTGGACCTATTTTAATTATATTGGGCTATAAAGCAAAAATTGCAGCAGGTTTATTAAGTCTATTTTGTATTGCAACAGCAGTAATTTTTCACAACGATTTTTCGGACCAGATACAATTAGGATCTTTTTTGAAAAATATTGCATTAGCAGGTGGGTTTCTATTTATATTCATAAATGGAACTAAAGATTTTAGTTTAGATAAGAAATTTTAAATAAATAATATGTCAGATATAGAAGTTAAAAAAATTATTGAACCTACGCCAGCTTCTGATGGGGCTGGAGTTAAATTAAAAAGAAGTATTGGTGTAGAACCAAATTACTTTGATCCATTTTTAATGCTAGATGAATTTGGATCAGAAAATAGTGAAGATTATATAGCAGGTTTTCCACCTCATCCTCATCGAGGAATAGAAACAGTAACTTATATGCTATCTGGAGATTTTGAACACAAAGATAGTACAGGTGGCGAAGGTAGAATGACTGCAGGAGATGTTCAGTGGATGAAAACTGGAAGTGGAATAATTCACTCTGAAATGCCAGCAATGAAAGAAGGTAAACTGCATGGATTTCAATTATGGATCAATATGCCAGCTAAACTTAAAATGAGCAAACCTGATTACATCTATATAGATGCAGAGCAAATGCAATCATATAAAGATGAAGAAAAAATTGTAAAAGTCATAGCTGGTAAATTTGAACAAACCGAGGGACCTGTAAAAAAACATAATGTTGAGCCTATTTATTTTGATGTAGAATTAAATAAGGATAAAAAGTTCAATTTCGATTTACCATTAACTCATAATTCATTTATTTATTTAATTGAAGGAGAGATAAAAATTGGAAATCAGCAGCATCAAAAAGTTGAAAATTCAAAACTAATTCTTTTAGAAAAGGGAGATAAACTTAAGGTTTATGGCTCAACTAATGCTAAGTTTCTTCTTATTGCTGGAAAACCAATAGGTGAGCAAATTGCTAGAGGTGGTCCATTTGTTATGAACACTAAACAAGAAATCTTGCAAGCAGTTGAGGATTATCATAAAGGTACATTTGTAAAATGAAATCTATTAAAATAACAAATACAGGTGGACCTGAAGTTCTTAAACTAGAAGATATAACTTTAGAAAAACCTGGAGCAGATGAAGTTCAAATCGAACATGTTTCAATTGGTTTAAATTATATAGACACATATCATAGGTCGGGTTTATACCCTCTCCAATTACCAACTGGGATTGGAATGGAAGCAGCAGGGATAATTAAAGAAGTTGGTTCAAATGTTTCAAATTTTTCAGTTGGAGATAAAATTGCATATGCTGCAGCTCCTTTAGGTGCTTACTCAACTCACAGAAATTACACATCAAAAAATATTGTAAAAGTTCCTGATGATATTGATTTAGAAAAAATTTCGAGTGCAATGACAAAAGGAATGACAACTTTTTATTTATTGCACAAAACATATGTTCCAAAAAAAGGTGAAAGTGTCTTATTTCATGCAGCAGCTGGTGGTGTGGGACAATTCTTTTGTCAGTGGGCAAAAAGTTTAGGGCTTAAAGTTATTGGAACAGTTGGTAGTGATGAAAAAGTTGAAATAGCAAAAAAGTATGGTTGTGATGAAGTTATTAATTATTCTAAGGAAGACTTTGCAAAAAAAGTGTTGGAACTCACAAATGATAAAGGTGTTTCAGTTGTTTATGATGGTGTAGGAAAAACAACATATGACAAATCCATTCAATGTTTAAAATTAAGAGGAACAATGGTTTCATTTGGAAATGCATCGGGTCCACTTGACCCAATTATTGTTTCACAATCCTTGCAACCAAAAGGTATTTATTTTGTTAGGCCTGCAATGAATCAATACTTTACTAATAGTGAAGAAATACAAGAAGCAGCTGACATGTTATTTAAACAAATTTCATCGGGAAATGTAAAAATAGAAATTTTTAAAAAGTATAAATTAGAAGATGTCGTTCAAGCACATAAAGATTTAGAAGGAAGAAAAATTACAGGTCCAGCAGTAATTATTCCTTAAACTGAACATCCATATCAGAAAGATGGAGTTTTAAAGCCTTAGTAGAAATTTGTATTTCTCTAATAAAAAAAATAATTGAAATCATCATAGACAAACAGCACGTTCCAAAAATTACTCTAGCTACAATTAAACTTTCTAAATAAAGAGCAAATACAGTCAACATATTAAATAAAAAACCAAATGCTGCTGACATGATTGCAAACTTTAATACTCCAATTCTACTGTTAAGATTTATAAGTTGATCTTTCCACTCTGGGGGAGTATGTTTTTCAAAGACGTACTCATCGTGAATTTTTCTAATTAATCCACTCAAAGTATGAAATCGGTTACTGTATACGCTCATTATAAGCGGTATTGCTGGAAACATTAATGCAGTAACAGTGTAATCTATATTCATTCGAATCAATTTGATTATGAGACTCTGCTTTGCTATTTACAAGTAAATTGTTATGCAAAACATCAAATTGTTCATTGAACTTACAAGATTAGATAGACCAATCGGCTACATGCTTTTATTTTGGCCTTGTCTATGGGGTCTCACTATAGCTTATAATTTTAATTCTGAATTAGAAAAATTTTATTTTTATGCTTTACTATTTTTACTTGGATCAATGCTAATGAGGTCCGCTGGTTGCATTGTAAATGATATTGTAGATAAAAATTTCGACAAAAAAGTTAAGAGAACAAAAAATAGACCAATTGCATCAGGAAAAGTTTCTGTAAAGCTCGCAATAATTTACTCTTTAATTTTATGTGGATTAGCATTTTTAGTATTGGTTAATTTTAATAAATTCACAATTTTGATGGCACTATTATCTATGCCATTGGCATTTACCTATCCTCTAATGAAGAGATTTACTTATTGGCCACAGCTATTTTTAGGAATTACATTTAATTATGGTCTTGTTCTTGCCTGGATATCAATAAATAATAGCGTAAATTTAGTTCCAATTACGTTTTATTTTGGAGCCATATTTTGGACACTGGGTTACGACACTATTTATGGATATCAAGATATTAAAGATGATGAGATTATAGGAGTTAAGTCTACCTCGATAAAATTTAAAAATAACCCAAAAAAATTTATTTCTTTATGTTACATATTTTTTTTTCTTTCATTAATTTTAGTTGGTTTTTTAATGAACTTTAAAATCTTTTATTTTATATCTCTAATAATTACCTTTTTTCATTTAGGATTATATCAAATAAAGAGTCTTAAAGTTTCAAATCCTAATATGTGTCTAATAAAATTCAAAAGTAATAATTTTTTAGGTCTAATAGTATTTATAAATATTTTAATCGGTAAAATAATTTAAATGACTAATATTAAAATATTAAAGAGACTTTATAAAGACTACACTAAAAAATATTTAAATAAAATCTTTCTAGCAGTCTTTTTTTCTATATTAGTTGCTGGCAGTACATCTGCAACAGCATGGCTATTGGATCCAGCAATTGATAAAATTTTTATTAATAAAGATCAAACCTTACTTTTAATAATCCCACTATTAATAATTATGGCCTTTGCAACCAAAGGAATTTCTCTTTATTTGGCAAGGGTCACAATGATTAAAGTTGCAGAAGAAGTAAAAAAAGAAATACAGTTGAATATGCTGGCTTCGTTTATAAAGGCTGACACTGAAAATATAGAAAACAAACATACAGGCAAATATATTTCAAACCTTAATTTTGATGTTAATCAAATTACGGGTATGCTTAGTACATCCTTTTTAAGTTTATTCAAAGATGGATTAACTTTAATTGGGCTTCTTTCAGTAATGTTTATCCAAAATTGGAGATTATCATTAATTGCCATAATCATGATACCATTTGCATCTTTTACAGCAAAAAAATTAGGAAAAAGAATGGGCAAAGTAGTAACAGAGGCTCAAGTGAAATCTGGGGACTTAAACAAATATTTAATCGATATTTTTAAAAATCACAAAATTATCAAAATTTTTCAAAGAGAAAAGTACGAAAACAAAAGATCAGAAAAATTTGTTAATGATTTAAAAGAAAAATCCATAAAAATAGCATCCGTCTTTATTAGAGCCACACCTGTTATGGAAGTTTTGACAGGGACCATGATAGCTATACTAATTTATTATTCTGGTAAATTAATAATGAATGACCAGTTAAGCTTGAATAATTTTTTTTCTTTTTTGGCTGCAATGATGTTAGCATATCAACCAGTAAAATCCTTGGCAACTATACATGTTGGAGTTAATCAAGGATTATCTGCAAGTAAAAGAATTCTTCCAATAATTGACTCAACAAATTTAATTAATAATAACGAAGATAAAATAAATCTAAAAATAGAAAATGGAACAATTAATTGCAAAAATATAAATTTTAATTATTCAACAAATTTAGATAATAAAGTTTTAAAAAATATAAATATTAAAATAAATGGTGGAAAAATGACTGCTTTGGTTGGACAAAGTGGTTCGGGTAAATCAACATTATTAAGTTTAATTCCAAGAATTTATGATCCAAAAACAGGAATATTAGAAATCGATGGACAAAATATTAAAGAGGTTAATTTATTTTCTCTAAGAAAAGAAATATCAATAGTCGATCAAAATGTGACTTTATTCGATGACACAATTTTTAATAACATAAAATATGCAAAACCAGACGCAAACGACGATGAGATATACGAAGCTGCGAAACTTTCAATGTGCTCAGAATTTATAGATAAACTTGAGCATAAATATCAAACCTTAATAGGAGAAAATGGAGTCCGATTATCGGGTGGAGAAAAACAAAGACTTTCTATAGCAAGAGCATTCTTAAAAAATAGTAAAATCATTCTTTTAGATGAAGCTACTTCATCTTTAGATTCTGAAACTGAGGAAAAAATACAAAAAGCTTTAGATAAATTGACTTTAAATAAAACAACCGTAGTAATTGCCCACAGACTTTCAACTATTTTAAATTCTGATAAAATTTACGTTATGGATAAGGGTATGGTATTGGACTCAGGTAATCATGAGGAACTCTTAAATAAGTCTGATACTTATAAAAATTTTTATAATAAACAAATAAACAAAAGTTGATGTTTGTTATTTATAATTTTTTTTTATTTCTGTTAATATTAATTTCACCGTTAATTGTATCAATTAGAATATTTTTAGGAAGGGAGGATAAAAATAGATTTAGGGAAAAATATGGATTTTATCCAAAAAACAATAATCCCAATGAAACAATTTGGATACATGGTGCAAGTGTAGGTGAAATATTAAGCATAATTCCAATTGTAAGGAGATTTGAAAAGGATAAAAAAGTTAAAAGAATTTTAGTTACCTCATCAACTACCAGTTCCTCGCATGTTTTATCTAAGTTTAAGTTTAAAAAAACTGTTCATCAATTTTATCCTTTTGATTTAAATTTTTTAACCAAACATTTCATTAATCACTGGAAACCAAAATTAGCAATATTTGTAGACTCTGAAATTTGGCCAAATATGTTTAACAATTTACATAAAAAAAATATTCCAATAATCCTTCTCAATGCAAGGATTACAAAAAAATCTTTTAATAGATGGAAAATTTTTCCTGATTTTTCGAAAAAAATTTTTGAAAAAATAACTCTTGCTTTGCCTCAAAACATGGAGTCAAAAAAATATTTAAAATTATTGGGAACAAAAAATATAAAACTAGCAGGTAATTTAAAGTTTTTTGGCGGAGCTCAAAAGGAAAATACAAAGAATTTAATTCTTAAAAAAAAATTTTTAAAAAGAGTTATTTTTTGTGCAGCAAGCACTCATCGAACGGAAGAATTATTCATTGGAAAAGTACATAAAGAACTAAAGTCAGAAATTAAAAACTTAATAACAATAATAATCCCAAGGCATATAAACAGAAAAAAAGAAATACTGAATGAATTAAAAAATATTGGTCTAAATTCTCAATTACATACCTCACCAAAAAAATTAAGCCAAGATACAGATATATACATAGTTGATACTTATGGGGAAACTACAAAATTCTATACACTATCTAAATTAACATTTTTGGGAGGATCACTGATACCACATGGAGGACAGAACCCTTTGGAATCAGCAAGGGAAGGCAATTATATCTTATACGGTCCACACATTGAGAACTTTAAAGAAGTTTATAAAGTATTAGAGAAATTGAAAATTACAGAAAGAGTAAACTCCATAAAAAATATGAAATCTGTTATTCGTCAAAAAATCAATTTTTTACAAAAAAATACAGTAAATAAAAAGTTAAAATTTTTAGGGGAAAAAATACTAAATAAAAATTTATATGAGATTAAAAAATTTATCTAAATGAAAGTTATAAAACCACTATATTTAAATGATAAAAATTTTATATCTTATTTATTAACTCCTTTTACAATTTTTACTTTTTTAATTAATTTTGGTAAAAATTTTTTAATTAGAAAAAAATATAAAATCAAAACTATATGCGTAGGTAATATTTATATTGGAGGAACTGGAAAAACTTCTCTAAGTATACAAATTAATAAAATTTTAAAAAATAAGTTTAAAACAGTATTTATTAAAAAAAGATATTTAGATCAACTGGATGAAAGAGAAATGCTTTTGGCTCATGGAAAGCTAATAAGTGATGAAAATAGAAGTATAAGTTTAGATAGAGCTCAAGCGGAAAAATTCGATGTAGCTATTTTAGATGATGGTTTGCAAGACAAAAAAATAGATTATGACATATCAATTGCTTGCTTTAATTCGACTTATGGTGTCGGCAATGGTTATTTACTTCCTGCAGGGCCTTTAAGGGAAAAACTAGAAATATTAAAAAAATATAGTGCAATTTTTTTAGTTGGTGAAAAAAAAAATAGAAAGCTTTCATCAATATTAAAAAAATTTAATAATAAAATATTTTATTCCAAATATGTTCCGATCAATATTAAAAACTTCAATAGAAAAAAAAGTTACTTATATTTTTGTGGGATTGGAAATCCAGAAGAGTTTGAAAACACACTTAATAAGTATAAGTTTAAAATATCAAAAAAGTTTATATTTCCTGATCATCATAATTATACAAATGAAGATTTAGAGAAAATAA
>CACLAY010000002.1 GCA_902604975.1 uncultured Pelagibacteraceae bacterium | reverse complement strand
AAATTTGCATAAGTCTAAAATTGTAATAAATACTTCTGACAACCAATTTGTTAACAATATTCTAGGAAACTATGGACGAATTTTAGCAGAATATCCGTTTTTAAAAGATTTTAGAAAAAATAAATTAGAGCAGTTTATTAAAATAGATGGTATCGAAAATTTAGATAAAATTAAAAATAATAAGAAACCTGTTGTTTTCATCTCAGGACATTTTAACAACTTTGAACTCATGGCCATGCAAATTGAGAAACATGGAATAAATTTAGCCACAATATATAGACCACTTAATAATATTTTTTTAAATAAAACAATGGAAAGCATAAGAACCAAATATATTTGTAGAAATCAAATTAGGAAAGGAAGATCAGGCACTAGACAAATTTTAGAAAATTTAAAAAAAGGTAACTCAATAGCCTTGATGATTGATCAAAGAGTTACGGAAGGTATAAAAATTGATTTTTTTGGAAACTTAGCATCTACCACTACAATACCAGCTCAAATTATTAAAAAATATGAATGTGATTTGGTTCCAATTTATATTGAAAGATTGGAGAAATATAACTTTAAAATGTATGTGTCTCAGCCAATAGCAATCAATTCAGAAAAGTCCCAAGAGGAAATTTCTGAACATTTGAATACCATCTTAGAGAAAATGATATTAAAAAATCCTGATCAATGGATTTGGACACACAACAGGTGGAAAAAATAATAGTTATTCAGTATTTTTTTCTTTTTTTATTGAAGCTTCAACATATGAAAAGTAAGCCTCTTGCTCATCAACATTCCAATAGTTCAAATTCTGTAGTGAAATTTTCTTTCCTGAAACTGCACAAATAACATGGTCACCTTCTTCTAAAATATCAAAATTATTTGGTAGATATTTTAATTTTGCTAACTTGTTCATGATTTATAGGATATATATTGGAATATATGAAAATTGCAATTCTTGGAAATGGTGGTAGAGAACATGCAATAGCAACCAAAATCTCAAAATCGCCTAAACTTGAAAAATTATATTGTATACCAGGTAATGCTGGCACTGACTCAATAGCAGTGAATGTAGAACTGGATTTTTATAACTTTGAAAGTTTATTGCAATTTTTAAAAGAAAATAAAATTGATTTGGTAATTGTAGGACCTGAAAAACCTCTAGTTGATGGTGTTGTTGATTTTCTTTTAAAAGAAAATATTAAAGTTTTTGGTCCAAACAAAAAAGTTTCACAATTAGAAGGATCAAAAATATTTACAAAGAAAATATGTGAAAAGTACAATATTCCTACTGCACAATTTGGGGTATTTAGAACTGCTATAGAAGCTTATTCATATTTAAAAAATGCAAATATGCCTATTGTTGTTAAAGCAGATGGATTAGCTGCAGGCAAAGGTGTTTATATTTGTGAGGATTTGGAAAGTTCAAATAAAGCTGTGCAAGAAATATTTAATGGAAAATTTGGTTTAGCTGAACAAGTTCTTATTGAAGAATTTTTGCAAGGAGATGAAATGAGTTATTTCGTGCTTTCAGATGGAAAAACATATAAAAGATTTAATACTGCTCAAGATCATAAGAGAGTTGGTGAGGGGGATAGAGGAAAAAATACAGGAGGGATGGGTGCATATTCACCTTCTGGACTTATAAATACAGAACTAGACAAAAAAATAATTACAGAAGTTGTTAATCCTACTTTTCAGGCTATTAAAGACATGGAAGAAAATTACAAAGGATTTTTATATGTTGGTCTAATGATTAAAGACAATAATCCTTATCTTATTGAATATAACGTGAGAATGGGAGATCCAGAATGTCAAACAATTTTGCCACTTTTAGCTACTGATTTATTAGATCTAATTTTATCTTGTTGTGATGAAACTTTAGAGAACCAAGATATTCTTTGGGAGGAAAAAAAAAGTATTTGTGTAGTCCTTTGCTCTAATGGATATCCAGATATTTATAAAAAAAATGTCGAAATACCTAACATTGAAAATATAAAGAACAACGATTCATTTTTTATTTACCATGCAGGCACAAAAAAAAAGGATAACAAAGTTCACGCTAATGGAGGAAGAGTGCTGAATTTTGTTAGTATCTCTGATAATTTTAAGTCCTCAAGGGACATAGTAATCAAAGAAATTGAAAATCTAAATTGGGACAACGGTTTTTATCGTAGAGATATTGGATATAAAATTATAGATATATGAGAGTTATAGGAGGAAGTCTTAAAGGAAAAAAATTATTAATTCCTTTGGATAAGTCTACCAGACCATTGAGAGATATGGTGAGAGAGTCGATTTTCAATATTTTAGATCATTCAAGTAAAGTGTCTAAAAATATAAATAACTCTAAAGTGTTGGATTTATTTTCTGGCACTGGTTCATTTGGAATTGAGTGTTTGTCTAGAGGAGCTAAAGAAGTAATTTTCTTTGAGAATTATTCTAATTCGATAAAAGTTTTAAAAAATAATATATTTAACTTAAAATTAGAGAGCAAAACTAAATTATATGAGAGTAATGCATATAATTTAAAAGAATCAAATTTAAACAATGAAATTTTTGATGTAATTTTTCTAGATCCACCTTTTAAAGACAAAGAAATAAATATTTTAATAGATCAAATAAAAAGATTAAAGATTGCAGATATCAATACAATAATAATTATACATCGAAATAAAAAATCGGTGGATAACATTCCCACGTTTTTAAATGTTTTAGATGAAAAGAATTATGGTTTATCTAAAATTTTATTCAGTAAATTAATTTAAATAAGTAATTTTGACGTTTCAGTTTTAATTAACTCAACTGAAGGTTGATCAAAAGGATTAACTTTCATCAGTCTCCCCAACAAAATTGTCTCTAGAACAAAAAAAGTAAACAATTCTCCAAGAGTATCTTCATTTCTATCCAATATTTCAAAACTTCTAAAAGGTATTTTTTTTCTTTTAAAAACTGTTTTAGTAGCATCTCTTTGTGCTTTGATAATTTGATTTAAATTTTTATTTTTTAAAATTGATAATTTATCAAATAAATTTTTATTTGATAATTTATTTGTTTTTTCATTAATAATTCCAAAAAATGTAAAAAAATTATTTTTTGGTCCATCTAAATAAAGCTGAAGCAAGCTATGATTATCCTTGGGCATAGATGAAATAATAGGAAAAATACCTTTATTATCTTTTCCTAAACTTTCCGCAGTAAGTTGTTGGTACCATTTGAATAAATTATTAGAACTTTCATCATAGTTAAGAATTACTGAATTTTTTTTCCCTTTTGAAATACAGTTAAAAATAAAATTAACGTTATAAATCAATTGATTTAAAAAATATTTATTTTTAATTAAATAATTAAGCCTTTTAAATTTTCTCTCATTTAGTCCTAACAATTCTACAGGCAACATGCCAACTTCGGATAAAACTGAATATCTTCCTCCTATATAATTTTTATGCTCAATAATATCTGCCTTTAATTTATTACCCAGTTTAGTAAGAAAACTAAATTTTTTCTCTGTAATTACTATATTTTTATTTTTTTTTTGTGAATTAAGAATTACGTTGAAATTTGATATGGTTTCAAGTGTGTTACCAGATTTTGATACTATTAAATTTAAAGTTTTTTTCTTATTTTTAAAATTAATTTTACTATCAAGGTTATTGTAAAAATTTATTTTTTTTTTAATCTTTAAATTTAAGAAATCATATATTGCCTCTGTGCCTAAAATTGAACCACCCATACCAATTAGATTTATGGTATCAAAATTTTTATATTTTTTTAAAATTTCTTTTTTATAGCTATAATTATAATTTTTTTTAAATGAATTTAATAGCAGTTCACTTTTAATTAACTCTTTTTTTAGAATATTATTTATTTTATTTTTAACTTTTATATTTTTTTTATTTTGAAAATTTTTAAAAATTATGTTTTTTGAAAACATTTATTTACTTAATTTTTTTCAATATTGAACTTTCAATAGATGTAGATTGTTCTGAAGATGAAGTATCATCTTCAATTTTACTTTTCTTAAGTAAATTTTCTATGTTTGATTGATCACTTTTAATATCTTTAGTAGATTTTATACTTGCTTCACCTGGTTTTGGTAATTTATCAAAATCTGGAGGCAAAACTAATGGATTTTTTTTATCAATTAAAAATTCATCACCTTGATCTGATCTTTTTTTACCCTGCAAAGCTTCTCCCACACCACAAGAATTTAAAAAAGTTAAGAAGAATAATAACTTGGAAATTTTTAAGATTTTATTCATTTACTTTTTTATAACTTATTAATTCAGCTAGAATAAGGAAAATAATTCCAATTGTTATAAATATATCAGCTACATTGAAAATAAACCAATGATATCCATTATAATTTAGATCAAAAAAGTCTGGAACAGCTCTGTAATATATTCTATCAAATAGATTACATAATGAGCCTCCTAAAATAATAATTAAAAAATAATACTTAAGTCCTTTTTCCTTAAATAATAGATAAATTATAACAAAATTAATTAGAATAATTAAAGTAGTAACTACATTGTAAAAAAGATCCTTGTCGGAGGATAATAAGCCAAAACCTATTCCTTTATTCCAAACCAAATAAAAATTTAAAAATGAGTTTATATAAATATCTACTCGTCCAGTTTCCTCTAGTATATTTAGAATAAGTATTTTTGATATTCTATCTAAAAAGAAAATGGATAATAAAATTAATATACTTATTACTATCTTTTTTATATTTTCACTTTTCATGAAAGATGACAGTTACCATCTCTTTCACAAATATTTTCTCTAATTTTCCAACAAACTGGGCACTTATTACCAACGGCTTTTGAACTAGTGATCTCAATTTCTTTTTCTAAATTAGTATCATTTGAGACTGAGGCAGAAGATGTAATACAAATTTCAGAGAAATCATGCTTCTCAGCCAAACTATATGTGTCTTTATCTTTAATTTTAATTTCAATATTTGCCTCTAAACTTGAACCAATAATTTTATCAGCCCTTTTACTCTCAATACTAATATTTGCTTCGTCTCTGATTAATTTAAGTTTATCCCACTTACTATTTAATTCTTCATTTTTCCATTCATAAGGAATTTTAACAAATTTTTGTAAATGAATACTTCCATTATTATCTTCCTTATGAATCAAATGATAAATTTCCTCAGTGGTAAATGATAAGATTGGTGCAAACCATTTTAATAAACATTCTAAAATTACTTTTAGTATCAAAATACAATCAGATCGCTTCTTGGAATCTTTTGGATCACAATAAAGAAGATCTTTTCTGATATCAAAATAAAATGCTGAGAGTTCTACCGTACAAAAATTTAACAACTCTTTATATAAATTATGAAAATTATATGACTTAAAGTATTCATTAAAACTTTTATCGATCACATACAATCTATGCAGCATATACTTTTCTAATTCAGGAATATTATTTAGATCAATTTTTTCAAAGTCAACTTTTGAATATTCATCTTGTATATTTCCTAAAAGATATCTGAAAGTATTTCTAATTTTCCTGTAAGACTCTGAGTGTTGATCTAAAATTGAATAATCTATTCTTAAGTCCTCAGCATAATTTGATGAGGCTACCCAAATTCTAAGTATATCAGCTCCATATTTTTTTAAAATATCTTCTGGAGCAATTACATTTCCAGTTGATTTAGACATTTTTAGTCCTTTTCCATCGACTACAAACCCATGGGATAAAATACTTTCAAACGGCGCTCTACCTCTTGTTCCACAAGACTCTAACAGTGAAGAGTGAAACCATCCTCTATGTTGATCTGAACCCTCTAAATACATTGATGCAGGCCATTTTAAATCTTCTCTCTTTTCTAAAACAAAAGAATGTGTTGATCCGCTATCAAACCATACTTCTACAATATCACTAGTCTTATCAAAATCTTCTGCTTTATATTTATTTCCAAGCAGTCTCTGAAAATTATCTTCAAACCAGCAGTCTGAGCCTTCTTTTTCATAAATTTTAGCAATATTCTCAAACACTTCTTCGTCGATAAGAATTTCTCCGTTTTTTTTTGAGATAAATATTGGAAGTGGAACTCCCCATACCCTCTGTCTAGAAACACACCAATCTGGTCTGGTCTCGATCATTGCTTTGATTCTTTCTTTTCCTTTACTAGGATAAAAAGTGGTGTCATTTATTGCTTTAAGTGCTTTGTCTCTTAGTTTATGACTTTCCATTGAAATAAACCACTGAGGTGTTGCTCTATGAACTAAGGGAGCCTTTGATCTCCAAGAATGTGGGTAAGAATGTGTTAGTTTGCCATTCTTTAAAAGAGCTTTAAGCTCTTTAAGCTTTTCAATAACAATATCGTTTGCTTTAAAAATATGAATTCCTTCAAATATGGGGATGTGTTTTGTGTACCTTCCGTCGTCATCAACTGTTTCAATTGCTTTTATTCCATTGTTGATACACAAATTAAAATCATCAGGTCCATGGCTTGGTGCACAATGAACAATTCCTGTTCCTTGTTCAGTTGTTACAAATCTTGCCTCGAGCATTGGAACATCATAGTCATAGCCAATTTTATGAAATGGATGGCTACAAATAGTTCCATCAAATTCTTTTCCTTCAAATTCTTTTAATATCTTAATTTTATAATCAGTATCTTTTGCAACAGAACTCAAAAGTTCTTTTGCAATAACTATTTTTTCATTTTCTAAAATATCGTTGTTATCTATTTCACATAAAACATAATCTAAACTTTGGTTATAGGCCAATGCTTTGTTAGCTGGGATAGTCCATGGAGTTGTAGTCCAAATTACAACACTCGAACCAATTAATTCATTAATATTGGATTTTTTAACTGGGAAGGCTACATAGATTGTATCAGACACATGATCTTGATATTCAACTTCTGCATCTGCTAAAGCGGTTTTTTCAACTGTCGACCATAAAACAGGCTTGTAACCCTTGTACAAACTGCCCTCTTTTAAAAATTTTCCAAGTTCTCTTACAATTTGAGCTTCTGCATCAAAACTCATAGTTGAGTAATAGTTTTCCCAATCCCCAATTACTCCTAATCTTTTAAATTGATCTTTGTGAATATTTATCCATTTACTTGCAAAATCTCTACATTCTTTTCTAAACTCAATAATAGGTACATCATTTTTATTTTTTTTATTTTTTTTGTATTGTTCCTCAATTTTCCATTCAATTGGTAATCCATGACAATCCCATCCAGGTACATAAACTGAGTCTTTACCATCCATTTGATGAAATTTAGTTATTATATCTTTTAGAATTTTATTTAACGCAGTACCCATATGAATATTTCCATTTGCATATGGAGGCCCATCGTGTAAGACAAATTTTTCTTTACCTTTACTTTGGGATCTTAATTTTTCATATAGATTAATCTTATCCCAAAATTTCAAATATTGTGGTTCTTTATTTGGTAAATTTGCTTTCATAGAAAAAGCAGTTTTAGGCAAGTTTAAATGTTCTTTGCTCATTATGTTTTTTTAGCTTTTAAAATATCTTTTTTTATTTGATTTTTTAACTCACTGATACCTTTGAATTTTTTTTCTCCTCTTATAAATTTTAAAAATTCAACAGATAATTTTTTATTATAAAGATTTCCTGAAAAATTAAAAATATTTACCTCTAAAAGTATTTTTTTTTGATTAAATGTGGGCCTATAACCTAAATTAGCAATTCCTTTATAGAGTTTTTTTCTTTTATTAATTCTTGTTTTTACAGCATAAACTCCAGGCTTTGCTATAACATAATTTCCAATATCGATATTACAGGTTGGGAAACCAATTTTTTGACCCATCATTCTGCCTCTTTGAACTTTTCCCTCAATTTCCCAGTTTCTTTTCAAAAAAGTATTTGCTTTTGATAGCTTTCCCTCTTCAAGTAACTTTCTAATTATTGTTGATGAAATTATTTTTTTATTTTTCATCAAAGGTGTTGGATTTATTAAATTATAACCAAAATCTTTCTCGTATTTTTTAAGTATTGCTACGTCTCCTTCTCTTTTATGGCCAAACCTAAAGTTATTACTAACAAATATAAATTTTGATATAAGTTTTTTCGATAAAATATCTTTTATGAATTTATAGTAAGTAATTTTGGAAAAATTTCTGTCAAATTTTTTATTTATTACAAAATCAACACCAAATTTTTTTAAATAAATTACCTTTTGACTAAAATTTGATATTCTATAATTTTTAATTTTTGTGTTAAAAAACATTTTAGGTATAGGATCAAAGGTAACTACACCTACTTTAGATTCATATTTTGTTTTATATTTTTTTGCTAATTCAAATAATTTTTGATGTCCTGAATGTAACCCATCAAAATTACCAATCAAGATAATTGATTTTTTATATTTTTTTGGAATATTAAAATTATTAAAAATCCTTAATCTTTTCACCATTTTAATTCTTTCTGAAAATAATTAATTTTTGCATCATAATTTTTAAGTACATTATCAATTGATAATTTTGAAATTTCTTGTCTATGTATACCTCCTGTAATAAGTAATGAATCAAAATTTTGAATGTTGGCACCTTTTATATCGGTATTTAAATTGTCACCAATACATAATATTTTTTTATTATTAACATCTGCCGCAATTTCATAAACAGGTGGATACGGTTTGCCAAAATAAATTACTTCTCCATTAATTTCTTCAAAAGATTTTGCAATAGAGCCTGCGCAATATTCTCTATTGTTCCCTCTATCAACTATTAAATCAGGGTTAGTACATATCATTTTTTTATTTATATGTTTTAATAAAAGAGTTTTGTAATATTCTATGTCATTTTCATACTCTTCAAAAAGACCTGAACATAATAAATAATCCGAGTCTTCAATATTAAGCACTTTATTGCTCTCAAAAGTTTTAAATAAATCAAAATCTCTTGGCGGTCCAAGGTGAAAAAATTTTTTATCATTGAAATTTTCTAAAAGATACCTTTTTGATGCTTCTCCAGATGTAAAAACTGTATCATAAAAATTATTTAACCCCATTTTTTTTAAAGTATTAATTACGGTTTGGTTGGGTCTTGGGGCATTAGTAAGTAATATGAATTTTTTTTCATTATTAGATAATTCTTCTAAAACTTTAATAGCATTCTCATATAGCTTTATTCCGTTATGGACTACTCCCCAAATATCTATAAAAAATAAGTCATATTCGCTGACTATCGATTTTAAGCCTAATTCCTCTAAATTTTTACTCATATTTCAGATATAGCTTAAAAATCCAATAAATTCTTGAATTTTCTCATCTATATATTTCTGGGCAGATCTTGAAATAATAGTCACATACATCTATATGATCCTTAATTTAAAGGAGTAAATATGAAGTTTAAACCGTTACACGATAGAGTATTAATCGAAGTTTTAGATAGTAGTGAAAAAACTGCTGGTGGAATTATCATCCCTGATTCCGCACAAGAGAAACCACAAGAAGGCAAAGTAGTTGCTGTAGGTGGAGGATCAAAAACTGAGGATGGAAAAATTATACCGATGGATGTTAAGGTTGGTGATAAAGTTCTTTTTGGAAAATGGTCAGGAACTGAAGTTAAAATTGATGGTAAAGAATACAGCATAATGAAAGAGTCAGACATTATGGGTATCTCTACTTCTAAATAAAAATTAAAAAAAGGAGAGTTTAATAATGGCAAAAATAGTAAAATTCGATTCAGATGCTAGATCAGCAATGCTGAAGGGAGTAGATATCCTTGCAAACACAGTTAAGGTTACTCTTGGTCCAAAAGGTAGGAATGTCGTTATAGACAAAGCATATGGTGCACCAAGAACAACGAAAGATGGTGTATCAGTTGCAAAGGAAATCGATCTAGATGATAAATTTGAAAACATGGGCGCCCAAATGGTTAAGGAAGTTGCAAGTAAAACGAATGATGAAGCAGGTGACGGTACTACAACTGCAACTATTTTAGCTCAAGCTATTGTAAAAGAAGGTTGTAAGTATGTTACAGCTGGTATGAATCCTATGGATGTTAAAAGAGGAATTGATGCTGCAGTAGATCATGTAAGAAATGCTCTTATATCATCAGCTAAAAAAGTAAAAGATAGCGATGAGATTGCTCAAGTTGGAACTATTTCTTCTAATGGAGATAAAGAAATTGGAAATATGATTGCTAAAGCTATGCAAAAAGTTGGTAACGAGGGTGTTATCACCGTTGAAGAAGCAAAAAGTATTGAAACAGAACTTGATGTTGTCGAAGGTATGCAGTTTGATAGAGGATATTTATCACCATACTTTGTTACAAATGCTGAAAAAATGACAACAGAGTTGGAAAATCCATTAATTCTTTTACACGAAAAGAAATTAACTAATCTTCAACCTATGGTTCCGCTTCTTGAAGCAGTTGTTCAAGCAGGCAGACCTTTAATGATTATTTCAGAAGATGTAGAAGGCGAAGCTTTGGCAACTTTAGTTGTAAACAAACTCAGAGGTGGACTTAAAGTTGTTGCAGTTAAAGCTCCTGGCTTCGGAGATAGAAGAAAAGCTATGCTTGAAGACATAGCAATTTTGACTGGTGGACAAGTTATATCTGAAGATCTTGGTATAAAATTGGAAAATGTAAAAATCACTGATCTTGGATCTGCTAAAAGAGTAAAAGTTGATAAAGAAAATAGCACGATCGTAAGTGGTACTGGAAAAAAATCAGACATTGAAGCAAGATGTGATCAAATTAAACAACAAGTTGAGGAAACTTCATCAGATTATGATAGAGAAAAACTTCAAGAAAGACTTGCTAAATTAGCAGGCGGGGTTGCAGTAATTAAAGTTGGTGGCGCAACAGAGGTAGAAGTTAAAGAGAAAAAAGACAGAGTTGAAGACGCTTTGAATGCTACAAGAGCTGCTGTTGAAGAAGGAATAGTTGTTGGTGGTGGTTGTGCTCTTCTTTATGCTTCTCAAGATCTAGACAAGTTAAAAGTAAAAGGGTCTGATCAAAAAGCGGGTGTTGAAATTGTTAAAAGTGCATTAGAAGCACCTATAAGACAAATTACAACAAATGCTGGTGTTGACGGTTCAGTTATAGTTGGCAAACTTTTAGAAGCTAATAAATCTTCTCAAGGTTATGACGCTCAAACAGAACAATATGTTGACATGTTCAAAGAGGGAATTATCGATCCTGTAAAAGTTGTAAGAACAGCTTTACAAGACGCAGCTTCAATTTCTGGATTATTAGTAACGACTGAGGCAATGGTTGCTGATAAACCTGAAGAGAAGGATGCTGCTGCTGGAGGAATGCCTCCAGGAGGAATGGGCGGCATGGGCGGCATGGGTGGCATGGGTATGTAACCCAAATAGTCTAACTAAAATTTTAAAAAGGGCAGATTACTCTGCCCTTTTTTTTTGTTTTCAATTAAAAGTATAAATGTATAAGAACCTCAATTATGAATAATAATATTCGAAACATCACTATCATTGCTCACGTTGATCATGGAAAAACAACACTGATTGATAATTTGATGAAACAGAGTGGTTCTTTTAGAGACAACGAAGTAGTTGATGAAAGATTAATGGACTCTGGAGAGCTAGAAAAAGAAAGAGGAATTACAATTCTTGCTAAGCCTACTTCGATTAATTGGAAAGATACTAGAATAAATATTATTGATACTCCTGGTCACAGAGATTTTGCAGCAGAGGTTGAAAGAGTTTTAAGTTTAGCAGATGGTGCATTATTATTAGTAGACTCTGCAGAAGGCGTCATGCCTCAAACAAAATTTGTATTAAGTAAAGCATTAAAACAGGGATTGAGACCAATTGTTGTTATAAATAAATTAGATAAAAGCGATCAAAGAGCAGATGAGGTTTTAAATGAGACTTTTGATTTGTTTGTTAGTTTAGACGCAAATGAGGGACAATTAGATTTTCCTGTGTTATATGCAAGCGGAAGATCTGGTTGGGCATCTAAAGATATTGAAGGACCAAGAGAAAATCTTAACCCACTATTAGACTTAGTTTTAGATCATGTAAAGCCCTCAGAATTTGATAGATCAAAACCATTTGCAATGCTATCGACGCTACTTTACGCTGATAACTTTTTGGGCAGAAGTTTAGTTGGAAGAATTTCACAAGGGACAGCAAAAGCAAATCAACAAATTAAAGCAATAAATTTAAAAGGTGAAAAAATAGATGAAGGTAGACTTACAAAGATCTTTAGATATGAGGGTACAAAAAAAGTGCCCATTGAAGTTGGAGAAGCTGGAGATATCGTAGTTATAGCTGGATTAGAAAAAGCAAATGTAGCAGATACTATTTGTGATTTAGAGGTAAATGAACCAATTGAGGCAACACCGATTGATCCACCAACAATGTCAATAAAAATAACAGTAAATAGTTCACCCTTAGCAGGAACAGAGGGTAAGAAATTAACAAGCACTCAAATTAGAGATCGTTTAATTTTAGAGGCCCAAAACAACGTTGGAATTTCTTTCTCTGAAAACTCAAATAAAGATGCATTTGAAATAAGTGGACGAGGAGAATTAATGCTTGAAATATTATTAACACAAATGAGAAGAGAGGGCTTTGAAATGACCGTCAGCCCTCCTAAAGTTTTATTTAAAACTGATGAAAATTCAAAAAAGTTAGAACCCATTGAAGAAATAACTATGGATTTGGATGAAGAATACTCATCAAGAATTATAGATTCTATGAATAGAAGAAAAGGTAAATTAATTGAATTAAAAGACACTGGAAAGAATAAAAAAAGACTTATTTTTCAAGCCCCAACAAGAGGTTTAATGGGATACACGAGCAGATTTTTAACTCTAACCAAAGGGACTGGCGTTATCAATAGAATTTTTCACTCTTATGGAGATTTCGAGGGAGACATGGAAGGAAGAAGAAATGGAGCTTTAATTTCTATGGATCAAGGTAAGGCTGTAGCATTTTCAATTTTTAATTTGCAAGCTAGAGGAGAAATGTTTGTTACACACAATGATCCAGTATATACAGGAATGATTGTGGGCTTGGCTCCAAAACCTGGTGATATGATAATTAATGTTATGAAAGGAAAAAAACTCACGAATATGAGAACACAGGGTACCGATGAAAATATTGTTCTTACACCTGTAAGACAAATGTCGATTGCAGAACAGTTAAGTATGCTTAATACTGATGAAGCGTTAGAAATTACACCTAAGTCTTGTAGACTTAGAAAAGCAATTCTGGACCCTCACGAAAGAAAAAGAAGCGAAAAACAAAATACTGGTACTTAATTCATTATATTATCTATAATATATAAACTTAAAGCAATGCAGGGACCAATTCCAAAAGCAAACATTAATGTTCCAATTCCGATTGTTCCACCTAGATACCAACCAACTGAAGCTACAGAAATTTCTATAAAAGATCTTACAGCGGCAATTGGTAGATTAGTTTTTTTTTGTAAACCAGTCATTAAACCATCTCTAGGTCCTGGACCTAAATTGGCAATTAAATAGATACCACTCCCCACCCCGACTATCATTATACCAACTGCAGCCATTAATAATTTCATTATGTAAGTTTCAGGGGTTGGTATTAATGCAATTGTTATATCTAACATTGCTGCAATAATTACGATATTGAATATGGTACCAAGACCAGGTTTTTGTTTTAAGAAAAACCATGAACATAAAACGACAACACTCACTATAAAAGTGACAATTCCAATGGATAATCCTGAATTAATTGAAATTCCTTGTGCCATTACAGTCCATGGAGAATTGCCAATAAATGAAATAACTACTAAGGCTTCACCAAAACCAAATAATATAAGGCCAAAACAAAGAAAAAATAAAGTTGATAATTTTGGCTTTAGATTAAAAGTCTCTTGAGAACTCCATGAGACTTTAGGAATATTTTTTATAGTAAGGAACATATATTTAGCTATTATTTATACTTTCTTTAACTAAAATCTATGAAAATGAAACATTTTATAACCGTATTAATTATCATCATGTTTGCTTCTAAGGTGATGGCACATAGCAGTCATTATGAAGGTCTTAAAAAAATTGAGATGGATGTTCTAAGAAATAATGAAATTATTGGAAGCACCAGCTACTTTTTTGAATTTGACGAGGATTTATTTGTCGTAAAAAATTATACTAATTTTAAAGTAGAGTTATTTGGCGTAACAGTTTTTTCAATATTAAGTGAAACAATAGAAAAATATAAAAATGAAAAATTGGTTTTTTTTAAATCAAATACTTTTCAAAATGATAAGGAAAAATATGTGAATTTAAATTATGATAAAGATACAAATAAATTTATTATAGATGGATCATCTTATAAAGGTGAGGCTAGTTTAGATTGTACAATTGGAAATTGGTGGAATCACAAAATTTTTAATTCAGATAAACAGATCAGTCCTTTATCTGGTAGTATTAAAAAACAGATTGTAAGTTTAATTGGAAATGAAAATATTACTATTAATGGTAAAGAATATTTAACTGAACATTTTAATATTAAGTCAAATGACGAAAGTCTTTCAGATGAAAAAAAATTTGAATTTG
This sequence comes from uncultured Pelagibacteraceae bacterium, assembly GCA_902604975.1. GTDB lineage: Bacteria > Pseudomonadota > Alphaproteobacteria > Pelagibacterales > Pelagibacteraceae > Pelagibacter. The sequence goes on along the minus strand of CACLAY010000002.1, from coordinate 173,537 downwards.
ATGTTTGGTATAATCCTGAAAATAATTTAATATTAAAGGTGACTTATAATAATATGGGAAACTGGGAATATAGATTAAGGAGTTTTGAATAATGGCAATATGGGGAAGCATAATTGGTGGAATGCTAGGTTTTTCTATTGGTGGACCTTTCGGTATGCTTTTGGGATCCTTAATTGGCGGAAAAATGTCAAGAGCCAGATCAGGCGGTGGATTTAGATCTTTTGCACAGCCTCAGCAAATATTTGCGCTCTCTTTAATTGTTTTATCAGCAAAGCTAAGTAAAGCAGATGGACAAGTTAGTCGTGAAGAATTGATTGCAGTTAAAGATAAATTAAAAATACCTGAAAGTGAATTAGATCAGGTTGGTAAAATTTTTAATAAAGCTAAAGAGGAAAGTACTGGATATGAACCTTACGCAAAACAAATTTCTGAGGTTTATAAAGGAAACATAAATGTGTTAGAGGAGGTAATTAATACTCTTTTCTATATTGCAGAAGCTGACGGGCATATAAGTGACAATGAATTAATCATGATAGAAGATATAGCAAGAATTTTTGGATTAAATCAGATACAAATTAATGGAATTAAAGAAAGTAGAAAGTCATCAGATAAACTTAATCCATATATTGTTTTAGAAAGTAAGCCTGATGACTCGCTCGAAGAAATAAGAAAACGTTATATTAAACTTAGCAAAGAGCATCACCCTGATCTTTTATTAAGCAAAGGTGTTCCTCAAGAAGTAATAGATGAAAGTAAGGCTAAAATGAGAGCTGTCAATTCAGCATGGGATCAGATTCAAAAACTAAAGAATTAGTCCTAATAAACTCGCCATAAAATACATAGAAAATACAAAAGCAAGGACGACAATAAAATACATTATTGTAACAATTTTATCTCTTTTCCTTCTTTGTCTTACAAATGGCTTATCATCTAAATCACAAATATCTCTTACGCCAATAACTTTATAATCACAAGTATATCGCCATATTGAATTAGGCATCCTAGGATCGGTTTGATTATAATATTGAATCCATTGAACCGTGTATTTAAATAAAAGATAGCTTACTATTAATAAAAGACCACTAGTAAACATTAATCTTTCATCTAAAACTGTTCTGACTCAGTTGAGCCCTCCATTGCTGTCGTTGAGCTTTTACCTGAGCTTATTGTATTTGAAACTGCATCAAAATAAGATGTACCCACTTCTCTTTGATGTTTCACACTTGTGTATCCATCTTTTTCTCTAGCAAATTCATGCTGTTGAATTTTTGAGTAAGCGGTCATACCCTCTGATTTATATTTTTCTGCTAACTCAAATATAGCAATGTTTTGAGTATGGAAACCTGCTAATGTAATGAATTGAAATTTATATCCCATTTCTCCAATATTTCTTTGAAATGATCCAATTTCTTCATCAGATAAATGTTTCTTCCAATTAAATGATGGCGAACAATTATAAGCTAGCATTTTACCAGGAAATTTTTCATGTATAGCATCAGCAAATTTCTTTGCTTCTTCTAAATTTGGAGTAGCAGTTTCACACCAAATTAAATCTGCGTATGGTGCATAAGCAAGACCTCTAGAAATTGCCTGCTCAATTCCGTCTTTAACATAAAAGAAACCTTCAGGTGATCTTTCGCCAGTTAAAAACGGTTTATCATTTTCATCAAAATCATTAGTGATTAACTTTGCAGCATTTGCATCTGTTCTTGCTAAAATTATTAATGGTACATCTGCAATATCAGCGGCAAGTCTTGCAGCCTTTAAATTTCTAACCATTGTTCCAGTTGGAACAAGAACTTTTCCACCCATATGACCACATTTTTTCTCACTAGCTAATTGGTCTTCAAAGTGAACCCCAGCAGCACCTGCTCTAATAAATTTTTTGGTTAATTCAAATACATTTAATGGTCCACCAAATCCTGCTTCACCATCAGCTATAATTGGCAACATGTAATCAGTTCTCTTACTTTTATCCATATCACCATCTATCATTTCCATATGTTGAATTTGATCAGCTCTAACTAGGGAATTATTCATTGTCTCAACTAATTTTGGTGCACTATCATAAGGATATAAAGATTGATCAGGATACATCTCTCCAGCACTATTAGCATCAGCAGCAACTTGCCAACCACTTAAATAAATTGCTTTTAAACCAGCTTTTGCATGTTGTACTGCATGATTTCCTGAAAGTGATCCAAGGGTGTTAACATAGGCTTCTGTATTAAGCAGTTTCCAAAGCTTTTGAGACTGCATTTTACACATAGAATACTCAATTTTGATTGATCCTCTTAATCTTTCAACTTCTTCAGGAGTATAATCTCTTTTAATACCTGCAAATCTTTGTAAATCGTATGAAATATTTTCAGCTGACACTTAAACCCCTCTCTTTTGATTAAATGACTAGAAATGACTAATGACTATTTTGAGCTGTATTCTTCAGTAAATTCGTTCATTCCGCTAGATCCCCAATCGCAATGATCGTCTCTAATGTAAATACCTTTTGACTTGTGCTCAGAATGCTCTTCTTTATTAGTAATTTGGTAGTTATTTTCGATATTGTTAATTTTGTTTTTTTCCATGTAAACTTTATAATTTACAATATTTACAAAATCTACAATTAAATTGATTTTCCTTGTAAAATCGAATAATTTTGTGTAAATTTAAATTTACAAAATTTACAAATGGTAAAATGAGTCAAATTGATACAAAAATTGGTCCAAAAATCAAAGCATTTAGAAGGCAACTAGGAATTCAAGCTAACAAACTAGCAGAAGAAATGACTATTTCACCAAGTTATTTAAATTTAATAGAGAGTGGAAAAAGAAAAATTGATGGAGACTTACTTTTAAGAGTTTGTGATAAACTAAAAATAGAGCTTTCAGACCTTACAAGTAAAACTGACATAAATCTTGAGAATAATATTTCTGAATTATTGGGTGATGAACTTTTTGAGGATCTTGATATTCTTGGACCAGAAGTAAAAGATTTAGTTAATACAAATCCCAAAATTGCTAAAGCTTTAATTAAACTAGGTGATAACTTTAAACAAAAAGATCATGAAATTTTTAACAAATTAGAAAATATTTCAGGCAAGATTATTGATGGAAGAAAAAACGCATTTCCTGGAGAAGTAATTTCAGATTTTTTACAAGAAAATAAAAATTTTTTTCCAAAATTAGAAGAATTTGCAAATCAGATATTTGATAAAGTAAAACAAAATAATAGAACAAGATATATTGCCTTATGTCAGTTTTTAAAAGATGAATATGGTATAACTGTAAAAGATGTAATACCTAAAGAAGGAAAACCATTTTCAAAAATATATAAAGTAAAAGATAAAGAATTATTATTATCTGATTATCTTTCACTTGAAACTAAAAAACTTTTTGCGGCAGCACAAATTTCACAAGAAGGCGCCTCAAAAGAAATTGATGAATATCTTACTACATTTAATTTTCCAACTGAAGAGTCTAAAAAATTAACGCGGGTTGCTCTTTTAAATTATTGTGGTGCTGCAATATTAATGCCTTACGCTCTTTTTCATAAAGAATGCAAAGAATTAAAATACGATTTGGAACTTTTACAAAATACATTTGCTACTTCCTTCGAACAAGTAGCTCATAGAGTAACATGTTTACAAGATCCAAAACTTCCTGGAATACCTTTTCATTTTTTAAGAGTAGATGTTGCTGGAAATATTTCAAAAAGATTCTCATTATCAGGTATAGAGATACCAAGATATGGGGGAGCTTGTCCAAGATGGAATGTCTACTCAGCTTTTTCAAGACCAGGTGTTATTCAAGCAGCAGTAAGTAAAATGACTAATGGAGAGAAATATGTTTGCATAGCGAAAACAGTAGAAAAGGGTGTTGGAAGATATGGACAAAAAAAAAGTATGTTGTCTATAGGTCTTGGTTGTGAAGCAAAATATGCAAAAGAATTTGTATACACTGAAAACTTAGATCTCAGTGACAAAAAATCTGAATTACCTATTGGAGTATCATGTAGAACATGTGACAGACTTGATTGTTCACAGAGAGCTTTCCCTCCTCTTCATAAAAAATTTGATGTAGATATTAATTCTAGAGGAGTTTCGGTTTACGTTAATGAGTAAAATATAGCTTACTGCTGTTTTTTCCTTTTCTTTGAAATAAGCTGAGTAAGAGAGTCTACCATCAAGTCTGAGGCTTTAAATATTTCATTTGCTTTAAACTCATGAGACATATTTTTTTCCTCATTTGTCTTATCTTCTATAATTATTCCTTTATCGGGTGAATTATCCTTTATATATATTAAAATTAACCATTCGTCGTCTGTAGACTCGTCCCATTTAATAAAAATTTCTCCTGTCTCAAATCTTTTATCAATACATCTAAAAATAGACATATGTCTTGTGATATATCTTTTGTTTAATTGGAAAACTAGGCTGTTCGCACTTCTATAAAAACTTTCTAATGCAAACTCAATTTTTTGTCTCGCTAAATTATATTCTCTTTCTTTTTGAAGTAGTGCAGATCTATCATCAGCTTCATTTATCTTAACACCAAGTGCCTCAACTCTTTCTCTAATTTTTTGATCTCTTATTACTCTATATTTATTTTTTAAGTTCTCTATTCTTTGTTGAAGTTCCCCGTAATCTTCTCTTTTTTCTCTTAAAGAAATTTTTTCAAGTTTCTCTAATTCTTTTACCTCTCTTATTCTAAATCTTTCAATCTGTTTTTGAATTTTTAATTCTTGTAAAAATTTCTTTTGTCTCTCTGATTGTTCTTTTCTTAAAAGAGCTTGTTCTTTTCTTAAAAATAATTTTAAATCTTTTGCTCTTAATTTTTCTAATTTTTCTTCATCTTTTAGTTGTTGCTCCTTTAGTTTTAATTGCTTTTCCTCTTGCAATATCTTTTGTTTTTTTATTCTTTCTTTTTCTTTTTCATTTTTTTCAATTTCAATTAATTTTAACCTTCTTTTTTCATCTTTTCTTTGAGATTTAAATTCATTTATTTTTCCATCAATAGAATTAAAGAATTTAGAGATACCCCTATCAATTGCAAAAATGTCAAATTTAACTTTAACGTTTAATTTTGATTTTATATTTTCCTCTACTCTTGCTGCCTTTGTAATTAAATTATCTTTAGTCTTCTTTTTAAGAACTAACTTTTTATTTGTATTTTTTTTTCTTTTAATCCTAAGATTTTTCTTATTCTTCTTTACTTTTTTTTTTATTTTTAAGGTAATTTTGCTAATTTTTTTTTTCTTATTAACTTTTTTTTTTTTATTTTTTTTCATTATTACTGGTATTAATTTATCAGTAATATTTTAATAAATATAGTCCCGAGTATTAGGAACAGAGCTATTATCTTTAGCTAATTGTAATTGAAATACAACCTGATCTCCCCATTTGAATGCCATTTCACAACTAGCTAAGTAAAATTCCCACATTCTAAAAAATTTTTCGTCAAACATATCTAAAACTGTATCTTTTTTTGATAAAAATCTCTCTTTCCAATTTCTTAGAGTATGAGCATAATGCATTCTAAGTACCTCGATATCAGAAACTATAAGACCAGACTTTTCGATTGGTTTTGAGATCTCACTTAAGCTAGGCGTATAACCACCAGGAAAAATATATTTTTGTATCCATGGTTGTGGATCTCTCGGAGGCATAGAGGAGCCAATTGTATGAATTAGTGCTATTCCTTTTTCATTCAAAAGCTGAAAAACTTTATTAAAATATGTTTTATAAAAATTTCTACCAACATGCTCAAACATTCCGACACTCACAATCCTGTCAAACTTCTCATTTAATTGTCTGTAATCAATTAGCTTAAAGTCTACTTGATTTGATAAATTCATCTCTTTCGCTTTATGCTGACTATATTCAAATTGATTTTCAGACAATGTTATTCCTGTAACACTAGCATTTGTCTCCTTTGCTATAGCTAATGCTAATGTTCCCCATCCTGAACCAACATCTAAAACTTTTTGGTTTGGCTGGATATTTAGCTTTTTTATAATATGATGAATCTTGTTGCTTTGAGCTTGTTCAAGAGTATCACTATCATTTTTAAAATAAGCACAAGAATACTGTCTATTTTTATCTAAAAATAAATCGTAAAGTTTTTCAGATATATCATAATGATGTGCAACATTTTCTTTTGATTTTATTATTTTATTTAAATTCGTAAGATATCCAAACGTACCTTTTATTTTTTTTATTACCGCTCCATAAGAATTTATATTCCCTCTACCAATATTTTTAAAAGCTAAATCTAAAAAGTCTGTAAGTGTACCGTTTTCTATTACCAAAGATCCATTCATATAAGATTCCCCAAAATACAAGTCAGGATTTATAAGTAACTTTTGCATTAGTTTTTGATCAAGAAGTCTAATTACGATAGGTTTATCTTTTATTGGATTACCTATAACGTATTTTTTTGAATTTGAGTCAATAAGTTCAAAACCATCCTTCTTAAATAAATTATTTAAAAAACTTATTAAACTCATTTTTATGCCGCCTTTAATATCTCCATATTAAAATTTAGTTTTTCAAGATTTGAAAATAAATCATTTTTTTCTGCTTGATCTAATAATTTTAATGGAGGCAAAAGATACCTATATATTGAATTTTTTTCTGCCATAAGAGTGTGGAGACTTGAAATTAAGTTATATTTGTCGAAAGATTTTCTTACATCACACAAATTTTGATTAGATGATAGATCTAGATTATTGTGGAAATTATCATAAATTTTTCTAGCTAAGTGACCTGTAACATTTGTTGTCGCAGTAATTATACCGTGGCATCCCAATTCTAGACCTTTTAATAATTTTGCCTCAGAACCTGGGAAAATTGAAAAATTTTTAATTCTCAAAGTTTCAAATAAATTATAACTGCTATCCTTTACACCAATAATTTGATCAGGGAATTTTTGAACCAAATTTTCTACACATTGAACACTAAATTTATATCCGCAAAGTTTTTCAAAATTATATAGAATAATTTTACAATCATTAATCTCTTTGATAATTCTAGAATAGAAATTGATCACTTCTTCGTCTCCATACTTATAATAAGCTGGTGGCATTATTAAAAAATTATTAAAACCCATAGATTTAGAAATTTTCATTAAATTTATTGTATCAATTAAAGAATTGAGACCAGTTCCAATTATAAATTTACTTTTATGTCTACTCTTAGGTAACTCATTTATTAATTGAATTTTTTCACTTAAGGATATTAGTTGTGACTGTCCAGTGCTCCCAAAAAAAACAACACCGTGACACCCTAATTCAATGACATTTTCAGCATGTTTAATGGTATTTTTAATATCTAATGCTAAATTTTTATCTAAAACTGATAAACCTGCAGCATATACACCTTTAATTTGTTCCATTGCCAAAATTTATATAAAAATTCAAATTAGTAAAGGTTATAAAAACATATGAATATACTTGTTATACAAAACCGTATGGGTATTGGAGATATGGTAATTTTCTTACCTTTTATAGAAGCAATCTCTAAAAAATATAATTCTCCAATTACTCTATTAATTAAAGAGAGCACAAAAGCTAAGGAATATACAAAAAATTTAAATTTTTTAAAAAATATAATTTACTTAAAAAGGGATAATAAAAACGATGAGCACAGCGGTATATTGGGTTTTTTTAAATTAAAAAATGAAATTAAAAATAATTTATTTGATAAGGTTTTTATTTTTAATTCATCGCTAAGATATAGGCTTATTTGTAAAAGTGCGGGGATAAAAAATATATATCAGTATCCGTTATTTGAGAAAAAAGAACAACATATTATCGAAGCTGCAAATAAATTGTTAAATAAGATAAATTTAAAAGTAGAAAGCAATCCTCAATTAAAAATTAATGAGAGTTCAGTAAAATTAGCTGCTAAGAGACTTTCAATTTCAAAAGATAAAATTAATATTTTACTTGGAATAGGTGGCTCTGGTCCATCTAAAAGAATTCCAGCTGATAAATTTAAAAAATTCATAGAACTAGCTATTAAAAATTATGACTGTATGTTTTATTTAGCAACAGGTAAAAATAGCGAAGAACAATCAATACTTAATAATATATTGTCAGCATATAAAGAAATTTGTGTTCCTTTAGATAATAATTCAATTTCAGAAATATTACCAATTATAAAGAATTGTAAAATAGCAATATGTAACGACTCAAGTTTCAGTCACCTATCAGCTGCTTTAAATGTCCCTACAATAGTTCTAATGAGTGATACACCTTTAATGTATGGCAGTTATAGTCCAAATATGTATCCTATAATTCCCGATGGTATGAATTTTGTTTCACATAATTCAAGGGGTAAAGAAAAAATTGATCCAGAGAAGATTTTTACGAAATTTAAATCAATTATTAACTAATATTTTTTATCACAATATCTTTTGCCTCATTTACTATCGAAGCTAGTCTAGTTAATTCTGGGCTTACATCTGGATGAATTTTTTTCATAATAGACTTATAAGATTTCATAACTTGTTCTTTAGTGTACTTTATATCAGATTTTAAATTTAGTATCTTATATGCTTCATCTAAGGATATGCTCTGTTTGTTTACAGATTGGTTAAAGTTATTAAAATTAAATCTTCCTGAATTTCTTAAAACTCTGAAAAGTCCCCATAATCTAAGAAGTTGAAATAAAGATATTCCAGCTTTTGTTTTTATCAGCGGTAAGATTGCAAGTACGAAAGGTAATGAGAATATATATCTTCCTGCATAAGCCATGATAACAGCCAATACTATTGCAGAAATAATTATTAATATCCTTATAAATCTTGAAATTTTTTTAGCAGAACTTCTAGCAAACCAAGTTAGAAGAACATATACAACGACAAAAATAATCAGTGTTATAAGAAAAATATTCATATATTAATTTAATTCAAAATGAAACTACCACAGCTTGAAAAGAAACCTGAAATAAAATCTTGTCACAATAAGTCTTGGACAGACGATTATAGTTGGATTCATCAACCAAATATTCTCGAGGTTTTAAGGGATAGCTCAAAACTTTTGCCTGAAGTAAGAAAATATTTGGAAGATGAAAATGAATATTTTTCTGAACAAATGAAAGATACAAAAAAAATCCAAAAAAAACTTTTTGATGAAATAAAAGCAAGAATCAAACTGGATGATGAGTCACTCCCTTACAAAGACAAAAATTATGAGTATTGGACTAAAACTACGGCAAAAGGAAATTATTCGATTAAATTAAGAAAAAAAATTGGTGAACAACAAATTGAAGAAATTTGGAACGGCGATAAAGAGAAGGAGAAACTTAAAACAGAATATTTTGGTTTAGGTGACTTAGAGGTAAGCTTTAATGATGAGTATCTTGGATATTCTTTAGATTTAAAAGGATCTGAATATTATACAATTTATATAAGAAACATAAAATCTGGAAAATTAGTTACTGAAAAAATTGAGGAAACGAGTGGTAGCATCGAATTTAGTTTAGATGATAAATATATATTTTATTCTAAATTAGATGAACATCATAGGCCTAGAACTATTTATAGACATGAAATTGGATCGGCAACAAAAGATGATTTATTGATTTTTGAAGAAAAAAGCGAAGCATTCACTGTTGGGATTGGCCTTAGTTCAGATGAGAAATATTTCATAATTACAAGTTCTGACCATAATACTTCAGAACAATATTACTTTGAAGTTGATGAAAATAATCCAAATCCTAAATTAATCCAAAAGAGAAAAAGAGGTATAATTTACTCAGTAAATTCTTGGGATAACTATTTTTATAAACATACAAATGAAAATGCTGAGGATTTTAAAATTGATAGGTGTACTGATTTAGTTGAACAAAAATGGGTGACATTTGTTGCTGCAAAAGATGAAGTATTGATAGGAGGTTTAGTATTTTTAAGTAATTGGGTAATTAGATCTGAAACATCTAATGCACTTGGAAAAATAATTTTACGTGATCCGAAGACAAATAAAGAAGAAGAGATAATTTTTAGTGATGAAAAAGTAATTGTGCCAAGTATATCATTGACTCAAAAAGATAAAAATACGGACAATGTATATTTATCATATTCTTCACCTAAAACACCAGGAAGGACTTTTTTATATAATTTAAAATCAAAAGAAAAAAAACTTGTTAAGGAACAAGAAATTCCATCTGGACATAACTCAAATGATTATGTGGTTGAACGTATTGAATGTCCATCTCATGATGGGCGAATGGTGCCAATAACTATAACAAGACATAAGGATACAGTTCTGGATGGATCATCAAACCTTTTACTATATGGCTACGGTTCTTATGGAAATTCGATGTCTCCTGGTTTTTCATCTACACGACTAAGCCTCATTGATAGAAATATAATTTGGGTTACGGCACATATAAGGGGAGGTATGGAAAGAGGAATGAAATGGTGGAAGGAAGGAAAACTATTAAACAAAAAAAATACATTTGAAGATTATATTGCTGTTGGAAAATTCTTGATTGAAAAAAAATATACTTCTAAAGGAAAAATTATAGGTATGGGTGGTTCAGCAGGAGGGTTGCTGATGGGGGCAGTTGTAAATGCAGCGCCTGAGCTATTTTTAGGGTTAATAATGGCTGTGCCGTTTGTAGATTCCTTAACTACTAATCTTGACCATTCTCTACCATTAACCATTGGAGAATTTGATGAATTTGGAAATGCTAAAGATAACAAGGATCATTTTGACTATATTTACTCATACGCTCCTTACAACAATATTAAAAAAATGGATTATCCAAATATTTTAATCACTACTAGTCTTAGTGACAATAGAGTTCTGTTTGATGAACCAGCAAAATTTACTGCAAAACTAAGAGACTATAAAACAGATAATAATTTACTTTTATTGAAAACTGAAATGAACGCTGGTCATGGAGGAAAATCTGGCAGAGATGGTACAATTGAAGAAATAGCTCTTGATTATGCTTTTGCTTTAAAAATTGCAGAAAAAATTTAAATAATCTTGTATTGAAATTTTATATTTAATCACCATATATGAATGGTAAGTCGCCTCATGGGGCTTACATAAATTAACTTGCTTAAACAAAAGGAGTAAATATGACAAGTAAGGATCTATCTATCTTTAACTCACTAAGACCGTTTTCTATTGGTTTCGACGATATGTTTGACCAATTCGAAAGCATGCTTGGTAATGGTGGCATGACAATGCAATCAAATTATCCACCATACAACATAAGAAAAACTGGTAAAGACAACTATTCAATAGAAGTTGCTTTAGCTGGTTTTAATAAAAAAGATGTCGAGGTTGAGTTCGAAGATAATATATTAACTGTTAGAACTAAACAACTTAATAAGTCTGAAGATCAAAATGTAGATGGTGAAATAATTCACAAAGGAATATCACAAAGACAATTCGCGAGATCTTTTACTATTGCAGATGATGTAAAAGTAAATGGAGCTGAACTTAAGGATGGTCTTTTGACAATTGCTTGTGAAAGAATTTTACCAGATCACAAGAAAAAAAGACTTATTGATATTAAATAATAAAGTTTAACCTTGCTTGTGGGGTTCGCCCCACAAGTTTAAAAACATCCACTAGAACTGAAAGCAATAATAGTTCCGCTAGCGTTGACTTCAAATCTTCGTTCACAGGGTACACCGTATTTTTTTGTTTTATAAATTAAAACTTCATTGCCAGTATCATTGACCATATCTTCGTTAGGAGCCCCTAATTCTAACTTCATTTTATTAACATCTCCACCAACAAATAAACCATATTTTTTATTTTCCTTTTCTACAACCTCGTCAGTTTTATTCTGAATAGTTTTACAGCCTGCAGTTAAAAAAAGTATTGATATTAATGTAATAGCGAATCTAATTTTCATGATTTATTTATAATACTGAAATGTGACAAAAGATTAACTTAAAAGTTGAAAAAAAAATAAGTTTTCCATCAAAATTAGACAAATATAATGTATTTATATTACTTAATTCTTTATTTTTATTACTATCAAACCGATTCTAATGAACACAAAACTTAAAGTATCAGAAATTTCAAAAATTTATCCAGGATGTATTGCAAACGATAAAGTATCATTAGAATTTGGAAGTGGGAAAATATATGCATTATTGGGAGAAAATGGGGCTGGCAAATCTACTCTAGTTAAAATCTTATCTGGAGTAGTAAAACCTGACGAGGGTGAAGTTTTTTTAAATGATGAAAGCATTAAACTTAACTCTCCCCTAGATGCCAAAAAAAATAATATTGGAATGGTTTTTCAACATTTCAACCTCTTCGAGACTTTATCAGTATTTGAAAATTTAAGTATCGATAGTGACAAAAAAGATAAAGATCTAAGAGTTTTAGTTGACAGTATATTAAAAAAGTACAATTTTAAAATTGATCTAGATATTCCAGTTCTAAATTTATCAGCAGGTCAAAAACAAAAAGTAGAAATTATAAGGTGTTTAATTAGAAATCCAAAAGTATTGATTATGGATGAACCCACATCAGTTTTGACTGAACAAGAAACTGATGATTTATTTATTTCTTTAAAACAATTTTCTAAAGATGGAATTTTAATTATTTATATTACTCACAAATTAAAAGAAGTTTTGTCACTTTGTGATGAGGTAGCAGTAATGAGAAAAGGCAAAGTAGTTTCCGTTAGTAATACGATTGATGAAAAAATTGAGAGTTTAGCTAATAAAATGGTAGGTGAAAATTTAAATACTATTAAAAAAAAAATTAATAATTTTAAAAATAGCAAGGAAATTTTAAAAATCTCAAATTTAAGTTTTAAAAGTGACGACCCATATGAAACAAACTTAAATAATTTAAACCTTTCTCTAAAAAAAGGAGAGTGTTTAGGTATAGCTGGAATTTCAGGAAATGGACAAAATGAATTATTTCAAATATTGAGTGGGGAAATTATTACGGAAGGTACTTCTATAATGTTTAGAAATAAAGAAATTGGCAAGTTAAATCCTAGAGAAAGAAGAGAATACCTAATGGCTTTTTCACCTGAAGATCGTATCTCTCAAGCTGCAGTCCCTGAGTTAAAGATATATGAAAATGTTGCATTAAACAATTTTAAGTCATCAAACTTTTTTGAAAAAGGTTTAGTGAATGAAAAGAAAATAAAAGAACATTCCAAAAAGATACTTTCTAATTTTTCTGTCAATACAGACAATGTTGAATTAAAAAGTCAATTTTTATCTGGTGGAAATCTTCAAAAATTGATTATTGGAAGAGAATTAATTACTTCACCTGAATTATTGGTATGTTTTAACCCAACATGGGGTCTTGATGTTGGTGCGATCAACTACATTCATGAAACATTAATTCAAATTAATGAACAAGGAAAATCATCAATATTAATTTCTACTGATAACGATGAACTATTAAAATTAAGTGACCGTATTTGTGTAATTTATAAAGGTAAACTATCTAAAATAATGAATGCAGATACTGTTACTGCTGAAAAATTAGGAATTTTGATGGGTGGAGGTTCAATTGATTAAAATTGAAAAGCGTAATGATGTATCTCGATCAATTTACTTTTTAACACCAGTTTTAGCCATTTTTCTCACATTATTCGGTGGTGGGATTATTTTTTATATTTTGGGGTTTAATCCTATTGAGGCTTTAAAATTTTTTTTTATTACCCCCATTTCAGATTTATACGGATTAAGTGAACTTTTGGTAAAAGCTACACCACTTTGTTTAATAGCGATAGGTTTATCTTTTTGTTTTAAAAGTAATAATTGGAATATTGGTGCAGAAGGTCAACTTATTTTTGGTGGAATAGTCGGCGGCGGAGTTGCTTTGTTATTTTATAATCATGATGGATTCTATGTTTTACCAATAATTATATTATCTGGAGCAATTGGTGGAATGTTATTTGCAATGATACCGGCAATTTTAAAAACCTATTTTAATACTAATGAAATTTTAGTCAGCTTAATGCTGGTTTATGTTGCAAAATTATTATTAGATTATTTAGTGGTTGGTCCTTGGAGCAATCCCGAAGGTTTTAATTTTCCAGAAACAAGACAATTTAGTGAGTCTGCAAGAATGCCAATTTTATTTGATGGTTTAAGAATTCATGCTGGAATATTTATTACTCTCATCACTGTATTCTTAAGCTGGCTTATATTGTACAAAACTTATTTAGGTTTTCAAATAAAAGTTTCAGGCTTAAGTTTAAAAACTGCGAAATATGCAGGGTACAAAGGTAAGACAATGATTATTATTGTTTTTATGGTTAGTGGTGCATGTGCTGGTCTCGCAGGTGTAGGCGAGATAACAGGACCAATAGGACAATTACATAGAAACATTTCTCCTGATTATGGATTCACAGCAATAATTGTTGCCTTTTTAGGAAGACTAAATCCAGTTGGAATTATATTTGCATCTTTAATTGTTGCATTAACTTATTTAGGAGCAGAAACAGCTCAGATATTTTTGCAAGTACCAAAATATACAGGTCAAGTTTTTCAAGGAATGATTTTATTTTTTCTTCTTGGGTCTGATTATTTGTTATTTTTTAAAATAAAATTTTTAGGTTTAAAAAAAAATGAGCTTTGATTTAAATTTTATAGGTATTTTAATTGGTGCCATCATGGCATCATCAGTTCCTTTAATACTTGCCGCATCTGGAGAATTAATAACGGAGAGATCTGGTGTTTTAAATCTTGGGGTAGAAGGAATGATGATAATTGGAGCAATTTCTGGATTTGCTTTAATGGTAGTGACTGATAATTTATTTTTTGCAGTAGTAGGCTCTATGCTGTCAGGTTTAATTTTATCTCTTATTTTTGGATTACTTACCCAATCACTCCTTACAAATCACGTAGCTACAGGTCTTGCACTAACTATCTTTGGTATTGGAATGTCAGCAATGATAGGAAAGAATTTTGTTGGAATTCCAGGAAAGGAATTTCCGTTATTATTCCTTAATTTAAAAGAAAGTATTCCTTTTTTGGGTCCTATATTCTTTGGTCATTCAATTATATTATATTTTGCATTTGGATTACCTTTTTTAACAAATTATTTTTTGAAGAAGACTAAAACTGGTTTAATTATCAGAGCCGTTGGGGATTCACCAACTTCAGCCTCTAATCAAGGAATCAATGTTACATTAGTAAGATATAGTTGCATTCTTTATGGAGGTGCAATGTGTGGATTAGCAGGTGCATACCTGTCATTAATATACACTCCCCAATGGATTGAGAATATGACAGGGGGTAGAGGATGGATTGCACTAGCTTTAGTAGTTTTTGCAACATGGAGTCCGATTAAAGTTCTTATAGGCGCATTAATATTTGGTGGAATTACAATTTTACAATTACATATGCAGGCCGTGGGCTTAAGAATTCCAGTTCAATTATTAAGTGCATTACCTTACATCATGACAATAATAGTTTTAGTTGTAATTTCTCGTGACAGTAGAAAAATAAAACTGAATACACCAACTTCACTGGGACAAATCTTCTATAAGGAAAAGTGATGTTAGCTATTCCAAAATAAATATTTTTTTTTATTAGAATATTGAATAGTTTGTAGTATCACAAAATTAAATTTAAAGGGGAAATCAAATGTATAAACTATTTTTAAGAAGTTTAATTTCTGTATTATTTTTGCTTGGCCTTAGCTTATATGCAAATGCAGAATTTAAAGTTGGTTTTGTTTATGTTGGTCCAACTGGAGACCATGGATGGACATACCAACACCATGAAGGAAGAAATGCAGTGGAAGCATTGGGAATAAAAACTACTTATGTAGAAAGTGTGCCTGAAGGTGCTGATGCAGAAAGAGTTATAAGACAATTAGCACAATCTGGTCACGACCTAATCTTTACGACTAGTTTTGGATATATGGATCCGACAAACAAGGTTGCTAAAGATTTTCCAAATGTAAAATTTGAACATGCAACTGGTTACAAAAGAGAGCATTCAAATGTCTCAACATATTCTGCAAGGTTTTATGAAGGTAGAACTTTATTAGGACATATGGCTGGAAAGATGACAAAGACAAATACTATTGGATACATTGCTTCTTTTCCAATTCCTGAGGTTATAAGAGGAATTAATGCAATGACATTAGCCGCTCAAAAAGTAAATCCTGATATTAAAACAAAAATTGTTTGGGTTTTTACTTGGTATGATCCAGGAAAAGAGTCTGAAGCAGCTCAAGCTTTGATTGATCAAGGTGCGGATATAATTATGCAACATACTGATAGTACTGCTCCGGTACAAGTTGCAGAAAAAGCAGGAGTTTGGTCATTTGGTCAAGCAAGTGACATGCAAAGATTTGCTCCAAAATCTATATTAACGTCAATTATTGATGATTGGGCACCTTACTATGTGGAAAGATCAATTGCAGCAAGAGATGGTACTTGGAAACAACAAGATACTTGGCATGGATTAAAAGAAGGAATGGTAGCGATGGCTCCATATAATTCTGCAATGGGAAGTGATTTAATTAAAGAAGTTGAACAACTCCAAAAAGACTTAGCTTCTGGTAAAGCACACTCTTTTACAGGTCCAATTTATGATCAAAAGGGAAATATACTTGTTGCTGAAGGTGCAGTAGCAGACGATGGTATGTTAGCAGGAATGAATGTATATGTGAAAGGAGTAGAAGGAGATATACCTCAATAAAACTCTATTAAAAAAGAAATTAAGGCCAGCTTAGTCTGGCCTTTTTTTTATTTTGAATATTTTTTTTTCAAACCATCAATATCGATTTCATCATAATACTCTGATGGTTGAACAATCCATGGATCATTATCTAATAAAATTGGACAGAAATCAGGAGTAAAAGTGGAAGATTTTTTTTTCCAAAGACACGCTGTTTTAATTTCACTTATGTGGTCCTTAACAGGTTCATATTCTTTAAGCCACTCTATACTTTTATTTAAGGTTAGTCCTGTGTCTGATAGATCGTCTACTAACAATACATTTTTAAAATCTTCATTAGTTGCAATTGCACTTATATCTCTTGCAAATATAAGCTCCCCTTGTTTATCTTGTACCGTATCACCGGTGTAACTTTGAATTACGACATAAGCGGTAGGTAATTTAAAAATTCTAGATAAAATGTCTATAATTGGAGCTGCACCTCTCATGATGCCAACTAATACTGTTGGCTTGTATTTTTTTTCAATTTCTAAAGCAAGTTTTTCGACTACCTTTTTATATTCTTCATAAGTAATTATTAATTTATCAGCCATAAAAATTTGGTATCATAAATAAAAATATTAAAAAAGGATAAATATGAAAACTTATTGGATAAGTCTATACTTAGAAATCTCAAGCCAGGATAACTTAAAAAAATATGGAGAAAAGGCTGTTCCTATAATAAAAAGTTATGGCGGAAAACCAGTAGTTAGAGGTGGAAAATTAAAGTCGTTTACTGGCCCGAACATTGTGCGTACTGTAATATGGGAGTTTCCGACTTACAATGATGCTATGTCATGCCATGAGTCAA
This sequence comes from uncultured Pelagibacteraceae bacterium, assembly GCA_902604975.1. Lineage (GTDB taxonomy): Bacteria > Pseudomonadota > Alphaproteobacteria > Pelagibacterales > Pelagibacteraceae > Pelagibacter. The sequence goes on along the minus strand of CACLAY010000002.1, from coordinate 156,050 downwards.
CTGAATATAAATCTGCTTGGACTCATGCAGAGGATACAACTAAGAGAATAATGTTTATTGTTGAAGGAGTAGAACAAGAACAAATTTGATAAAGTAAAAATTGATTATATAATGATAGATAAAGAAAAATTATGAAAGGTTACGTAGTTTGTGTGTGGGAAAAAATTAATAGTGAGAAAAAACTAGAGGAATATGCACTAAAAGCCAAGATTGCTGCAGATAAATACTCAGGGATATTTATAATTAGAGGCGGAAAAAATAGAACAAATGAGGGAATAAACTCTCCTAGAACTACTGTAGTTGAATTTACAGATTACAACACAGCAATAGAATTTTATGATTCCCCAGAATATCAGGAAGCACTAGACGTTATTAAAGGCCATGCTGTAAGACATCATCAAATAGTTGAAGGCACTTAGTACTGTATTGGCTCATCATCTATGGAACGCCATAAATACCAAGTAGCCACGGAACAATATGGAGAAAACCTCTTTTTCAATAGATTTACATAGCTCATGGGCGGTAAATAGCTTTTCCTATAATTGTTTGAAATAGCTCTAAGTAAACCAATATCTTGAACGGGCCATATGTTTGATCTATTGTAAGTAAATAGCAATATCATCTCGGCAGACCATCTGCCTATTTGTCTTAACTCAGATAAATAAAGAATTGCCTCCTCGTCTCCCATTTTTTTTATAACTCTTGGATTAAATGTTTTATTTACAAATTTTTTTGCCAACTCTTTAATTCCTCTAACTTTTTGTCTGCTTAAACCACATTTTTTCAACCGACTAGAGGTAATGGCATTAACTACTTTTGGATTTATCTTTCCTCTACATTCTTTTTTAAACTTTAAAAATACAGAATTTGCTGCTGCAACACTTATCTGTTGTCCTATTATACTTTTGCATAGAGATAAAAAAATATCTTTTCTTGTTGTTAAGGTTTTATCTTTGTATTTGGAAATAAGTTTCTTCATTATCTTATCCTTAGAAAGATACTTTACTGCCTTTGACCAATAAATCGGAGGTTTACTCATTTTTAAAAATTAAGTTTGGTTTTTTCAAATAGATTTCTCTTCTAAATATAATTAATGAAGATAACACTACAAGTAATGAACCCAATAAAGTTTTATAAGACGGTATTTCATTCCAAATAAAATAACCAAATACAATTGCAAATACTAAGCTCAAATACTTAAGTGGAGTAACTAAAGAAACTTCTGAAAGTTTATAAGATTGTCCAAGTAGTAAATTAGCAATACCTCCAAGCAAACCAATCATACACAAAAGAATAAAATCTATTAATGTTGGCATTACCCATCCAAATGGAATTGTAAACAAACCTAAAATAGATATCGCTACTGAAAAATAAAAAGAAATAAGCCAAATTGGTTCAGATGTAGATAACTGCCTGATAGCAATTGCAACATATGACATTCCTAAACAAAAAATTATTGGGTAAATATAATAAAAATTTAAATTCGAAATACCTGGTTGTGTAATAATTATTACTCCAAGAAAACCAATTAAAACTGCTAACCAACGATATTTACCAATTTTTTCTGACAAAAAATAAATAGATAAAATTGTTGCAAAAATCGGTGCTGCAAAAGAAATACCTACAACAGTTGCCAGTGGCAAATTTCGTAGTGCAATAAATACTGATACTATTGCCATTAATCCTGCAGCACATCTAAAGAAATGTAATTTAGGTCGATCTGTTTTATAAAAATTTGTGTAGTTTTCTTTTGGTATTAAAAAAAATATAGGTATTAGTCCGCAAATTCCTCTAAAAAAAAGAACTTCACCAACAGGATAATTCTCAGACCACTTAACAAGTACGTCCATCATTGAAAATGCACACACTGACAGAAACATGTACAAAAAGCCTAATTGATTTCTAGTTAGCATGGATTAGATTATATTATTATTATAACATTAATCTATGGAAATAGCAGTTTTAGCTTTGGGATGTTTCTGGGGTCCAGAAAAAAAATATGGGCAATTAGATGGTGTCTACAGAACAGAGGTTGGATATTGTGGAGGAAACAGTCCAAATACAAATTACAGAGAAGTTTGTACAGGAACAACTAATCATGCTGAAGCTGTAAAATTAGAATTTGATCCTAAAGTTATTACATACGAGCAAATAATTAAGAAATTTTTTGAATTTCACGATCCAACTACACTAAACTATCAAGGTCCTGATTTTGGAACACAATACAGAAGTGAGATATTCTACCTTAATGATGAACAAAAAAATATTGCTCGAAAAGTGATTGATGATGTAAATAAAAAGTTATCTGGAAAGGTAGTAACCAAGCTATCTGAGTTAAAAAATTACTGCACTGCTGAAGAGTATCATCAAAAGTATTTAGAAAAAAGGTAGAATGTCACTTGTATCATCAGATTGGTTGGAAAAAAATCTAAGTGCAGTAAAAATAATTGACTGTTCGTGGCATATGCCAGGAATTGATAGAAATCCTAGAGAGGAATACATGAAAAATCATATTCCAGAAGCAATTTTTTTTGACTTAGATGAAAACTCAGATCAAAGCACAGATTTACCCCACATGCTTCCTACAAAAGAAAAATGGGAAGAGATAGTATCTTCAATGGGCATATCAAATACCGATAGAATTGTAATTTATGATAACTCTGATGTTCTAAGTTCATGTAGAGGTTGGTACAATTTTATTTATTTTGGTCATGATAAAAACCTAGTAAGTGTTTTAGATGGTGGTTTAAAAAAGTGGTCAATTGAAAATAGGAAAACAACAAGTGAAAAGACAATTTTAAAAAACTCAACCTATAGAGCAACAGAAAATAAAAATCTGGTAAAAAGTATTTTTGAAATAAATGAAAACATTGAACAAAAAAATTTTACAATAATCGACGCTAGAAGTAAGGAAAGATTTAATGGAAGTGTTCCAGATCCCAGAAAGAATGTGAGAAGTGGATCTATTCCAAACTCTGTATGTCTTCCATTTAAAGAAGTTATAAATAGCTCAGACAACACTTTTAAAGGTGTAAGTGAGATCTCAAAAAAGTTCAGCAAAATTATTGGTTTAAATGACGATAAAACAGTTTTTTCATGTGGATCTGGTATAACTGCATGTGTTTTAGGTCTTGCATATTCCCTAGTAAATAATACATATTCTCCTACGGTTTATGATGGTTCATGGGCTGAATATGGAAGAATATAAAAATGAAAAGATCTACTAAAATAACATCAATAATAGTAATTTTTTTTCTAATTATTGCAGGTGTGATCATTGCTCGGACAATGATTGGAAACCATTTTAAAAAAAAATTTAGCAAAAGACCACCTCCAGGTATTATAGTTAAAACAGTCGAGCAAAGAAAATTTCAAAATATCATTGAAACCTTCGGAACAGCTGTTCCAATTAAAACACAGTCATACAATATTGAAAAATATGAAATTCTAGAAGAAATCAAATATAATACCAAAGTTAAGTCTGGTGATATTATCGCAAAATTGAAAAATAGAACTATAGTAGCACCTTTCGACGGAGTAATTGGTAAAAGAAACTTTTCTGATGATATTAATGTTTCGGAAAGTTCTGTTGTAATTGATATCGAAGATGCATCTTCTTTATTTATTGATGTTGATGTTCCAGAGGTATTCGCACCGTTCGTAAAAAAAGGACTTGGTGTTGATGTAAAATTTTCTGGCAATAAAGATAAAACTTATAACGGAATTGTAGACTCCTTAGCTAGCAAAATTGATGTTAGTAACAGATCTTTAAGACTTAGAGTTAAAATGCAAAATTCAAATTCTGAGATTTTGCCTGGTGCTTTAATGGAAGTCACAATAAAATATAATGAGAGAGTTTCATTAGGAATACCAGATACAAGTGTAATCTTAGAAGGTAACAAAGTTTATATTTATAAAGTAGACAATGAGAATGTAACTAAAAGAGTTGAGGTCACTGTTGGTAACAGAAACAAAGGTTATCTTGAAGTAGAGTCAGGTTTAAACGAGGGAGACATAGTTGTTGCTGAAGGATTAAAAAAAGTAAGACCCAATGGAAAAATTAAACCTATTAAAGATGGCGAAAAAAAAAGTAAGTCTAGTTGGGGAAATAAAGAAAATAAAAGTAAATAATTAAATGTATTTAACTGATGTTAGTATTAGAAGACCTGCATTATCATGGGTACTATCCTTAATATTAGTAGTCTTTGGAACTTTTGTTTTTTCAAAGTTACCTGTGAGAGAACTTCCCTCTGGTCTACAACCCCCTGTGGTTCAAGTTCAAGTGGAATATGCCTCAGCGTCAGCTCCAATTGTTGATGAAGAGGTAACACAAGTAATAGAGGAAGTTATAGGTGGTGCAGAGGGAATAAAAAATATAGACGCTAAATCAGAAAATGGAAAAAGTACTATAAATATCGAATTTGATACTGATATTGACCTTGATAATGCAGCAAACGATGTAAGGGAGAGAGTTGCAAGAATTGTCGGAAGATTGCCAGCTGAGTCTGAGGCTCCAAGAATACTTAAACAGTCTGCGGGTTTTACAACTACAATGTGGCTTGCTTTATCCTCAGAAACCTGGAGCGATCTTGAGCTTGGAGATTATGCAGAACGATATTTAGTTGATCAGTTTTCTAGCATTAAAAATGTTGGCCGAATAAGAACAGGTGGCCTTAGGGAACAGAGTATAAGAGTATGGATAGATCCAATCAAATTAGCTGCAAATAATTTAACTATTCAAGAAGTAGAAAGATCTTTAAGAAATGAAAATGTTCGATTACCTGCAGGTACACTTGAAGCTGAAAATATAGATTTAACAATCAATATCGATAAATCATACAATGACTTAGAAAAACTTAAGGGGCTCCCAATTAAGAAGGCTAAAGACAATATAGTAAGACTATCGGATATTGCAAATTTAGAATTAGGCCCTGTCACAGAGAAAGTTTTATTTAGAGCTCAAAGTAAAGGAGCATTAAATTTAAAAACCATGGGTATAGGAATTTATGCAAGAAGTGGGGCTTCAACTGTTGAATTATCAAAAGATGTTGAAAAAAAAATCAAAGAAATTAAAAAAAATTTACCTGGTGACTTAAATTTGGAAATAGCTTTTAATAGAGCTACTTATATTGGCGAAGCAATAAATGAGGTTTATAAAACTTTAGCTATAGCCTTTATACTTGTTGTAATAATAATTTATTTATTTTTAGGAAACTTAAAAGCAGTTATTGTTCCTGCAATAGCTTTACCTGTAAGTCTAATTGCTACATTCTTAGGTTTATATATATTTGATTTGTCTATCAATATATTTGTCTTATTAAGTTTTATATTGGCAATTGGAATTATTACTGATGACTCAGTCATTATGACCGATGCAATATATAGAAGAATTGAAAATGGTGAGACACCGCTAGTAGCGGCATACAAGGGCTCTAAACAAATTACATTTGCAATTATTGCAACAACTCTTATTTTGGTTGCAGTATTTTTACCTTTAATTTTTATTGAAGGTATTGCTGGAACTTTATTTAAAGAAACTGCAATAGCACTATCATTTGCAATAGTAGTCTCATCATTTGTTGCTCTAACACTTTCACCAATGTTAGGTAGTAAATTTCTTGATAAAAAGAAAAAATCTAATTTCTTGACAAGAGGATTTGATAAATTTTTTCAAGGGTTTTTAAAATTTTATACTGAGACATTAGGATTTTGGATGAATAAGAAGAAAACAATAATAACGTTCATAATTTTTATTATAGTTGCCTCTGGGGCTTTGTATAACTATACAAAAAAAGAATTGTTACCATTAGAAGATCGTGGAGTTTACTTAGTTATAGGATTTACTGATGAAGGAAGTTCATTCCAATATACTCAAAAAAGGGCGGAGGATGTGGAAAAAAGACTTATTCCACTGCTTGATGGCGATAATAGTCCATACAATAGATTTTTAATGATAGTTCCAGGTTTTGGCTCTGAAAATAGCTTCTTAATTATTTCACTTTTAGATAATTGGAAAAATAGAAAACAGAATTCTCAAACAATAATGAGGCAAGCAATTGGAAAAATAGTTACGGTACCTCAAACACTAGCTTTTCCAATTTCTCCTCAGTCCATAAGAGTTTCTAGTTACAATAAGCCTGTTCAAATGGTTATTTACGGAAATACTTATGAAGAGCTGGAACAAATACAGTCTCAAGTTATTAGAATGTTAAGAAAGAACAGAAATTTATCAAGACTTGAGTCTGACTACACCAGAAATAAACCTGAAGTAAATATAAAAATTAACAAAAACAAAGCAAAAGACCTAGGGATATCAACTGAAGCAATTGGTCAAACTTTAGAAACTTTGTATGGAGGTAAAACAGTTACAAAATTTAATAAACTTGGAAAAGAATACCCAATCATTTTACAACAATATTTAGAAGATAGAAAAAATAAAGAAAGTTTAAGTAAAATATTTGTTCGATCAGAAAAATCTGGTAATTTAGTTTCACTCGCTAATCTTGTTGAGTTTAAAGAAAAAGGAACAGCTAGTAAGTTATCAAGATACAATAGACAACGTGCTGTAACAATATCTGCTAATATAAGTGAAGGTTACACTTTAGCTGAAGCAATTAAATATTTAGAAGAAACGATGAGAAATGTTGCTCCAGATAAACAAATTACTTGGAAAGGAAAGTCTGAAGAATTAAAAGAAACCAGTAACGAACTTTACATTATATTTGCTTTAGCATTGTTGACTGCTTATCTTGTTATGTCAGCTACTTTTAATTCATTTATACACCCATTTATAATCATTTTGACTGTTCCACTTGCAGTGTTTGGAGGGTTAATATTTATTCTATTCTTAAATTCATCAATAAATATATTTTCACAAATAGCCTTGGTAATACTCATTGGTATTTCAACAAAAAATAGTATTCTTATAGTTGATTACGCAAATCAATTGAGAACTAAAGGTAAAGAAATTGAAAAAGCAGTAAAAGAAGCCTGCAGTTTAAGATTTAGACCAATTATAATGACATCCATAAGCACTATGATTGCAATGTTACCTTTAGTTATTGGAAATATTGGTCCAGGTGCTGGGGAAGGCTCGAGACTTGCTGTAGGTGCAACTATACTTGGTGGAATGATAATTTCTACTTTTTTTACTTTATATGTAACCCCGACTATGTATTTAACTTTAGCTAAAAATACAAAGAGAATAGATGCAGTTGATATAGAGCTTAAAAAACAATTAAACTAAAATATTATATATTTCCTAGTAGTAAGTGATTTTCGACAATTGTTAAGCTGTGTCTTGTATTTCTTAGACTGATTTTCAACTTTTTTTGCTAAAAGAATGATTTTTTGATTTTTTTTATAATTTTTGTAATTTCCCCAACCTTCATGATAAGCAACATATTGTTTAAAAGCATCATTTTTTGGGATTTTTAGGATCTTTTCTGTTTTGTTTGTATACCAACCAATAAAATCTACACTATCTTTAAATCTTGTTCTGGTAGCATACTTGTTGCCTGTTTCCTCTTTATATTGTTTCCATGTTCCTCTTATTGCTTGAGAATAACCAAAAGAACTTGATGGTCTTTTATAAGGAATAACCTTAAATAATTTTTGTCTAGGTGGTTTTGCCAACCAATCAAAATCTGACTCCATTTTAATTATAGCAAGTTGCAAATTAATAGGAGTACCCCATTTTTGTTCGGTTTTTTTTGCATGTTTATACCAAAGATATCTTTCTGAAAAAATTGAACAGCCATCAGCAGTATTTTTAGGAATTGAAGAGCAAGCAGAAACTAAAATAAGAATTAAAATTAAATAAATATTTTTGTTTCGAATCATTTTTATTATTATCTATTTTTTTTTCTCCATATCCAAGGATATTCGAATTGCATTTGCCATAAACCCAGAGAAAGTTTTTCTGCATAAATCTGATATTTTCGAAATTTTCCGTTTGAATATTTAGGATAATCAAATGCATAACCATTCTTAACCATAAAAACTGATAGGCTTTCTTTTTTTATAAAACATTCACCTATTAACCTGCTATATTTATCTTTGTTTTTTTCTATTTTACAATTAACAATCTGATTTCCGATTTTTTCAGTGAGCTTATCTTTAGATAACTTCCCACATAGAATTTCAACATTATTCAAAATACATGATTGTTTTTTTCCAAAAAAAAAACTTTCTGGAGCATCAATTCCACTAAAACGAATTTTTTTATTATTAATCTTAATTGTATCACCATCTGTAATTTTTGGTTTGCCTGAGATTAACAAATAATTTTGTTCTGAAGACAATAAGGGATTAATGTTAAATAAGAAGAAAAAAAAACTAATTAAAATCAGTTTTTGCTTTTTCATTTAATTCGTCCATTTTTTTTCGAAGATCTTCATCTGATACGTTTTTTTCTTTCAAATCCTCTTTAATTTTTCGAAAAACATCTTGATCCCCTGCTTCAGCAAAATCTGCTTTTATAACTGATTGAATGTACTCTTTTTCTTGATCTGGATTATAACTTAGTATTTGAGATACCCATTCACCTAAATATTTATTCCTTCTAGCACTAACTTTAAATTGAAGCTCTTGATCGTGAGCAAATTTCTTTTCGAAACTTTTTTTTCTATCTTCAAATGAACTCATTGTAATAAATTAAAAAGATTTAGCTTTATGTCAATCTAATTTAATTTATATTTGTGTTAAATTTATGAATAATTTAATACTTGTTAGACACGGACAAAGCGAATGGAACCTAGAAAACCGTTTTACTGGCTGGGTAGATGTAGGTTTAGCTGCCAAGGGTAAACTTGAAGCTTGTAAGGCAGGAGAATTAATTAAGGAATTAAACCTTGAATTATCTTATTTTTATACATCATTACAGACTAGATCGATCGAAACACTAAATTTAATTCTCAATACTATGAGAATTAAAGATCAAAATGTTGTTAATGCTTGGGAACTAAATGAGAGGCACTATGGAGCGTTAACAGGTTTAAATAAAGATGAAATGAAGAAACTTTATGGAGAAGAAAAAATTCATACTTTTAGAAGATCTTGGGATAACCCGCCGGAGCCACTAAAAAAAACTAGCCCATTTCATCCATTAAATATTAATATATATAAAAATGTTCCAAAAGATAAAATTCCAGATACAGAGTCATTAAAAAATACTTATGAAAGAGTGATACCTTTTTATAAAAAAAATATTGAACCTAAATTAGATAAAAATATTATTGTATCGGCTCATGGAAATTCAATAAGATCATTATGTAAATATATATTTAATTTAGATAATGAAAATATTTCGAGTTTGGAAATACCAACTGGTAATCCTCTATTGATTATATTTGAAAAAGGAAAGATTAAGAATGCAAAATATTTAGATAAAGATAGAGCAAAAGATCTTTTAGTTTTCTAAATAAATAATTTTTCGTATATTTCAAAATCAGTTAAATGCTTAAATTCACCTTTATACTCATAACCATAAAGTTTGCTTTCTCTTAAAAGTTCATCCCATATTTCTGATATAGGAAAATAATTTAATTGTTTGTGTGATATTAATTCTTTATTAAATATTTGACATCCAGTATATTTAAAATTATTTATTTTTTCTTTTAGAAGGATATTATTTTTAATTTCGAAATCTCCATTAAATCTTTTATCGAAACATGTCAAGTTATTTACAATTAATAAGATATTTTTTATTTTTTTTTCAAAGTACAATTTCTCCATTTCGAAAATTGATTTGACGTAACTGTTATTCCAAATCGTATCTGGATTGATTACTAAAACATCATCCTCATAAGATTTTTTAATTAGACTTAAAGTACCACCTCCTGTTCCTAAGATTGTTTCACCATCATCTACAATTTCAATACTTATTGGAAAATTTTTACTATTAATAAAATCAATAATCTTTTCTTTTAAATAAAAAACATTAATTTTAATTTTTTTAATTTTAATTTTTATAAGAAAATTAATTGTATTTTCTAATAAAGTTTCATCTTTATAAACTATTAATGGCTTGGGCAAACTATCTGTTATCGGTTGTACTCTCTTCCCAAATCCAGCGCAGAGTATAAGAGCAGTTTTAATTTTCATATGATTTTCTAATTTTTCTATCAAAGTTTATACTTAAAAGGTAATTTAAGTCTTTGAATATTGGATTATTTAAAGTTCTGTATTCGATCAGCTCCCATGCGTAAGGTATAAGTTTAAGGTATTTGTTTTTTTTATCTCTTACAGATAATCTAGTAAATATGCCAATTATTTTTAAATTCCTTAAAACGGATAAAATATCAAAGTCATTTTTAAACTTCTTAAGGTCTAAGTGTTTATTCATATTTATAAACTCATTAAAAATAAAATTTTTAATGTTTGTATCTGTTTTAAACCTAACATCGTCGATAAGAGAAGCTAAATCATATGCAATATTACCATAGACAGCATCTTGACTATCTATCAGACCTAAACCTTTTTTAGTAATCATTAAATTAGATATATGAAAATCTCGATGAACAAAAACTTTTTTTTTATAATAGATATTATTTAGTAATTTTTTAAATATCCTATTAAATTTAATTTTTAAAATCTTATTTTTTCCTCTTTTAACATATTTTGGTAAATACCAATCTAAGAATAAATTAGATTCATCTAATAGTTTTTTTAATGAATAATCTGGCACTTTATAATTGGTTTTCAAAAATGTTTTTTGATACTTAGTTTTTATATTTTTCATTTTGATTAATAAATTTAAAATTTTTTTATAATAAATTTTTTTATTTATTGATTTTTTTTGAAATTTTTTAAAAACTGTTAAATCACCAAAATCTTCAATCTCAATATAATTATTTTTGTAATTCTGAGATATTAATTTAGGGGCTAAAATATTTTTTTTAATTAATATTTTATTAACAGCATCGTATTCTAACAAATTACTTTTTTTGTTTTTTACACAATGAACAAGAATATTTTTTTTTCCTCTATAAAAATTTCTAAATGATGCATCTCCAGTTAGTTTTTTTAACTTATTTAAATTCATTAATTATTTTTTTGTTTTTAGAAATTATTGTAAGATAACGCTCTGTATAGCTATTGTTATATTTAAATATTAAACTAATACTATTTTTAATTTTTAATTTTTTTACTATTTCGGGCCATTCAACTAAGGTTATTTGTTTTTTTAAATTTTCTTGGAAGCCTAAATTAATAAGCTCGCTTTTATTTTTAATTCTGTATAAATCGTAGTGCTTTATTAAAATTTTTTTTATCTGATACTCATTAGTAATATTAAAAGTAGGACTAGGAACTTCTGATATTACCTGTCTATTAATTCTTTGAAGAGAATTTATAATGTATTTAGTGAAAGTAGTTTTTCCTACTCCTAAATTACCAGTTAAAAGTAATGTATCTCCTAAGTTAATGAGCTTAGAAAGTCTTTCAGCTATAAGCTTAGTATCTTTTTCTTTAGAAATATTTATTTTGCCACTTCTAGTAGCGATAAGCATGAGGCTTGTAAGGTCCCTCTGGTGTTACACTTATGTAGTCAGCTTGTTCTTTTGATAATGGTGTTAATTTTGCACCAACCTTATCTAAGTGAAGTCTTGCAACCTTTTCATCTAAGTGTTTAGGAAGCACATAGACTTTATTTTCATAGTTATCTGAATTATTCCAAAGCTCAATTTGCGCAATAACCTGATTGGTAAATGATGCACTCATTACAAAACTTGGGTGACCAGTTCCACAACCTAAATTTACGAGTCTTCCTTCAGCTAACAAAATTAATCTTTTGTCATCTGGGAATGTTATTTCATGAACTTGGGGTTTTACTTCATCCCATTTATAGTTTTTTAAAGCCTCAACTTGAATTTCGTTATCAAAGTGTCCAATATTGCATAAAATAGATCTATCTTTCATAGCTCTCATATGGTCTGCCGTTACTACATCTTTATTTCCAGTTGCAGTTACTACTATATCTGCTTGACCGATCATTTCATCCATTAAAACTACTTCGTAACCTTCCATAGCAGCTTGCAATGCACAAATAGGATCAGTTTCAGTTACTAAAACTCTTGCTCCACTTTGTCTTAAAGATGCTGCACTACCTTTACCAACATCACCAAAGCCTGCAACGATTGCAACTTTTCCAGACATCATTACATCAGTAGCTCTTTTAATTCCATCAACTAAACTTTCCCTACACCCATATAAGTTATCAAATTTAGATTTTGTAACTGAGTCATTTACATTAATTGCTGGAACTAACAATTGTCCTTGTTCTTCCATTTTTTTTAGTGCTAGAACCCCCGTTGTTGTTTCTTCACTTAAACCTTTTACGCCTTTTAATAAATCTTTATAATCTTTATGCATAAGAGCGGTAAGATCTCCGCCATCATCTAAAATCATGTTAGGGATCCAATCTTTTTTACCCTCAATAGTTTGTTTAACACACCACCAGTATTCTTCCTCTGTTTCACCCTTCCAAGCAAATACTGGAATACCAGCTTTTGCAATTGCTGCTGCTGCATGATCTTGTGTTGAAAATATATTGCATGAAGACCATCTACATTCTGCACCCAAATCGACTAAAGTTTCAATCAAAACAGCCGTTTGAATTGTCATGTGAAGACAACCTAAAATTCTTGCACCTTTAAGTGGATTTTTGCCTTTATATTCGGCTCTTACCGCCATTAATCCTGGCATTTCAGTCTCAGCTAGAGAGATTTCTTTTCTTCCAAATTCTGCTTCGTTAATATCTTTTACTTTATAATCTGTCATAAGGTAGGGCTTGTAACAACTTTATTTATATTAATCAACTTTTCATTGGGTCGCCGGGAAAATAATTTCAACTTTTGCACCCTTATCTTTATTATTTTCAGCTTTAATTTGTCCATTATGCAATTCGACTAAGTTTTTCACTATATTTAAGCCTAAGCCAGAGTGTTCTCCAAAATTTTGAGGTCTATTGCTGTAAAATCTATTGAAAATTTTAGTAGTGTCCTTCTCACTAAAACCAGTCCCCTCGTCAATTACGACAAGTCTTGGCTTGCCATCTTTGTCTTTGCTGACCTCTACTATAATTTCTTGATTCTCGTCGCTAAAAGAAATTGAATTTTCAAGTAAATTTGCAATAATTTGCTCTATCCTATTGTTGATACCAAGTATAAAATAATTTTCAGATCCATTAGACTTTAATCGTATTTGTATTTTTCTTTTTGAATTATAAATATTGTTAAAATCATCAACTACAGATTTTGCAATATCCTTTATATCAATTTTTTGCATTGTTTCTGTTGAAATTACTGCCTCATCTTTCAGCATTTGAGAATAATCAGTAATCAATCTTTCTATTCTTTCAACATCATGAGAGACGATATTAATTAGTTTTTCTCTTTTAGTTTTATCATCTGTTTCTGAAATTATCTCAGATGCACTTTTCAATGAAGCAAGGGGATTTCTAATTTCATGAAGTAAGTCTGTTGAATAATTTTCAGCAGTTGTAATTCTTTTATTTAATTCGCTGGTCATTTCATCAAGTGATTTTGATAATATTCCTAATTCATCATTTCTTGTCTTAACCCTTTCTATATCTGTTTTTTCGTTACTTTTGTCTTTTATGATTTTAGTATAAGTAACTAAATTTTTAATAGGTTTTAAAAAATATCTATTTAAAACATATGAGAAAATAATGATAACTAAAAGTACCACAAGAGCTGTTCTAATAATAAAGTTCTCTCTCTCTTCAATTTGTGCAATTATGTTATCAGCGTTTTCAGATATAAGAATATAGCCATTATTATTCAAATAATTAATACTCTTAATACTAAAAACAAAAAACTGTTCTTGGATTTGTTTTAAATTAGTTAAAGATTTTTCAGATCCTGATAAATGATATTTATTAAGATCTTCATCGAAAATTGTTTCATTTTTATTTTCTTGATTATTAAAATTATTCTCACTTGATTGTTGAGATAATTCTTCAATTAGTAATAATGAAGATGAAATAGATCTTGTATCTCCAATCCAATTTAATTTATTGTCAAAAAATATTACTCTATCTAGTTTTTCAAAATAAGGAAATCGGGATTTTTTGGAAAATAAAAATTCGCTTATTCCATATTCATTTAATTTTATATTTGATTTTTCAAGATTTAATATTGTTTGATTAATTATATCCGTATGAATATTTTGTTTTTCACTAATCAAATTTTTTTGAATAGCACCTAAGTAAAAGAATGTGATTATTATTATAAATATAAAGACTACTAGATTAATAAATAAAAATTTCTGTAATATAGAGAGATTTTTTAGTATTTTTCCCATAATTATTATTTAACATTCCATCTATATCCACTTCCATATCTTGTTTCAATTGCTGAAAAATCACTGTCTACCTTTTTAAATTTTTTTCTTATTCTTTTAACATGGCTATCAATAGTCCTATCTTCTATATCTGTATCTTCTCGATAAGCTACATCCATGAGTAAGGCTCTCTCTTTAATCATTCCTGGTCTTTTTGCTAGCTCCTCAACAATTTTAAATTCTGTTGTAGTAAGTTTATCAGGCAATTGTTTACCATCCCACTCGCATTCGAGTTGGGAAGGATCTAATTTTAACTTACCATGAGAAATTACATTTTTATTTTCTTCTATATTGATGTCCTTATCTTTTTTTCTTAATTGCACTTTAATTCTTTCAACTAAAACTTTGGTTGAAAATCCTCCAGTTTTACCAACAAAATCATCTGCTCCGAGTTTTAAACCACTAACCTCATCAGTTACTTCATCTTTAGAAGTCAAAAAAATAACTGGCATAGAAGTTTTTTTTCTAAGTTTTCTTAGAAGTTCTTCGCCATCCATTCTTGGCATTTTAATATCAATTACAGCAAGATCTGGCGGTGTTCTTGATAATCCAACAAGAGCATTTTCACCATCAATATAAGTTTGAACTTTAAAACCTTCCTTTTCTAAAGCCATCTGGACAGATGTTAATAAATTTCGATCATCATCTACTAAGGCAATTGTTTGTGACATAAATTAGAATAAAAATACTAAATTGTTCAGATTAGGGCAATTGTTTGTTTTCAATGAAGTTCGCCCCAATTTTCTCCAATATTCATATCGACTAAAAGAGGTATTGAAAATGAGTGAAGTTCACTATCTTTAACACTCAACATCAAATCCTTAATTAATTTTATACTTTTTTTTGTTTCTTTTGAGCTTTCTTCGAAAATTAACTCATCGTGTATTTGTAACAACATTTTAAGACTATTATTTTTATTATTTGAGATTTCTTTATTTATTCTGATCATTGCTAATCTCATTATCTCTGATGCTGACCCTTGTATTGGAGCATTTATCGCTGCCCTCTCCTGAAAATTTCTTACATTGAAATTTTTATCGTTAATTCCAGTGAGATGTGTTTTTCTTCCAAATATATTACTTACATAGCCACTTTTTCTACAAAAATTTACAGTTGTTTTCATATAATCTTTAATTTCTGGAAATTTTTTAAAATAAGAATTTAAAAATTCTTCTGCTTCATTGTTTGAAACATTGATTTGTTTAGCTAAACCATATTGTGATATGCCATAAATAATCCCAAAGTTGATTGCTTTTGCTTTTCTTCTTGTTTCTGAATCAATTTTATTAATTTCTTTTCCAAAAACCTGGCTAGCTGTCAAAGTATGAATATCCTCATTATTTAAAAACGCCTTTTTCAACTGTTTTACATCTGCTAGATCTGCCAAAATTCTCATTTCAACTTGATTGTAGTCTGCTGAAATTAATTTATTATTTTTTTCAGAAACAAAGGCTTTTCTTATATCCTTACCATCATCTGATTTTATTGGAATGTTTTGTAAATTTGGATCACTAGATGCAAGTCTACCTGTTGTAGTAGCCGCTAACAGAAAAGATGTATGAACTCTTTTAGTATTTTGATTTATATGTTCTGGCAATGCATCTGAGTAGGTATTTTTAAGTTTACTAATTTGCCTCCATTCCAAGATGAGTTTTGGAAATTCATAACCTTTAAAAGCTAGGTCCTCTAAAACTGAAGCACTAGTGGCAAAACTTCCTTTTTTTGTTTTTTTTAAAGCTGATATTTTTAAATCGTTATACATTATTTCACCAAGTTGCTTCGTTGATCCAATGTTAAATGTTTTCTTTGAAATCTTAAAAATAGATTTTTCTAATTTTTCGATTTTAGTTGAAAATTTTGAGGACAGTTTGTTAAGTGAGGATTTGTCAAGTTTAATACCTTTTATCTCCATTTCTGCTAGTATTTTAATTAATGGTTTTTCAAATAACTCATAAATATTCAATAATTTTTCTGCTTTTAATGATTTTAAAAAAATTTTGTACAATCTAAATGTGATATCTGCATCTTCAGCCGCATAATCTTTAGCTTCAGATATGTTAACTTCAGAAAAATTTAGTTGTTTTTTTCCGGTGCCTACTAGATCTTTAAATTTTATAGTTTTGTGACCTAGATGGATCTCTGAAAGTGTATCCATATTATGCCTATTTTTACCAGCATCTAGTGTGTAAGACATAAGCATAGTATCTTCCATGGAATTCAAAGTGATTCCACGGTGATAAAAGACAATAAAATCAAACTTAATATTTTGTCCTACTTTTTTAATGCTCTCATCCTCTAAATAATTTTTTAAAATACTTAAGACTTTTTTTTCGTCAAGATTGTTTCCACTAACGTGATTTAATGGAATGTAACATGCATTTCCAATTCTGTTAGAGATTGAAATACCTACTAATTTTGCTGTATGAGGGTCTAATGAAGTTGTTTCAGTATCTATTGCAAATTCGCCTATTTCCTCAGATTGTTTCATCCAATCTTCAATCTCCCTTTCATTTTTAATTAATTGATAATTTTTTTTCTTAATTTCTGTTGTTTTTTCTGAATTTTTATCAATATCTTTATTTATAAGGTTATTTGTGTCTCCATACTTTGAGATAGCAGAACTTAATAGCCTATTAAATTCCATTTCTCTTAGAAAAGAATAAAGCTTATCTTGATCAACACTTTTCAGTATGAATTCTTCAATTTTATTTTTTACAGGGACATTTTTTTTTAACGTAACTAATTTTTTGCTAATAATTGCATCGTCCTTGTTATTTATTAAAGTTTCTCTTCTTTTATTTTGTTTTATTTTTGATGCATTTTTTAATAAATTTTCTAAAGTTCCATATTGGTTTATCAATTCAGCGGCAGTTTTAACTCCTATACCAGGTACACCAGGCACATTATCTGTGCTATCACCAGCTAAAGATTGTACATCTATTACTTTTTCTGGAGTAACTCCAAATTTATTTTGAACATCGTCTTGATTTATAAATTTGTTCTTCATTGGATCATAAATTCTCACCCCTTTTTTATAAAGCTGCATTAAATCTTTGTCTGAAGAAACAATTGTTACCTTTGCACCTAAATCTAAAATTTTTTCTACATATGTTGCAATTAAATCATCTGCTTCATAATTGATTAACTCAATTGAAGGTAAATTAAAAGCTTTTACAGATTTTCTGATGTATTCAAATTGAGGAATTAGATCGTCAGGAGCATCAGATCTATTTCCTTTATACTCCGAATATATTTCATTTCTAAAATTTTTTCTTGCTGAATCAAATATGACTGCAAAGTGTGTTGGTTTTTCTAAATTATCATCTGATTTAGAGTCCTCTAATAATTTAAATAGCATGTTGCAAAAACCGCTGACAGCACCAACTGGTAATCCATCACTTTTTCTAGTTAAAGGAGGAAGTGCATAATATGCTCTAAAAATGTATCCCGAACCATCTATTAAGTAAAAATGGTCACTTTTTTTAATTTTCTCCATAATGTAATGATATCTTAATTTTTATAAATGTAATAAATGTATGCCCTCATATGAATAAAAAAAACGTCTTAACTGTTAAAAACTTGAATAAAGTTTATTCAAAAAATGGTTCTAAACAAACGCATGCGCTTAATAATTTAAACTTAGAAGTGAAAGAAGGTGAAATTTTTGGTCTATTAGGACCAAATGGAGCTGGAAAGAGTACATTTATAAACATATTAGGTGGATCAGTTGTAAAAACTGGTGGTGAAGTAAATGTTTGGGGGTTTAACTTAGATAAAAACCCTAGACAAGTTAAAGCCTCTATTGGGATTGTTCCACAAGAAGTAAACTTTGATCCATTTTTTAGTCCCAGAAAACTTTTAGAGCTTCAAGCAGGTTTGTATGGAATTAGAGAAAAAGATAGAATTACAGATACTATATTGAAGTTGGTATCATTAGAGGAACAAGCTGATAGTTATGCTAGAGCTTTATCAGGTGGTATGAAGAGAAGATTGCTTGTAGCAAAAGCGATGGTGCATCAACCTCCAATTATAATTTTAGATGAGCCTACCGCTGGAGTAGATGTGGAGCTTAGAAATACATTGTGGGAAAATGTGAAATCTTTGAACAAACAAGGAGTAACAACAATACTAACAACCCATTATCTTGAAGAAGCAGAAAAAATGTGTGATAGGATTGGTATTCTAAGTGGAGGGAAATTAGTTGCATTGGATACTACTAAAAATCTCTTGGAAAGAATTCAAACAAAAATTGTGTACGTAATCACAGATAAAAAAACTAATATTAAGGATAACACTTTTGAGTCGTTAAAAGTTATATCAAACGATGGAAAGAAGTTAGTTTTATCGTATGAGAAGAGTAAGCTAAGCATTGATACAATCATCTCAGAAATTAAAAAACAAGATATAAAAATTCAAGATATTTCAACTGATGATGGAGATCTTGAAGATGTTTTTTTAAGACTTACAAAAAATTAGGTTATCTAGGAGACCTTTTAGATAATATCCTCTGAAGAGTTCTTCTATGCATTTTTAGTCTTCTTGCAGTCTCAGAGACATTTCTGTTACATAATTCAAAAACTCTATGTATGTGCTCCCATTTTACTCTATCTGCAGACATTGGGTTTTCAGGAGGAGCAGGTTTTTGATTTGGATCAGCTAAAAGAGCTTTTTCGACATCATCTGCATCTGCTGGTTTAGCAATATAATCAATTGCTCCCTCTTTAATTGCAGCAACTGCTGTTGGAATATTACCATACCCAGTTAACATTATGATTCTGCTTTTAAGATTTCCCTTTTGAATTTCTTTTACTACCTCTAATCCATTTCCATCATTTAACCTTAGATCAACAACAGCAAATGCTGGACTTTGTGATTTTACGGTCTCAATACCAATTTTTACACTCTCAGCTTGTGTAACTGTAAAACCTTTTTTTTCCATAGCTCTAGCCAATCTTTGTCTAAATGGATTGTCATCGTCTACGATCAAAAGCGATTTATCCTCAAAATCACTTAATTTCTGAAGTATTGGTTGGTTAATCATAGCCCTTATATGGAAGTAAATTTTAATATTTCAATAGCATTATTTACTTTACATTATTAATTATTTCCCATAAATGCTGCATTTATGAAATTTGCATACTTGATATGCAGGTTTTTTTTGTAAATTTTTTTTTAGAGGTGCAGATATGCAAAAATTTAAGTCAGTTGAGGAATTAGTTAATCAACTGAGACCGACAGGACCTGTTTATTGTATTAGAAAAGAGTCAATCAAATTGGCTTCTAAATACTTCCAAAAAAATTTCCCTGGAAAAATACTTTATGCTTTAAAAACCAACCCACATCCATTAGTTCTTAAAACTATTGTTGAGAGTGGCATTAACCATTTTGACGTAGCATCTATCAGAGAAATAGAGGCTATAAGAAAAATAAGTCCAGATGCGAATTGTTCTTATATGCATACAGTCAAAAGTAGAGAAAGCATTCAAGAGGCATATTTTAAATATAATGTTAAGACCTTTTCTTTAGATACTAAAGATGAATTAATAAAAATTTTAGAAAATACAAATTACGCTAAAGACTTAGAATTATTTATTAGAGTTTCTGTATCTAATGAACATGCGGAAATTGATTTATCAAAAAAATTTGGAGCCATTAATACTGAAGCAGCTGGATTACTTAGATTAACAAAACAATATTCTAAAAAAATTGGACTTAGTTTTCATGTTGGTTCACAATGTATGCACCCAATATCTTATTCAAAAGGAATATTTGAAATCAATAATATAATTAAAAAAACTAAAATTATACCCGATGTAATAAATGTTGGTGGTGGCTTTCCTACTATTTACCCTGATCTTATTCCTCAATCTTTAAAAAGTTATTTTGATGAAATTAAAAAAGCTTTAAATAATTTAAAATTAGATAAGCTTCCAGAAATTATTTGTGAACCTGGAAGAGCAATTGTTGCTGAAAGTGGCTCAACAATTGTAAGAGTTGATTTAAGAAAAAAACAAAAGCTTTATATAAATGATGGGACATATGGAACTTTGTTTGATGCAGGTGTTCCCAACATAGTTTACCCATCAAAAATGATAACAGATGGAAGAGTAATCTCAAAGAAATTAACATCATTTGATTTCTATGGTCCAACTTGTGATAGTATGGATTATATGAAAGGTCCTTTTATTTTACCTAATAACATCAAAGAAAACGACTATATAGAATTAGGACAGCTTGGAGCGTATGGATTAACTTTTAGAACTAATTTTAATGGATTTTACTCAGATGATATTTACGAAGTTGAAGATAATCCAATCATGACGATGTATGACAAAGAAGCAAATAAAGAGTTTCTTGTTGCTTAATGTCAGATAATAAAAACCAATCAAATAATAGAAAAAGTGATTTACTTAGTAAAGAAGTAGAGCATATTGATATAACTTCTTTCGATGCTAGAAAAATAGTTTCTTCAATGGAAAAAATGTCTTTCGTCTCAAGAGAGACTGCAAATGCTGCAAATATTTATAATGAGATGATAAAAGATAAAGATTGTACTATATTTTTAACACTCGCTGGATCAACATCTGCTGCAGGATGTATGCATATTTATAGAGATTTAGTTAAATATAATATGGTAGATGCAATAGTAGCAACTGGGGCTTCAATTATTGATATGGATTTCTTTGAAGCACTTGGTTTCAGACATTATCAGGGATCCCAATATCAAGATGATACAGAGTTAAGAAATAACTACGTTGATAGAATATATGATACATACATTGATGAAGAAGAGCTTCAAATGTGCGATAAAACTATTGGAGAAATTGCAGATCAATTAGAGCCTAAAAGTTATACATCAAGAGAATTTATAAAAGAGATTGGTAAATATCTTAAAACAAACGCAAAGAAGAAAGATTCATTGATAGAGGTTGCCTATGACAACGAAGTTCCAATTTTCTGTCCAGCGTTTACTGATTCAAGCGCAGGATTTGGGCTTGTAATGCATCAAGAAAGAAATCCAAAAAATCACATCACAATCGACTCAATCCGAGAATTTAGAGAATTAACTGAAATTAAAATCAAATCTAAAGGGTCAGGTCTTTTTATGATTGGAGGAGGTGTACCAAAAAATTTTATTCAAGATACTGTTATATGTGCTGAACTTTTAGGTAAAGATGTAGATATGCACAAATATGCTATTCAAATAACAGTCGCTGATTCCAGAGATGGAGCCTGCAGTAGCTCAACATTAAAAGAGGCAAGCTCATGGGGCAAAGTAGATATTACAAAGGAGCAAATGGTTTTTGCAGAAGCAACAAGTGTGCTACCCTTAATAGCAAGTGATGCCTATCATAAAGGTGAATGGAAAAATAGAGAAAGAAAAAATTTTTCCAAGATATTTTGATTAATGATCAAAAAAATCAAAATTGGTTTAATACAAAGTAAATCTTTAGGGACAATTCAATCTAATATTGATTTAGCTATAAAAAATATTAAAAAAGCTGCAAGGAAAAAGGCAAAGATAATATGTCTACCAGAACTATTTTTGACTAATTACTTTTGCCAAACAGAAAGTCATTCAAATTTTAGATTAGCAGAAAAAATTCCAGGAAAAATCTCTGGAATATTTTGCGATTTAGCAAAGGAGCTTGGTGTTGTATTGAATATTACTATGTTCGAAAAAAAAACATCTGGGTTTTATCATAACACTAGTATCATTATTAATGAAAATGGTAATATTCTATCTAAATATCGTAAGATGCACATACCTGATGACCCCGGGTATTATGAAAAATTTTATTTCAGTCCTGGAGACCTAGGTTTCAAAAGTGTGAAAACTAAATTTGGCAAGATAGGTCCTCTTATATGTTGGGATCAATGGTTCCCCGAAGCAGCAAGATTAACAGCTTTAAAAGGGGCTCAAATTATTTTTTATCCTACTGCTATTGGATGGCACCCAAAGGAAAAAAAGAAATTTGGAAAATCTCAATTAGAATCTTGGATCACAATGCAAAAATCTCATGCTATTGCTAATGGAACTTATGTGGCTGCTATAAATAGAGTTGGTGTTGAAAAAAAAGGAAAAAAAAAAATTGAATTTTGGGGTAATTCAATGATGATAGATCCTAGTGGTAAAATAATTGCAAAAGCAGGAAATAAAAAAGAAGATATTTTAGTTTGTGAAGTAGATTATAAAAAAATAGATACTGCTAGACAGCACTGGCCTTTTTTAAGAGATAGAAGAACTGAATTTTATAGAGATATTCTCAAAAATCCTAAAGATGAGTAAAAAAATAGATGAATTTAGAATGCCAGCAGAATGGGAGCCTCAAAAATCAGTTTGGATGTCGTGGCCTCATAATAAAAATGATTGGCCTGGATTATTTGAAAAAATTCCAAATGTAGTTGGAAAAATAATAAAATATTTAACAAAACATCAAAAAGTACATTTATTAGTCAATAATACCAAAAGTATTGGTACCACAAGAATATATTTAAAAAAAATAGGTTGCAATATATCCAACATTAAATTTCATAAACTTAAAACAGACAGACTTTGGTTAAGAGATTCTGGGCCAATATTTTTAGTCAACAAAAAAAAAAGAAAAAAGACCATGCTCGATTTTAAATTCAATGCCTGGTCAAAATATAAAAATTTCAAAAATGATAACAAAATCAATAGCCTTATTAGTAAATATTTGAATATTAAAAGTATTTTACCTAAAAAAGTAAATTCAAAAAAATTTGTAAGAGTCGTAATGGAAGGGGGTGCATTTGATAACAATGGATCAGGCTCTATATTGCTGACAAAGGAGTGCTTATTAAGTAGTAAACAAGTGAGAAATAAAGGATTCAAAAAAATTGATTACGAAAATCTATTTTCAAAATATTTAAATGCAAAAAATTTTATTTGGCTTAATAAAGGAATTATTGGAGATGACACACACGGGCACGTCGATGATATCGCAAGATTTGTTTCTAAAAGTACAATTATGATAGCTGTAGAAAATAATAGATTAGATAAAAATTATAAAGCTCTTAAAGAAAATTTAAAAATATTGGGTAAAAGTCACGATGAAAATGGAAAAAAATTAAAAATTATAAAAATTCCTATGCCAAGCCCAGTTGTCATAGACAAAACTCGTGTCCCAGCAAGTTATTTAAATTTTTTCATAAGTAATAAAACAGTCTTGGTTCCAGTATTTAATGTGAAAGAAGACAAAAAGGTTTTAAAAATTTTTAGAAAATTTTTTACAAATAGAAAAGTTATTGGTATTGATTGTAGTGATTTGATTTGGGGTTTTGGGGCTATTCATTGCATGACGCAACAAGAGCCAAAAATTTGAGTTAAGCAGCTTTTAAGGTACCTAATAATAATCTAAAAGGTATCAACATTACTAAAGCTACAAAAATCTTCACTGCTAAATCTCCTAAAGACAGTGTCACCCAAGGTATTCCTGTTCCATAAAATGAAATCGAAAAGAATAAAAATGTATCAACGGTAGAACCAATTAATGAAGAGGCAAGTGGCGCAATAAACCACTTTTTTTGTCTTAATTGATCAAATATTTGTACATCCAATAATTGAGCAATAATAAATGCTGTTCCTGAACCAATTGCTATTCTTACTGAGATTAAATCGGCAAAATTTGTTGAGAAAATTAGTGTAAATAAAATACCTATTGTAAATCCTATATATACAATTTTTCTAGCAACTAATTTACCAAAAGATCTATTTGCTAGATCAGTTATTAAAAAAGCTATTGGATAACTGAATGCTCCATATGTAAGAATTTCTTGAAGACCATAATATTTAATTGGGAATTGGACTAAATAATTAGACGCTAAAACAACCAATCCCATTAAAAATGAGAGTGTTAAAAATACTTTACTCATTATGCAGATTTATTGACTAAGGATTTTTTTAATTTTTTTAGTCTTAATGATAAATCTCTAGACTTGGCTGAAATAAGGAATTGATCAAAACTACCTTTTTTATCTACTGATCTAACCCCGGCATTCGATACGTTTAATCTTAAACTTCTTTTAAGTAGTTCACTTTTAAATTTAACTTTTTTTAAATTTGGAAGAAATCTTCTTTTAGTCTTATTGTTAGCATGACTAACGTTATGACCCTTGAGTGGGATTTTTCCAGTAAGTTCACATTTTTTAGACATTAATTATGAGCCTGTATAGGATCTGAATCTTACCACGTCAAGATTAATTTTTAGTTCCAATGGCCTCTGAAACATTTTTAAACCCCTTATTTTTTAATAAATCAATTAATTCTGTACTTATTTTTGAAGCTATACGAGGACCTCTATAAACCATTCCAGTATATAATTGAACGAGTGTTGCACCAGAAATGATTTTTTCAAAAGCATCTTGTCCATTACTAACACCACCCACTCCTATTATTTTTGTTTTATCTTTTAGAATTTTATAAAATTTAGAAATTGCCTCGTTTGAAATCTTTTCAATTGGTTTACCTGACAGTCCACCTTTTTCTAATTTATTTATATTTTTTAAATTTTCTCTATTCTTATCTGTGGTATTGGAAACAATAATAATTTCTATTTCTTGCTCCATAATGATCTTAGATACTTCATTAATTTGATCGTCATTAAGATCGGGTGAAACTTTTATTGCTAATGGAATGTTTGAATTCAATTTTTTTTTTTCATTTTTTAGTTTGTCAATCAATGAATTTAATTCATCCTGGTTATGAAAGTCTCTTAAATTTTCTGTATTTGGTGAGGAAATATTTATAGTTATATAATCAGCTAAATTATAAAATTTACGAAAACAAATTAAATAATCATCAATTCTATTAGTAGAGTCTTTATTTGGTCCAATATTTATTCCTAAAAAACCTTTTTTATTATTTTCCTTAATTCTCTTGCTAATTTCTTCTGAGCCAGAATTATTAAAACCTAATCTATTTATAAGAGCTTCATCTTCTTCAAGTCTAAAAACTCTTGGTTTAGGGTTGCCAAATTGAGGCTTTGGAGTAATTGTCCCTACTTCAACAAATCCAAATCCAAGATAAAACAGTGGATTATATACTTCAGCATTTTTATCAAACCCAGCAGCAACACCAATTGGTGAAGATAATTTTTTTTCACAAAAAGTTGTTTCTAAAATATGATTATCTTTAGGTTTTGAGTAAGGAATATTATTTAACTTTAGTGCTTTTATTGCTAAAGAGTGAGCTACTTCAGGGCTAAATTTAAAAATTAAAGGTCTTAAAATATTAAACATTTTCTAATTTACTTTTTATTAATTCTTTAGTTTCTTGGACCCCAAAAAAGCTTATAAAAAAACCAAATCGCGGTCCATTTTCTACTCCAAAAACTACCTCATATATTAACTTGAACCAATCACGCAAATTTTCTTTATAGCCATTCTCTTTGCCAACTGTATAAATTGTAGTCTGAATGTCCTCTGGTTTCATTGCATCATTGCAGTTATCTAAAGAGATTACTAAAGCGTCCAAAGCAATTTTTTCACTTTCATTTGGTTTTTTATATATTTTTTTGGATTTTATAACGTCATTAAAATATTTAATTGCATAAGATATTAATTTGTCAAAAATTGGATGCATATCCTCATTAATATCTTTCTTATATTTCTTAACAAACTTCCAAAGTAATTCTTTACTATCAGCATTGCTGGTCTCAACTAAATTTAATAGCATTGAAAAGGACATAATTGAATTTTCCTCTGGTAACTTTGAATTATGAACATGCCAAACAGGGTTCATTAGTTTTTGAAGTTCGTTTTGAGTTTTACCTTTTTCAATAAAATCAAGATATTCATCCACAGCCTTTGGTACTACTTCTCTATAAAGTTTTTTTGCTCTTCTTGGATTCTGGTACATATATAAGGAAAGACTTTCAGGTGATGCGTATTCTAACCATTGATCGATGGTAATACCATTTCCTTTTGACTTAGATATTTTTTCACCTTTTTCATCTAAAAATAACTCATATGCAAATCCAGATGGATTTAATTTCCCTAATAACTTTATGATTTTTGTTGATAAAATTGCACTCTCAATTAAATCCTTCCCATACATTTCGAAATCTACATCTAGGGCATACCATCTCATAGCCCAATCTACTTTCCATTGTAATTTACAATTTCCATCTAAAACACTTTGTTCTAATTTTTTTCCGTTATTATCAAAAATTATTTTTGAATTTTTAGTATCTAATTCTGAGACTGGTATCTCTAATACAACCCCTGTATCTGGACATATTGGTAAAAATGGAGAATATGTCTTTTGTCTTTCTTTGCCAAGAGTAGGAATAATTATATTCATTATTCCTTCATAATTTTCTAAAATTAATTTTAATGCATCATTAAAAAAACCAGACCTATATAAAACTGATGAACTTTTAAAACTGTATTCAAACTTAAATTTATCTAAGAAATTTTTTAACATTTCATTATTATGTTCACCAAAACTGTTAAATTTTCCAAAAGGATCTGGAACTTGAGTTAAAGGTTTATGAAGATTTTCTTTAAGTTTTCCTGGATTGGGAATATTTTCAGGGACTTTCCTAAGTCCATCCATATCGTCAGAAAAAGTGATTATCTCTTTAGGGAGATCTGATAAATGATTTAGAGCATTAACAATCATTGTGGTTCTTGCCACTTCACCGAAAGTACCAATATGTGGTAAACCACTAGGACCATACCCTGTTTGAAGAATAATTTTTCCCTTATTTTCAATATTTTTTTTTCTCTCTCTTAGAAGCTTTTTTGCTTCAACAAAGGGCCAAGCGTTTGTTTTGTCTATGTTAGTTTTATCTATCACTTCTAATTAAACAGCCTATAAAATAACGTTTTTAATAATTCTTATAGAGTTGAAATTTATTTACCATAAAATAATGTCCAATCAAAATGTCCAATTATAAAACAGTTTTTTTTACCCTAGGAATTTTACAAATTATTTTAGGTTTATCGATGATTGCGCCAATTTTAACACAGTTTTTTTATGATGAACTTGATTCTAGTTTTATAAGTTCTGGAATTGTAACTGTTATATTTGGAATTCTTTTTTTACTATCAAATTTAGATCATAATAAAAAAATTAGCTTACCTCAGGCTTTTCTTTTAACAGCATTATCTTGGTTGAGTATTGCAGTATTTGGTTCACTTCCATTTATATTTTCTGAGATAAATTTGAGTGCTACAGACGCTTTTTTTGAGAGTATGTCAGGTATTACTACAACTGGATCAACTATAATTACTAATTTAAATGAAACTCCAAAAAGTATCTTACTTTGGAGGGGAATGCTTCAATGGTTAGGTGGAATTGGTATCATAGTCATGGCAATTACTTTAATGCCACTTATGAATATTGGTGGAATGCAGTTGTTTATTATATCCACGAGTGATACCCCAGAAAAAATTTTACCTAGATCAAAAGAGATAGCGATGAGATTAATATTAGTATATTCCGGATTAACTTCTATATGTGCATTTTTTTATAAAATATTTGGTATGAATTTTTTTGATAGTATTGTTCACTCGATGACAACAATTGCAACAGGAGGTTTCTCAAATTATAATGAGTCTATTGGCTATTTTAATAGTCCACTTATTGAATTTACATCAATTATATTTATAATTTTAGGAAGTATACCATTTATTGCCTATATCAAATATTTAAATGGAGACAAAAAAATATTTTTTAACGATGCGCAAATTAAAACTTTTATGAAGATTGTCCTTTTTTCAATTCTTTTAATGTATCTATATCTATTAACAAAAAATCAAAGTTTTTTTGATACCAGTATTAGGTCAGTTGTATTTAATGTAATATCAATCTTAACTGGAACTGGTTATGTAACTCAAAACTTTAGTGATTGGGGTCAATTTCCGCTAATTTATTTTCTTATTCTTATGTTCATCGGTGGATGTGCAGGATCTACAGCTTGTGGTATTAAAATATTTAGAGTCCAAATTTTATTTCAATTTATTAATGTACAACTAAAGAAAATAATTTATCCAAGAGGTATATTCAAAATAAAATATGAAAATAATAATATTGATGAAAAATTTTTAGCATCAATAATATCTTTTATATTTTTATATGTTGTAATTTTTTTTGTTATAACCGCCCTTTTATCAACAAGCGGTTTAGATTTGACAACCTCAATATCAGCTGCAGCCACTTCAATATCAAATGTAGGCCCTGGTTTAGGTGATATTATTGGTCCAAACGGTAATTTTTCAAATTTATCTGATTTTTCTAAGTGGGTTTTAAGTTTAGCGATGATTTTAGGTAGATTAGAATTGTTTGCTGTATTAGTATTATTTATTCCATCTTTTTGGAGAAAATATTAATGTCTGAAACTAAACAAACCTGGGTAGAATCTTTATTAGTTTATAAAGATATTAGAATGTTGAGAATATTGCTTCTTGGAGCAATAAGTGGTTTTCCTTGGGTATTAATTGCAAGCAGCCTAAGTCTTTGGTTAAAAGAGGAGGGGTTAAGTAGATCAACAATTGGTTGGGCAGGATTAATATTTGGTGTGTATGCATTTAATTATTTATGGGCTCCAATAATTGATAGAATACAAATTCCACTTTTGACAAAAAAATTAGGACATAGACGAGGTTGGATCGTCTTAATGCAGTTAATCATTTTACTCAGCTTGATAGTTTGGAGTTTTATAAATCCTACACAAAATTTAGCACTTTTGATTAGTGTTGGATTAATAATTGCAATAGCTTCTGCAACCCAAGATATAACTGTTGATGCGTTAAGAATTGAACAAATTAATGCAAATGAGGGCAAATCCATGGCAGCAGGTGCAGCTATGGCAGTAGTTGGATGGTGGACTGGTTATAAATTAGGAGGCGTTGTAGCATTATTTACAGCTGAAGTTTTTCAAAATATGGGAGTAGCAGATTATTGGCAAGCTACTTTTTTAGTTTTAGGTGTTTTAATTATTTTAATGAATATTTGTTTAATGTTTGTTCATGAACCAATTGATAATAACAGACAAAATAATCAAAAAGAAACAGATCAAATGATTATAAACAAGCTTGGATCAAATAATGTTTTAACAAATTTTATTGCTTACATTTCGGGAACTATTGGTGGACCAATAATAAGTTTTTTCAAGAAAAATGGTTTTGCAATTGCAGTTGGGATATTGGGATTTGTGTTTTTATTTAAAATAGGAGAGGCATTTTTAGGACGTATGTCTATTGTTTTTTATAAAGAAATTGGATTTTCAAAAGGACAAATAGCAATTTATTCTAAAGGATTAGGATGGATAACAACCGTAGTTTTCACTTTAATAGGTGGTGTAATGGCGATGAGAGCTGGAACAGTCAAAACTATGTTTTTTGCTGGAGGTTTGATGGCTGTAACTAATTTACTTTTCGCATTATTGGCCTGGACAGGTAAATCAGAATTATTATTTGCAATAGCTGTGATAGCTGATGATATAACAGCTGCATTTGCAACAGTTGCATTTGTTGCTTTTATTTCTTTATTAGTAGATAGGACCTATACTGCAACTCAATATGCATTATTAGCATCCATTGGAACTGCTGGAAGAACTACCCTTGCCTCTTCATCAGGTGCACTAGTAGATTGGCTAAATGGGGACTGGGGTACATTTTTTATAATAACAACTGTAATGGTGATACCATCACTAATTTGTCTTTGGTTTATAAGGAATAAAATTAAAATTGTTTCAAAATAGCTATTTCTGTAAGAATTCCTATTTAAATGTTTATGAGCTGGCCTCAAAGAAATCAAATATAAGTACACAATTAATTTATGGTGAAAAATTTAGGATAATTGGAAAAAAG
This sequence comes from uncultured Pelagibacteraceae bacterium, assembly GCA_902604975.1. Lineage (GTDB taxonomy): Bacteria > Pseudomonadota > Alphaproteobacteria > Pelagibacterales > Pelagibacteraceae > Pelagibacter. The sequence goes on along the minus strand of CACLAY010000002.1, from coordinate 125,846 downwards.
AAAGATTTTTTTAAGATCAGAACTGATTTTGACGATTACTTAGGTTTTATAAAAATCAAAAAATTTAATAAAGTTTTAAACAAAACCCACAAAGTCAGTATATTAAAATCAAAGATTTATAATAAACCAAAAAAAAATATTAAATTTTTAACAAAAAAATACCTTCCATTTTCATCTGAAATTCAGATTTTAAATAAAAAAAATAACTTTGTGATGTTTGAAAAGAATAAATGGATAAAATTAAATGAATTACAAAGATTAAATAAAAGAAATTATAATTTTAGTAAAATATTAAAACTTTTTTTGAATATTAAATATAAATGGGGTGGCAAAACTTTTGAAGGTATTGATTGTTCGGCATTACTCCAAATTTTTTACAAATATAACCATAAGTTCTTTCCTAGAGATACAAAAGATCAAGTTAAAATCAAGAAAGGTGTTAGGAATAAAAGAGTATTTAAGAAAGGAGATATTATTTTTTGGAAAGGACATGTTGCAGTTTGTTTAAATACAAAAGAATTAATTCATGCATATGGTCCAAAAAGAAAAGTAATAATAATGCCAATAATAAAAACTATTAAATTAATTGAAAAGACTACAAATTTAAAAGTAATTAAAATTATATCGATTTAGTTTTGATCTCTTCCAAAATCTGGTTTCGCTACATCTTGTTTTAAATTCAATATTTGCTGTCTTACTTTTTTTGAATTTACTAATTTTTTTCTCAATGTATTGTCATCTAAATTTTCAATATTTTTTTTAAAAGATTTTAAATTTTTGATAAATAAGTTTATTGCACTAACAACATTTTTTTTGTTATTAAAAAAAATATCTCTCCACATTATTTCATTTGATGCAGCTATCCTTGAAAAATCTCTTAACCCTCCCGCACTAAATTTAATTACATCTTTTTTTTGAGTTTTTTGAAAATCTTGGGCGGTCTTTATTAAATTGTAAGCTATTAAGTGGGGTAAATGGCTTGTAATTGAAAATATCTTATCGTGAACTTTCTCATCCATAATTATTACTTTAGAACCAATCTTTTTCCAAAAATTTACCAATTTTTTTTGTTTAATTTTGTTTTTGTCACTAAAAACTATACACCATTTATTAATAAATAGACTTTCACTTCCAAACTTTGGTCCACTTACCTCTGATCCAGATATCGGATGACTCATAATCCAGTCAAGTGACTTTGAGAGGAAATTATTTTTTAATTTTCTAATATTTTCCTTTGTGGAGCCTACATCGGTAATTAAAGATTTTTTACTTAAATACTTATTTAAATAGGGGATAACTCTTTCATACTGACTCATCGGAGTTGCAAGTATAATAAGATCACTATCTGAGATTTTATTATCTAATTTCTTTAAAATAATTATTTTTTTATTTATTTTTTTGATTTCTCTAATATTTTTTTTTGATTTTTCGAAGACAAAAAAGTTTTTAGAAGTTTTTTTATTTATAGATGCTCTTAAAATTGAAGATCCAATTAATCCACAACCAATGATTAATATATTTTTAAACATTTTTAAAAATTTTTTTCATCTGTTTAATAAAAAGTATATTTTCTTTCACATTTCCAATTGTAAGCCTTAAGCAATTTTTAATACCATACGAATTCATCTCTCTAAGAATAATTCCTGATTTTTCAAGATTTTTTTCAACAAAGCTTGCATTTAATTCACAACGTTTAAAATCTAAAAGAAAAAAATTTGGTCCAATTTCATTTGTTTGAATGCTATAAGAATTCATTATTTTTTTTATTTTAATAGCCCAATCTAAATTATGTTTTACAGATTTTTTTATAAAACTTTTATCTTTAAGAGACTCAACTGCACATTCCTGTGCTATCTTATTTACATTAAATGGTGGTTTAATTTTATATAAAGCATCTACAATTTTCTTACTTCCATAACCCCATCCAACTCTTAGAGATGCAAGACCATAAATTTTTGAAAAAGTTCTTAATATAAATACGTTATTTTGATTTTTAAAAAGTTCCAGGCCTGATCTATAATCTTTATTTAACATATATTCAAAATATGCATCATCAACTACCAATAAAATTTTTTTATTTAATCGCTTCCTTAGCTCTAACAGTTGATTTTTAGAAATATATGTACCTGTAGGATTATTTGGATTAGCTATAAATACAATCTTAGTTCTATTAGTTGTTTTTTTTATAATTTCATCATTTGATACTTTAAAATTTTTTTCTTTAGAAAATATAACTTTTGCTCCTACTATTTTTGCATAAATTCTGTACATTAAAAAACTGTACTCAGGTACGACTACTTCGTCTCCTTTGTTCAAAAATAACTGACAAAGCATTTGAATAATTTCGTCAGATCCAGATCCACAGATAATCTGATTTTGCTTGCAATTGTATTTTTTTGAAATTGTGAATGTTAATTCCTTAAATTTCCCATCCGGATACTTTGATATATTATTTTTGAATTTTATTATTGCTTTATTAGCATTTTTACTCATGCCTAAGGCTGATTCATTAGCTGATAGTTTTATAATACTTTTTTTTTTATTTAAGAATGATCTTCCAGGCTTGTAGGCCTCTAGGTTTAATTTTCTAAATAATGGAGTATTCATGTTGCTTAGTTTTATTAATAAATAGTCAGATAATTAGATAATACAATCAATAATTCAAAAAAAATTGACATCTAAAAAGCTATCTTATAAAAGCTTTTTGCGCTGATTTAACTGAATTGCGAGCGCTTTAAAAAACCTGCTAAATAAGTTTTTTTTCTCACAATTCATTTCAGCAAAATTTTTATGAGCGATTTAAATAAAATGAAAAATATAATTATTGAGAAAACTCTTAAACTTGATTGTGGCAAAGAAATATCTAACTTTCCTTTAGCTTATGAGACATATGGAAATCTTAATGAGAAGAAAGATAATGCTATATTAATTTTTCATGCGCTAACTGGCGACCAGTATGCTTCAGGCATCAATCCAATTACAAAAAAAGAGGGTTGGTGGAACTATGCAGTTGGTCCAGGCAAGTCATTCGATACAGATAAATTTTTTGTTATATGTGCGAATGTCATTGGTGGATGTATGGGATCCTACGGACCAGGAACTATTGATCCTTTGACCAATAAACCTATAGGTACAAATTTTCCTGTAATTACAATTAACGATATGGTTAACGCTCAATACAATCTATTAGATTACTTAAAAATAGAAAAATTATTTGCAGTTGCTGGCGGCTCCATGGGTGGAATGCAAGTTTTACAATTCGTATCAAACTTTCCAAATAAGGCTAGAGTAGCTTTACCAATTGCTTGTACATCTAGTCATTCAGCTCAAAATATTGCTTTTAATGAACTTGGAAGACAAGCAATAATGTCTGATAGCAATTGGAAAGAGGGATCGTATGATGAAAAATCAACAAATCCAGATAAAGGTTTGGCTGTTGCTAGGATGGCTGCTCATATCACTTATTTATCAAAACAAGGTTTACAAGAAAAGTTTGGAAGGAATCTTCAAGAAAGATCTGATTTAAAATTTGGATTTGATGCTGACTTTCAAATTGAGAGTTATTTGAGATATCAAGGTTCTGTATTTGTAGATAGATTCGATGCAAATAGTTATTTATATATCACTAGAGCAATGGATTATTTTGATTTAACTAAACAATTTGGAGGAAACCTTTCCAAAGCATTTAAAGATACCAAAACAAAATTTTTCATTATTTCCTTTACTTCTGATTGGTTATACCCAACCTCTGAGAATAAAGATATTGTAATAGCGCTTAATGCAATTGGTGCCGATGTTGGTTTTGTAGAAATTAAAACTGACAAAGGCCACGATTCCTTTTTGTTAGACGTACCAGATTTTTTAAGTACTATTAAAAATTATTTAAATACAACTTATTCTAATATTAATGAAAGAAGAATTTAAGGTTATTTCCAAGTTTATTCAGGAAAAATCAAGAGTCTTGGACGTTGGATGTGGTGATGGAATTTTGATGGAATATCTATCAAAAAATAAAGTGGTAGATGTTAGAGGACTTGAAATTTCTAAAGAAAAAGTAAAAAAATGTTTATCTAATGGTTTAGCTGTTATTGAAGGTGACGCAGAGAATGATTTAAAGCAATTTCCAGATTTATCATTTGATTACGTAATACTAAGTCAAACTCTTCAAGCATTTATGAGCCCAGAAAACGTCATTGAAAATTTATTGCGAGTGGGAAAAAAGGTAATTGTTACAATTCCAAATTTCGGACATTGGAAAGTTAGACTAGATTTACTATTAAAAGGAGAAATGCCAGTTACAAATAATTTACCTTATCAATGGTATAATACTCCCAACCTACATATGTGTACAATTCAAGATTTTTATAATTTTTGTAACAACAAAAGAGTTAATATTTATAAATCAATTTCTTTAAATGGAGAGAAAATTTCAAATATTACAACTTCAAATTTAAAATATAAAAACCTAATATCTGAATTAGGTATTTTTTTATTAGAAAAGTAAAATGAAAATAGAAATTATAAAATGTTTAGAAGATAATTTTTCATATTTATTAATTGATGAGTTAACAAAGTCTAGCATTGTAATAGATCCTAGTGAAGCAAAGCCTATTATAAATAAAATTGAAAGTCTTAATCTAAAATTAAAATTTATAATGAACACTCACCATCATTATGATCACGTTGGAGGCAATAAAGAGCTCAAGAAATTATATAATGCTAAGGTTATAGGTTTTAATGAAGATAAGCATAGAATACCTGAAATAGATATATCTTTAAAAAATGATGAAACTTGGAAAGACGGTATATTTGAAGCAAAAGTTTTTCATATTCCAGGACATACTTTAGGCCATATATGTTTCTATTTTTTTAATGAAAATGCATTATTTTCTGGAGATACATTATTTTCATTAGGTTGTGGAAGAGTGTTTGAGGGCACTCATGAACAGATGTTTAATTCTTTGCAGTTGTTAAAGAATTTGCCAATTGAGACAGAAATTTATTGTGGACATGAATATACATTAAAAAATTCAGATTTTTGCCTAAAACACGATCCAGAGAATAAAGCTTTAATTTCGAAAATTGAGTTTATAAAAAATAGACTGGCCAAAGGTCAGCCAACTATTCCATCGACACTTGAAGAGGAGCTTCAAACTAATATTTTTTTAAGATCAAAAAATGTTGAAAACTTTTCAAAATTGAGAGATTTAAAGGATAATTTCTAGCTTATTCAGCTTGACTAAAATAAGGCCCTGACTATATTGCTGATAATTAAAAATTAGGATCATTAATGTCATACGCAGTTATAGAAACAGGTGGAAAACAGTACAAAGTCTCAGCTGGTGAAATAATTAAAATAGAAAAATTAGCTGAGTCAAATCCATCCACTAAAGTTGAATTTAAAGAAATTTTAGCTTATGGAGATGATAAGAGCATTGAATTAGGTGCACCAACTGTAGATGGTGCGAAAGTTGAAGCTGAACTATTAAAAAATGGCAAAGAAAGAACTGTTCTAATTTTTAAAAAAAGAAGAAGAAAAAATTCAAGACGTAAAAACGGGCACAGACAACAGTATTCACTAATTAGAATTAACAAAATTTTTTCAAAAGATGGTAAAGTTTTATCAGAGGCTGAAAAGATGAAAAAAAGCGAAGTTGTAGTTAAAGAAGCTAAAAAAGAAAAAACTGAGGCTTCAAAATAAATAGGTAATTTATGGCAACAAAAAAAGCAGGTGGATCATCGAGAAACGGAAGAGATAGTGCAGGCCGAAGACTAGGTGTGAAAAAATATGGTGGTGAATTAGTAATACCTGGAAATATTATTGTAAGACAACGAGGCACTAAAATTTTTCCTGGGGAAAATGTTGGAATGGGTAAAGACCACTCAATTTTTTCTGTTGTTAAAGGAAAAGTAGTTTTTAAAAAAAGTAAATCAGACAGAACTTACGTATCAGTAAAGCCTAATTAGTAAACAGCTAATTAATTCTGTAAAATCATGAAATTTCTCGATCAAGTTAAGATATTTGTAAAAGCTGGAGATGGTGGATCTGGTTCTCCTAGTTTTAGAAGAGAAAAATTTATTGAATTTGGAGGACCTGACGGAGGTGATGGAGGAAAAGGCGGTTCTATTATTCTTGTGTCAGAGAGAAATTTAAACACACTGATTGATTTTAGATATCAACAGCATTTTAAAGCTGAGCGAGGCAGAGATGGAAGTGGGAAAAATAAGACAGGAAGAGGAGGAGAAGATTTATATTTAAAAGTACCGATTGGAACACAAGTATTTGAGGAAGATAATAAAACCCTGATATTTGATTTCAGGGAGGAAAATGAAAAATTTGTTGCAGCTATAGGTGGTAAAGGAGGTTTTGGTAACACAAGGTTTAAATCATCAACTAACAGAGCCCCAAAGAAATTTACTAAAGGTGCAATTGGTGAAGAATTTTGGATATATTTACAACTTAAGACAATTGCTGATATTGGAATAATTGGATTACCCAATGCAGGAAAATCTAGCTTATTAGCATCATTAACAAGTGCCACTCCTAAAATTGCAAATTATAAATTTACAACTTTAAATCCAAATCTAGGTGTCGCAATGTATGACGATAAAGAGATAACTTTAGCAGATATTCCAGGATTAATTGAAGGAGCACATCAAGGAACAGGATTAGGGATTAAATTTTTAAAACATATTGAAAGATGCAAAGCGCTTTTGCATCTAATTGATATATCAGAAAATGATTTAATTAACTCATATCTTCAAGTAAGAGATGAAATGGGTAAATATAGTTCAGAGCTATTAAAAAAGGAGGAAATAATAGTGTTTAACAAAATAGACCTAATTGATGAGAATGAAATAAAAGAAAAAATAAAAGATTTTGAAAAAATTATCAAGAAATCCACTTTTACAACATCAACACTCGATAAAAAATCAGTATCTGATATTAAATCAACATTGCTTAATTATGTATCTTAAAGACTCAAAGACTGTCGTTATAAAAATTGGATCATCTTTATTGATTAATGACAAAAAAATTGTCAGAGAAAAATGGTTGTCAGAATTTGCAAAAGATATTCTACATCTACAAAAATTAAAAAAAAATATAATTTTGGTTAGTTCAGGAGCGATTGCTTTAGGATGTAAAAAATTAAAATTAAGTAAAAAAAAATTGAAACTTGATAAAAGTCAGGCAGTAGCGTCAATTGGCCAAATTGAGTTAATGAACCTTTTTAAAAAAACTTTTAATAAGTCAAAAATCAATCTTTCTCAAATTTTGTTAACGCTTGAAGATACAGAAAAAAGAAGAAGGGCTATTAATGCAAAAAGGACTTTTGAGAATTTATTTAGTCTTGGTTTTATTCCAATAGTAAATGAAAATGATAGTATAGCCACTTCTGAGATTAAGTATGGTGATAATGACAGACTAGCTTCTAGGGTTGCACAAATATCAAGTGCAGATTGTTTAATTTTATTATCTGACGTAAGTGGTCTTTACTCTAAAGATCCAAAATTAGACAAAAAAGCTAAATTAATTCGTGAAATTAAAAATATTGACCAAAATATAGAAAAGTTAGCAACAAATAAATCTGGAGAATTTGGATCTGGTGGAATGAAAACGAAGATTGATGCTGCTAAAATTTGTCAATTCTCAGGATGCCATATGGCGATTGCTAATGGCTTAATAAATAGACCAATTCAAAAAATTTTAACTGAAAATATATGTACTTGGTTTTTGCCAAAAATTTCAAAATTAGATGCGAGAAAAAAGTGGATAATAAGCTCAATTTCTCCAAAGGGAAAAATAATAATTGATGAAGGTGCATTATTAGCTTTGAATAATGGGAAAAGTTTATTAGCCGCGGGGATTAAGGATGTTCAAGGCAGTTTTAGCAAAGGTGATCATATCAAAATCCTAAACAACAATATGACCGAATTTGCTAGAGGATTAAGTAGTTTCTCTTCGGATGAAATCTTGAAAATTAAAGGGAAGCACTCTAATAAAATAAATGATATTTTAGGTTATATTTCAAAATCAGAAGTTATTCATAAAGATGATATGGTATTAATCAAATGAGTAAAAACTTAGAAAAAATTGGTACAAATGCGAAAATTGCTTTTCAAAACAAAATAAGTAGTAAAAAAAAAAATAAAGTATTAAATTATTACATTAAACTTATTAAAAAAAACCAAAATAAAATTTTAGTCGAAAACACAAAAGATATAAAAATAGCCAAATCTAAAAAACTTAAAGAAAATTTAATTAAAAGACTTGCTCTTAATAATTACAAAATAAGCTCAATTATTAAATCAATTGAAACTATTGCAAAATTTAAGGATCCAGTAGATGTTGATATAGAAACCTGGAAAAGACCAAACGGTTTAAAACTCAAGAAAGTATCAATTCCAATAGGTATTATTGGTGTAATTTATGAAAGTAGACCAAATGTTACTTCGGATGTATCTACACTATGTTTTAAATCTGGGAACTGCGTAATATTAAGAGGAGGATCAGAGGCTTACTTTAGTAATAAAATTTTAGCTAATCTTTTTAGAAAATCATTAGAAAAATACAAAATAAATAAGAATTTTGTTCAGTTTATAGAGAATAAAAATAGAAAATTGGTCGACTACATGCTGTCAAAAATGTCAAAATATATAGATGTTATTATTCCAAGAGGTGGAAAAAGTCTTGTAAAAAAAGTTCAAGATTTGTCCTCTGTTCCTGTCATTGGACACCTTGAAGGTATGTGTCATACTTATATTGATAAAGATGCAAATCTTTCAATGGCAAAAAAAATATTAATCAATGCCAAATTGCGTAATTCTAGTATTTGTGGAGCTACCGAGACACTTTTAATACATAAAAATAAATCTAAAAATGTAGATGAGATATTAAATGAACTCACTAAGAGAGGTTGTTCTATTTATGCTGATAGAAAAATTTATAAATTGTTTAACGGAAATTCAAGATTAGCAAATAATAAAACATGGTCGAAGGAACATTTATCTGCAAAAATTTCTGTAAAACTAGTAAATAATATTAATGAAGCAGTAAATCATATTAATAAATATGGAACAATGCATACTGATGCGATAATTACAAATAATAAAATTTCTGCAAAATTTTTTATAAAAAATATTAAAAGTTCGATTGCTATTCACAATTCTTCAACACAGTATGCTGATGGAGGAGAATTTGGTTTTGGAGGGGAAGTTGGAATTTCAACAAATAAACTTCCACCAAGAGGTCCAGTTGGTCTAAACCAGCTTGTCAGTTATAAATATGAGATATATGGATCTGGACAAACGAGAAAATAAAAAAAAAATTGGTATTCTTGGAGGAACCTTTGATCCAGCGCATAAAGGTCATTTAAGTATCTCTAAAGAGGCTAAAAAAAGATTTGGTATTGACAAGATTATTTGGGCAGTTACCAAAAAAAATCCATTTAAAGATGAAAGTAGTTTAAGTTTAAATAAAAGAATAAATTTTGCAAAAAAATTTACTCAAGTATATCCATTTATAAAAGTAAAATATTTTGAGGATAAAATTAAATCTAATAGGACAGTTGACCTGATAAAATATATAAAAAAAAATAATAAAAATACTGACATTTATTTCATAATGGGAGCGGATAGTTTGATTAATTTTCATAAATGGAAAAATTCTGATTTAATTTCATCAATTTGTAATATTCTTGTATTTGATAGAGACAGATATAAGTCTAAATCATTAAGTTCTAGAACCTTTAAAAAATACAGCAAAAAAAGCTTAAAATTTATAAAATTTAATAAGGTCAATATTTCATCTTCTAAATTAAGAAAAATTTGATACTCTTTTCATAATTAATGGACAAAATCTCTTCTCTTCACAAAGATGTAGTCAATCTTTTAGATGCAAATAAAGCCTTAGATATTGTTTCAATAGATTTAGATGGAAAATCATCAATAGCAGATCAAATGATAATTGCTAGTGGAACATCCTCTAGACATATCCAGGCTTTATCAGAACAAGTATATGAATACTTAAAAAAAAATGGTGTAAACAATTGTAAAATTGAAGGAAGAGAAAGTAGCGATTGGAAACTTGTCGATGGAATAGACCTTATTATTCATATTTTCAATCCTGAAAAAAGAAAATTTTATGAATTAGAAAAAATATGGTCTGAATTAATTCCTAAAGAAAAAGTAATTATATAATGAAAAAACTTAAAACATTTTTTTCATCATTATTTATTTTTTTTTTCGTTAATAATATTGTTAGCGCATCAGAAGAGAATGATATTTATAAAAAAATAGATGTTTTTTCAGAAGTCTTAGATAAAATTAATAAAGAATTTGTTGATGAGGTGAACCAAAGTGATGCAATGGATGCTGCAATCAATGGTGTTCTTCAATCCTTAGATCCTTATTCTGCTTATATGTCACCGGATTCGTATCAAAGTATGCAAACAGAAACGAGTGGAGAATTCGGAGGGCTTGGAATTGAAGTAAGTATGGAAGCTGGGGTAATAAAGGTAATAACACCTATGGACGATTCACCTGCTGCTGAAGCAGGAGTTAAAGCTGGTGATTACATTGTTAGAATTAATGATATTCAGGTTCAAGGCAAATCTTTAAGTGAAGCAGTTGACATAATGAGGGGTCCAGTTGGATCAGATATTGAAATAACAGTTAGAAGAAGGGGTGAACGAAAAGCATTAGTTTTTAATATTACTAGAGAAAAAATTAAAGTATCATCAGTAAAATCTGAGATATTAGATAATCAAACTGGTTATTTAAGACTTACCTCTTTTAATGAAAACAGCAGTGATCAAATTAAAGATAAAATTAGAGAGTTTAAAAAAAATGAAAATGTTAAAAATTATATTTTAGATTTAAGAAATAATCCTGGTGGACTACTTTCTCAGGCAATTAAAATTACAGATTTTTTTATAGATAGTGGAGAAATTGTTTCAACAAAAAGTAAAAGAAAATATGAAAGTAGAAAATTCTTTGCAAGAAAAGGTGATATATTAGATGGAAATACAATTGTTGTCTTAATAAATTATGGTTCAGCATCTGCATCTGAAATTGTTGCAGGCGCACTTAAGGATCACAAAAGAGCAATAATAATTGGAGAAAATAGCTATGGCAAAGGTTCTGTGCAATCAATCATACCTCTCAAAAATAAAGGTGCAATAAGATTGACTGTATCAAAATATTATCTTCCATCTGGAAAATCTATTTCAGAAATAGGTGTCTCTCCCGATATTGAGATAGCTGAAGGATCTGACGACTTTAGGTTTAATACTGATACAGACAATCAACTTCAATTTGCTCTAGAGCTTTTAAACGGCTAAAATGAAAGAAAAATATAAAAATTTACCACTTAGAAGTGGTGTTGGAATAGTTGTTTTAAATAAAGAAAATAAAATTTTTGTTGCAAAAAGAATAGATAATAAAAAAAACTTTTGGCAAATGCCACAAGGTGGTGTTGATAAGGGTGAAGACTTTTATGAAGCTGCAATTAGAGAATTAAAAGAAGAAACTAGTATTAAATCAGTAAGTTTAATAAAAAAAATAGACGGCTTACTTACTTACCTTTTACCAAATGAATTATTAGGAATTATTTGGAAAGGTAAATTTAAAGGTCAAAAACAACAATGGTATGTAATGAGATTTAATGGTGATGAAAAAGAAATTAATATTAAAACAAAACATCCAGAATTTCTTGAATGGAAATGGGTAGATCCAGATAAAATTACTGAACTTGTGGTAGAATTTAAACTACACGTATACGAGAAAATTCAAGAAGAGGTAAAAAAAATTTTAGTTAATTGATTTTAATACTTCAAGTTTTTGATCAAGCAAATATTTTTCCTGATCATTTATATCAGACTTATTAAGTTCTTCCTCAGCAGATTTTTTGATTTCTGAAATTTTTTCTTTATCAATGTCTTTTATATTTAAAATAAGACTTGTAAGTATAGAAAGATTATTATCTTTAAATTCAATTATTCCATCATTGACATAAAAACTTTCCTCGCCAGACTTTGAAAATATTTTAATTATTCCTGGTTTTAAAAAAGAAATAATAGAAATATGGTCTTTTAAAATTCCTATCTCACCTTCAAAAGCGGGAACAACTACCTCAGTGACATCATTTTTTGATAAAAATGATTTTTCAGGATTTACTATTTCTACAGAATATTCTTCGCTCATTATGCAGCAGCTTCGTTAGCTAAACTCTCAGCTTTTTGAATAGCTTCTTCAATAGTACCAACCATATAAAATGCAGCTTCTGGTAAGTGATCATATTCACCTTTGCAAATAGCATCAAAGCCTTTGATCGTTGATTCTAAATCTACAAGCTTACCTGGCGAGCCAGTAAATACTTCAGCTACAAAGAAAGGTTGAGAAAGAAATCTTTGTATTTTTCTAGCTCTAGCAACAACTAATTTATCTTCTTCTGACAATTCATCCATACCTAGAATTGCAATAATATCTTGCAAAGATTTGTAAGTTTGCAGAACTTTTTGCACTTCTCTAGCCACTCTATAATGTTCGTCACCAACTATTCTAGGATCTAAAATTCTAGAAGTTGAATCTAGTGGATCTACCGCTGGGTAAATTCCAATTTCAGCAATCTGTCTAGAAAGTACCGTTGTTGCATCTAAGTGAGCAAATGAAGTTGCAGGCGCAGGGTCAGTTAAATCGTCTGCAGGAACATAAATTGCCTGAACAGATGTAATTGAACCTTTATTTGTTGTTGTGATTCTTTCCTGCAAGTTACCCATATCAGTTGCTAATGTTGGTTGATATCCTACAGCTGAAGGTATTCTACCTAGTAATGCAGAGACCTCAGATCCTGCTTGTGTAAACCTAAATATATTATCAACGAAGAATAACACATCTTGACCTTCTTGATCTCTAAAATACTCAGCAACAGTTAATCCAGTTAAAGCAACTCGCGCTCTTGCTCCTGGAGGTTCATTCATTTGTCCATAAACTAGTGCTGCTTTAGAACCTTCCCCATCAGTTTTAATAACACCTGAGTCTATCATTTCATGGTAGAGGTCATTTCCCTCTCTAGTTCTTTCTCCTACTCCTGCAAAAACAGAAAATCCACCATGAGCTTTTGCTACGTTGTTAATCAATTCCATAATTAAAACAGTTTTACCAACTCCGGCTCCACCAAATAAACCAATTTTACCACCTTTTGCATAGGGTGCCAGAAGATCAATAACCTTTATTCCTGTAACAAGTATTTCAGTTTCTGTTGATTGATCATTAAATTCTGGTGCAGCTCTATGAATTGGCCAGTTATCTGAACTTTTAACTTCTCCTCTTTCATCAATAGGCTCACCAATCACATTTATAATTCTTCCAAGAGTCTCCGGGCCCACTGGAACCTTAATTGGAGCAGCTGTGTCTGTTACCTCGTCTCCTCTTTTAAGACCTTCTGTTGCATCCATTGCAATTGTTCTGACACTTGACTCCCCTAAGTGTTGAGCAACTTCTAAAACTAATCTATTTCCACCGTTATCGCACTCTAATGCAGTTAAAATTTCTGGTAGTTCTCCCTCAAATTTTACGTCTACTACCGCCCCAATGATCTGTGTTATTTGTCCTTTTCTCATAATTATAAACTTTCTGCTCCTGAAATTATTTCTATTAACTCTTTAGTAATTGCTGCTTGACGACTTCTATTATACTCAATAGTAAGTTTGTCAACCATTTCACCTGCGTTTCTGGTTGCATTATCCATTGCACTCATTCTTGAACCTTGCTCGCTAGCTGAATTCTCTAACATCGCTTTAAAAATCTGAGTTGAAATATTTTTAGGTAACAAGTTGCTCAATATCTCATCTTCTTCAGGTTCAAATTCATAGTTATCTTCTGATGAATTTTCATCTTTTTCAGATGTTTTTAAAGGAATAATTTGTTGTTCTTGTGGTATTTGAGTAATTACATTCTTAAATTGGTTATAAAAAATTGCACATACGTCAAATTCTTTTTTTTCAAATTTTTCAATAACTATCTTACCGACTTTATCAGCATCAAAATAATTAATATTTTTTGATTCTTTAAAAGATATTCTTTCGATAATATTATCACCGTATAGACGTTTTAGTTGGTCATAACCTTTAGTTCCCACTGTAATAATTTTTAAAGTTTTTCCTTCATCTAAAATTTTTTGAAAATATAGTTTGGCTTTTTTAATAATATTTGTATTAAAACCTCCACAAAGACCTCTATCTGATGTCATTACTACACATAGATGCACTTTATCTTCTCCAGTACCAGATAAAAGTTTCGGAGCGTTATCAATGTCAGATATACCATTTGATAAATTTAAAATAATATTATTCATTTTATCAGAGTAAGGTCTACCTTTCTCAGCACTCTCCTGGGCTCTTCGCAATTTTGCAGCAGCGACCATTTTCATTGCCTTAGTAATTTTCTGCGTAGACTTAACACTTGATATTCTTTTTTTTAGATCGTCTAAACTAGCCATTATTTTTTATGAGTTAAAATCTTTCTTAAGTTGTAAAATAATTTCATTCAATTCTTTTTCTTTATCATCTTCAAGTTTTCCTGAAGCTGTTATTGACTCAATAATGTCTGGCTTTTCAGATTTACATCTTTCAATAATTTTACTCTCAAAACTTGAAATATCCTTTTGTTCAATATCATCAAGATGTCCTCTAACTCCACAAAATACAGAAATAACTTGTTCTGCAACTGTCATGGGAGAATATTGATTTTGCTTTAAAAGTTCAGTTAACTTTGATCCTCTATTAAGTAATTTCTGAGTAGACGCATCAAGGTCTGAACCAAATTGTGCAAACGCAGCCATTTCACGATATTGCGCGAGCTCCAATTTCATGGACCCTGAAACTTTCTTCATCGCTTTAGTTTGAGCAGATGATCCAACTCTTGATACGGATAATCCAACATTTATGGCAGGTCTTATACCTTGGTTAAAAAGTTCAGTTTCAAGAAATATTTGACCATCAGTAATTGAAATAACATTTGTTGGTATAAATGCAGAGACATCACCACCTTGGGTTTCGATTATTGGAAGAGCGGTTAATGATCCTCCACCATGCTCATCACTTAATTTTGCAGCTCTTTCAAGTAATCTACTATGTAAGTAAAATACATCTCCAGGATATGCTTCTCTTCCGGGAGGTCTTCTTAATAGAAGTGACATTTGTCTATATGCAACAGCTTGTTTTGATAAATCATCATATATAATCAAGGCATGCATCCCATTATCTCTAAAATACTCACCCATAGTACATCCAGTATAAGGGGCTAAAAATTGTAAAGGTGCTGCATCTGATGCAGTTGCTGCAACTATTGTTGTGTATTCCATCGCACCAGCTTCTTCAAGTGTTTTTTCAATCTGTCTTACTGTAGATCTCTTTTGGCCTACGGCCACATAAATACAATATAATTTTTTCTTCTCATCACCTGACTCGTTAATTTTTTTCTGGTTTATTATAGCATCAATTGCGACTGCTGTTTTGCCTGTTTGTCTGTCACCAATAATTAATTCTCTTTGTCCTCTTCCAATTGGAACTAAACTATCAATTGATTTAAGACCAGTCTGCATTGGTTCACTCACAGATTTACGTGGAATTATGCCAGGAGCTTTAACCTCAACCCTACTTCTTTTTAAACTTTTGTCTAACGCACCTTTTCCATCAATTGGGTTTCCTAAACCATCAACTACTCTCCCAAGTAATTCTTTTCCAACTGGTGTATCAACAATTGCACCAGTTCTTTTTACAGTATCACCTTCTTTAACTGCTTTATCATCACCAAAAATTACTACACCTACATTTTCACTCTCTAGGTTTAATGCCATTCCTTTTGAGCCGTCAGAAAATTCCACCATTTCTCCGGCTTGAACATTATCTAATCCATATATTCTTGCTATACCATCACCTACTGATAAAACTTGACCAACCTCTGTAACCTCAGCTTTATCTCCAAACTTTTTAATTTGTTCTTTTAATATTTTTGTTACTTCTGAAGGATTTATTTCCATTTAAGCCTCTATCATTGTATTTTCGATTTGTTGTAATTTATTTTTAATAGAGGTGTCTACCATAATACTACCAACTTGTATTACTAAACCTCCAATTAAACTTTTGTCATATTTATAGTCTAATTTTATTTTTGAGTTAAAATTTTGAGATAGTTCGTCTTTTATTTTAATTACTTGTTCTTCTGATAATTCTTTAGAGGAAATTAGTTCAGCTTTTACTTCTCCTCTTTTTTTCGAACAAGTATCTACAAAATCTTGAAGAATTGTTCTTACATAAAAAAATCTTCTTTTAGATATTAGAAAACCTAAAAATTTTGACATTAAAGAGTTTAATTTATAATTCTCAGCAATTTTGTTAATTACATCCTGAAGTTCATTTACAGAGTTAGTTGGATTTTTTATTAATGAACTAAAATCTTTGCTTTCATCTATTAATCTTAAAAAAGATATTGACTGTTTTTCAACCTCATCTATTGATTTATTTTCATCAGCCAGTTCATATAGTGCTAAAGAATACCTGCTTGCTGTAGTTGCTGAAAAACTGTTATTTTTGCTCAATTTTAACTCTTTATTTTAGAAGATTTTTTTTGGATTAAGTAGCATATGAGTTTGGTGTCTTCAAGTAACAGATTGACTAAATAGTGCAAAATTTGTCAATTAATTAAAGGTTATTGGGTCAACATCAACTGTTAGTTTTATTTCTTTAGGTAATTTGTATGTAATTAAGATTTCACTCAATCTTTTTTGAATATTAGAACCCTTTTTAGATCTTATCAAAAGTCTCTGCCTATACTTTCGTCTTACTCGATATATAGGTGCATTAACAGGTCCCAAAATTTTGTCATTTAAGGATTCTGATAACATTTTTTTTATGTTCATTGACTCTTTTTCTAAACTTCTTTCATTTGAAGAGGTGAGTATTAATGAAACAAATCTTTCATAAGGTGGTAGATTATTTTTCTCTCTTAATTTTAATTCATTTTCTAAAAAAATAAAAGGATCGGGATTTGTTATTTGATTTATAATACTTTGGTTTGAGTTGTATGTTTGAAAATATACTGTAGCTGGTTTACCAGTTCTACCAGCCCGTCCAGATAATTGGTGATAGAGTTGTAAGTTTTTTTCTGCAGTTCTTAAATCATGTCCATTTGAATTAAGATCAATATCTAAAATAACAATGCAGTTTAATTTTGGAAAATGAAAACCTTTAGAAATTAGTTGTGTTCCAATAAGTATATTTATTTTTCCTTTAACTATATCTTCTAATTTTTTTTTAGATGATTTTTTATTCATGGTATCACTTGAAAAAATTGATATTTTATTATTTGGGAATTTGAGTTTAACCTCTTCAGAAATTCTCTCTACCCCAGGGCCACTAAAAACAAAATCACATACTTCACCTTTCTTACAATTCCTGCTTAACTGAGATTGAAAACCACAATAATGACAAAGTAATTTATTTTTATGTTTGTGATATACTAAATTTATTGAACAATTTGGACAGGAATAAACATTTAAACATTTCTTACAAAGAGCATATGGAGCAAATCCTCTTCTATTAATAAAAAATAATACTTGGTCATTTTTTTTTAAGTGATTATTTACTTTTTCCAAAGTTTTATTAGCAATCCATGACTGTTTATCTAACTTATTTTTATTTAAGTCTATTATTTCATATAAAGGTAAGTTTGCATTTTTATATCTTTTATTTAAACGTGAAACAGAGTATTTCTTTTTCTTAATATTTGCATATGTTTCTATTGAGGGTACAGCAGTAACAAGATTGATAGGGATATTTTCAAAATTAGCTCTAGCAATTGCCATGTCTCTTGCATTGTAAATTACTCCTTCGTCTTGTTTGAATGATTGATCGTGTTCTTCGTCTACAACTATAATTCCAAGATTTTTAAATGGTAAAAATAATGAGGAACGAGCTCCAATAATTACGTTAATTTTTCCTGATGATACTCCACTCCAGATTATTTTCTTTTTTTTAGGCGTTATTCCAGAGTGCCATACTGCAGCACTGAAACCGAAAAATTCTTTAAATTTATTTTCAAATTCTGCAGTTAAACCAATTTCAGGTAGTAGAATCATCGCTTGATGCCCTTTTTCTAACAATTGTTTTATATGCTTAAAATAAACAATTGTTTTTCCTGAACCTGTAGTCCCTTGTAAAAGATGGACTCTAAATTTATTATTTTTTTTTGACATTTCCTCAAATATTTCTCTTTGATCTGAAGATAGGGTAAACTTATTTACAAACTTTTGTTTAATATAGGGTAGATAATTTTCGTCTTCATAATTAGTGATTGCTTCTCCACTAAGTAAATGTAGTTTTAAACACATTCCTTTTGGCACTAAGTTGTATTCTGAAAACCAATTCAAAAAAGTAATAATTTCTTTTTTAAGTGGTTCAATTTCTATTTTTTTAAGAATTTTTTTTATCTGGAAATTTTTTTTATTTTTTTTTTCAAATTCATTCCATACGACTCCTGTTATTTTTGATTTTCCAAAGGGAACATAAACATAATCTCCAACTTTAAGATCCAAGTCACTTTCATATGTAAAAGGGAAGTTAAATATATTAGGTATTAGGACAGGATATTTCATAAATAAATTATGAAATATATTAAGAGTGAATTTGTCTTTTATCTACAGATAAAGCAGCTTCTTTTATCGCTTCTGAAAAAGTAGGATGAGCATGACATGTTCTTGCAATATCTTCGGAACTAGCGCCAAATTCCATTGCTACGGACATTTCTGCAATCATTTCTCCAGCATGAGGTCCGATTATATGTACTCCCAACACTCTGTCTGTTGTACTTTCGGCTAATATTTTAACGAATCCCTCTGGCTCATTTATTGCTTTAGCTCTTGAGTTTGCCATAAATGGAAATTTACCTACTTTGTAGTTTACTTTTTTTTCTTTTAATTCTTCCTCATTTTTACCAACATAGGCTACCTCAGGTGAAGTATAAATTACTCCAGGTATAATATCATAATTTACATGACCAGACTGTCCAGCAATTAACTCTGCTACTGCTATTCCTTCCTCCTCAGCTTTATGAGCCAACATTGGACCATCTATGACATCTCCTATCGCATAAACATTTTTAACATTAGTCTCAAAATTTTTATTAACTATAATTTTTCCTTTTTTATCGAGATTTACACCAATTTTTTCTAAATTTAATTTATCAGTGTAAGGTTTTCTTCCAACAGAAATTAAAACTACATCAGCTTCAATTTTATTTTTTGCGTCTTTATTAGAGGTTTCTATTATTACTCCTTGATCATTTTTAGCAATTTTTTCAACTTTAGTATTTAATTCAAATTGAATACCCTGTTTTTTTAATATTTTCATAAATTCATTTGAAATTTCTTTATCAAGTCCTGGTGTTATGTGGTCTAAATATTCTATAACATGAACCTCAGTTCCTAGTCTTGACCACACAGAACCCATCTCTAATCCAATATACCCACCTCCAACAACAACCATTTTTTTTGGAAGTTTTGAAATGTTAAGAGCTCCTGTTGATGAAAGAATTATTTTTTCATCAAAATCTATTCCTGGAAGAGATAAAGGCTCTGATCCAGTACTTATTATGGTTTTATCAGTTTTAATTTTTATTTCTGATTTATCATTTTTGACTAAAATTTCGTTTTTTTCGTTAAAAGATCCAAACCCTTTAATATAAGTGACCTTATTTTTTTTAAATAAGAACTCCACTCCTTTTGTAAGTGTTGCAACCGAGCTGTCTTTATTACTCATCATTTTTTCAAGATTTAGCTTAATTTCTCCAGTTTCAATACCGATATTTGAGAAGTTCTTTGCTCTATGAAAACTTTCTGACATATTTAAAAGACTTTTAGAAGGAATACACCCTATATTAAGGCAAGTGCCTCCCAAAGATCCTCTAGACTCTATACATGCAGTTTTTAAGCCTAATTGAGATAATCTAATTGCACATACATATCCTGCAGGTCCTCCTCCAATTACAGTGACATCAAATTTTTCAGCCATTAAATATTTAAAAATAATCTTCTAGGGTCTTCTAAATTTTCTTTAACAGTTTTTAAGAACGACACGGATTCCTTTCCATCAATAATTCTATGATCATATGACAAGGCCAAGTACATTATTGGTTTTATTTTTATATCACCATTATCATTTACTGGTCTTTCAACAATGTTATGCATACCTAATACACCTGATTGAGGAGGGTTCAATATTGGTGTTGAAAGCATGGAACCATATACACCTCCATTGCTAATTGTAAACGTACCTCCTTGTAAGTCCTCAATTGTTAAACTACCTGTATTTGCTTTTTCAGATAATTTTTTTATTTCTTTTTCTATTTCAGCAAATGACATCTCATCTGCATTTCTAAGCACTGGAACTACTAAACCCCTTTCAGTTCCAACAGCGAAACTAATATTATAATAATTCTTATAAATTATGTCTTGATCTTCGATCTCAGCGTTAATTGCTGGAAATAATTTTAGCCCAACGACACAAGCTTTAACAAAAAATGACATTAGACCGAGCTTTATTCCGTATCTGTTTTTAAAATCTTCTTGGTTATCTTTTCTCATTGACATAATCCCAGACATATCTACCTCGTTAAAAGTAGTTAACATTGCTGCATTTTCTTGAGCTTGTTTTAATCTTTTTGCAATTGTTTGTCTTAAACGGGTCATTTTAATTCTTTCTTCTTCACCATATTGAATTCTTCTCTGGTTGGGTTGTGGGTTGGCTCCCATCATAGTAATTAGATCACCTTTTAAAATTCTTCCTGCTTTACCTGTTCCCTTTACATTATCTAGGTTGATGTTTTTTTCTGCAACCATTTTTCTAACTGCAGGTGAAAGAATAATTGGTTGTTGTGAGGTTTCCTCTGTTTCTACTTCTTCAGTTAAAAGTAAAGGCTCTTCTTCTAATAGCTCCATTGATTTATCTTCAGTTAATACTAATGGTTCTTCTAACTTAGTTTGAGGTTTTTTTTCTATATCTAAATTAATTACATTGCTTTTCTCATCTTTAAATTCTTTCTCTTCATTATCCTCAAGTTGCTTTTTGCTTTCGGGTTCATTTTTAATATCAACATTCCCCTCAGAAATTGAGCCCAAAACAGCTCCAACTTCAACTGTATCTCCATCTCTAAAACTAATCTCTGATAATGTCCCACTAATAGGGGAAGGAACTTCTAAATTTACTTTATCAGTTTCCAGTTCAACTATTGCTTCATCCGCATGAACTGTTTCACCTTCTTTTTTCAACCATTTAGAAACTGTTGCTTCTGTAATACTTTCACCTAAAGTAGGTACTAAAATTTTTTCACTCATTAATTAAATACTTCATTTATAATTTCTTGTTGCTCAAGTTGATGCCTTTTAGCATATCCAGTGGCTGGTGATGCATCAGGACTTCTTCCAATATAAGAAACTTTGTTATTTTTAGCTTTAATGGTATCCAATGTCCATTGTATATAATCTCTCACTGAAAACCATGCACCCATATTTTTTGGCTCTTCTTGACACCAATAGAAATTAGCATTTTTCGCGTATGGTTTAAGTTCTTTTACTAAACTTTTAACTGGAAAAGGATAAAGTTGTTCTATTCTAAACATTACCACATCATCTCTTTTTAGCTTTTCTCTAGCATTTAAAAGATCGAAGTATACTTTTCCTGAACAGATTATAACTTTTTTAATTTCACTAGATTTTTTTAATTTAATAAAATTTTTTGATTGATCACTTAATGCATGATCCCACATTATTCTGTGAAATGATGTTTGCTTACCAAAATCATCAATGGTTGATACACAAAACTTATTTCTTAACAAAGATTTAGGTGTCATAATTACAAGTGGTTTTCTAAAATCACGATGTATTTGTCTACGTAAAGCGTGAAAATAATTTGCTGGCGTTGTACAATTCATAACTTGAAGATTATCATTTGCACACAATTGTAGAAATCTTTCAAGTCTAGCTGATGAATGTTCTGGTCCTTGACCTTCATAGCCGTGAGGTAATAACATGACTAAACCTGAGGCTCTTTGCCATTTTCTTTCACCTGAAGAGATAAATTGATCAATTATAACTTGTGCACCATTGGCAAAATCACCAAATTGAGCTTCCCAAATAGTAAGAGTATTTGGTTCTACTAAACTATACCCATATTCAAATCCTAAAACTGCAAGTTCAGATAAAAAACTATCTACTATTTCAAATTTTTTTTGGTTTTTTGAAATATTATTTAACGGAATATATCTAGAGTTATCCATCTGATCTCTTAAAACTGAATGTCTCTGACTAAAAGTACCTCTACCAGAGTCCTGTCCTACAAATCGAACTGGAAAACCTTCATCTAATAATGAACCAAAAGCTAATGATTCAGCAGTAGACCAGTCAATATTTAAACCATCATCGACAGATTTTTTTCTAGTTTGCAAGATTTTGCTAATAGTTTTGTGAATACTTATTTCGGATGGAACGACATTTATTTTATTTGAAATATTTTTAAGTATTTTTTCATCTGCTCCAGTAATTCCTCTTTTATCTTTCCCCTTTTTAGGTTTATAGCTGGACCATGCTCCCTCAAACCATTCAATTTTAGGATTATAATCTTTAGCTGTCTTAAATTGATCATTTAAAAGATCTTTAAATTTTTTTATTTGATCATTTAAACCTTCTTTAGATATTAAATTTTCATTAATAAGCTTAGATCCATATATATTTGCTGTTGATTGATGTGATCTAATTTTTTTATACATCAATGGTTGAGTGAATGATGGCTCATCTCCCTCATTATGTCCAAATCGTCTGTAACAAACTAAGTCGATGACTACATCTCTATTAAACTTTAATCTAAATTCAGTTGCAATTCTTGAGCCATAAACAACAGCTTCTGGGTCATCTCCATTAACATGGATGATAGGCGCATCTACCATTTTTGCAATATCTGATGGGTGAGGTGAAGATCTTGCAAACCTTGGACTTGTTGTAAATCCTATTTGATTATTAACTATTATATGAATAGTTCCACCTGTATTGTGTCCAGGTAAACCCGACATTGCAAAACATTCAGCAACAACACCTTGTCCTGCAAAAGCAGCATCACCATGAATTAAAATCGGAATTACTTTGTTTCTCTCAGTATCTTTATGAAAAAATTGTTTGGCTCTAGTCTGACCCAATACTACTGGATTAACTGCTTCCAAATGCGAAGGATTATCTGTTAGACTTACATGAACAGAATTTCCGTCAAATTCTCTATCAGATGAAGCTCCCAAATGATATTTCACATCGCCAGCACTGTCTTCATCGGTATTATTTAATTCACCAGCAAATTCATTAAATATTCTTTTATAAGATTTTTGCAAAACGTTAGCTAAAACATTTAGTCTACCTCTGTGAGACATTCCAATTTTAACTTCTTTAATATTTGACTGACCGCCAATTTTAATTATTTGCTCTAACGCAGGTATCAAACTTTCACCACCATCAAGACCAAATCTTTTTGATCCCACATATTTAGTATGCAAAAATTTCTCAAATCCCTCAGCTTGTATTAATTTGTTTAAAATTGCACTTTTACCATTTACTGTAAATTTCAATGCATTTTCATCTTTTTCAACTCTATCACGAAACCATTTTCTCTCTGTTGGATTTGAAATATGCATATATTCGTAACCAATATTTCCACAATAAATTTTTCTTAAAACGGAGAGAATTTCTTTTATGTTAGAATATTCTTTATTTAAGACACCATCTAAGTAAATTTTTTTACTATAATCATCTTTTTTAAATCCATAATTTTCAGGATGTAGTTCGTCAAGATACTCACTTTCTCTCATTTCTAATGGATCAACTTTTGATAATAAATGACCACGCTGTCTATAAGCTCTAATCAAAGAGACTGCTTTAATAGAATTACTGTTACTTGCAACTATATCGTTTTGATCTATTTCTTTATTTTGACTTTCTAGAATCTCAATTTCATTTTCAAGTATTTTACTCTCATCAATTTTATTTTTACTTGGACTCCAAGATGGTCCATTAACCTCTTTAACAATTGAATTAATATCATCACCAATATCTATAAAATATTTTTTCCAACTCTCAGGTAAATTTGGATCATTATTTACATACTTCACATACATTTGTTCTATAAATGCACTATTTGATTTATTAAGAAATGAAGTTTTTTTGTATTCTAAATTTTTAGATGATGACATTTTTAAATATAATTATACACGAATAAGGTGTTATCAATTAGACAATTTATTCAATAGAGTTATTCCAATTTCAGATGGAGATTTTGCCATTGTAATACCAGATTTTTCCATAATTTTAATTTTTTCATCAGCGTTACCTTTTCCCCCTGATATTATTGCACCAGCATGACCCATTCGTCTGCCAGGTGGTGCTGTAATTCCAGCTACAAATCCAACCATTGGTTTTTTTATCTTATGATTTTTTATAAATTCAGCAGCTTCTTCTTCAGCAGTCCCTCCGATCTCACCAATCATTACTATAGACTCAGTTTTTTCATCATTTAAAAACAGATCTAGACAATCAATAAAATTTGTACCATGTATTGGATCTCCACCTATTCCTATACATGTAGATTGACCAAGGCCATTTTCTGAGGTTTGGGCTACAGCCTCGTAAGTTAATGTTCCTGACCTAGAAACAATTCCTACTGTTCCTTTTTTATGAATATTTCCAGGCATTATTCCAATTTTACATTCATCAGGAGTTATTATACCTGGACAGTTGGGACCAATAAGTCTCGATTTAGAGTTAAAAAGTCTTCTTTTTACTTTAAGCATGTCTAAAACTGGAATTCCCTCACTTATACATACAATCAATTCTATAGATGAATCAATTGCCTCTATAATTGCTGAAGCTGCAAACTTTGCAGGAACATAAATCATTGTTGCATTTGCACCTGTCTGATCTTTAGCTTCTTTAACAGTATTAAATACTGGTCTTTCCAAATGAATTTGACCTCCTTTTTTAGGAGTAACTCCACCAACTAAGTTAGTTCCATACTTAATAGATTGTTCAGAATGAAAAGTTCCATGAGCGCCAGTGAAACCTTGACAAATTACTTTTGTATCCTTGTTAATTAAAACTGACATTATTTAATTGCCTCAACAATTTTTTTTGCTGCATCGGATAAATCATTTGCAGAAATAATATCTAATCCTGAATTATCTAAAATTTCTTTTCCCTCTTTGAAATTTGTACCTGCTAGTCTCACTACTAAAGGAACTTTAATTTTAATTTCTTTTGCTGCATCTACAACACCTTGTGCGAGTACGTCACATCTCATTATTCCTCCAAAAATATTTATTAGTATTCCTTTTACATTTTTGTCAGATAAGATAATTTTAAATGCTGCTGAAACTTTTTCTTTAGAGGCACCACCACCTACATCTAAAAAATTTGCAGGCACTTCCCCATATAATTTAATAATATCCATAGTAGCCATTGCTAATCCAGCACCATTTACCATACATCCTATATTTCCATCCAATTTAATGTATGCAAGATCATATTTGCTTGCTTCAATTTCAGTTTCTTCTTCTTCATTTAAGTCTCTAAGTTTTTGAATTTCTGGATGTTTAAATAATGCATTTTCGTCAAAAGTCATCTTTGCATCCAAACATACAATTTTGTTTTTTTTGGTTAAAATGAGAGGATTTATCTCTACTAAATTTGCATCTGTATCAATGAACATTTTGTAAATTGATTTTATTAAATTTATTGCTTGTTTACTTGCATCTTTGTCTAAATCAAAAATTTTAATAATTTTGTTACAGTCTTCCTCTGAAATACTTTCATTAAAATCTACTTTAGTAGTGATTATTTTCTCTGGTGATTTTACAGCAACTTCCTCAATATTCATTCCCCCCTGATCACTGGAAATAAATGCAATTTTAGCAGATGCCCTGTCAACAAGACAAGACAGATAGAATTCTTTTTCTATTTCTGATGCATTTTCAACATACAATCTTTTCACTTCTCTTCCTGAGGGTCCAGTTTGATGAGTAACTAATGTTTTACCAAACAATTTTTTCGCCTCCTCTTCCAAAATAGCAATATTATCAACAATTTTTACTCCTCCAGCCTTTCCTCTACCTCCTGCATGAATTTGAGCTTTTAATACATACTTATCGGCTTTGAGATTTTTTACTTTTTCAATTAATTCATTTACATTAAGAGCATAAACGCCTTCGGGTACAACCGCGCCATACTTTTTAAGTATTTCTTTTGCCTGGTGCTCGTGGATATTCATTTAATCTTTGTTTAAGTCAGGGTCTATTTTAGATGCTGCATCCCATAATTTTATTACTGCTTCTACTGAATTATTAAACTCAGTTTTTTCATTTTCATTAAGGTCGATTTCTTCAATTTTTTCAACACCTTCATTTCCAATGATAACAGGAACACCTGCATATACATTATTAATTCCATACTCTCCATGTAAATATGCTGCGCATGGTAAAAGTTTTTTTTGATCTTTTAAAAATGCTTCGGCCATCTCAACTCCAGATGCTGCAGGTGCATAAAATGCTGATCCTTTTTCTAGATATTTTACAATTTCTGCACCACCGTCTCTAGTTCGCTGATTAATACTTTCTAATTTTTCCTCAGAAATCTTTCCCTCTTTCACTAACTCCATCAATGGTTGACCAGAGACTTTGGTAAATCGTGGAAGAGGTACCATTGTATCTCCATGTCCACCCATTACCATTGCATCGATTTCTTTTACAGGCACATTTAATTCTTCAGATAAAAATAGCTTAAATCTTGAACTATCCAATATACCCGCCATCCCTACAACCTTATGAACGGGGAGTCCTGAATATTTTTGAAATGCCATTACCATTACATCCAATGGATTTGTAATACAAATTACAAAGGCATTAGGCGCATTATTTTTTATTCCTTCTGCAACTTGTTTAATAATTTTTAAATTAATTCCTAATAGATCGTCTCTACTCATTCCAGGTTTTCTAGGAACGCCTGCTGTAATTATAATAACATCTGATCCTTTTATATCTTCATACTTATCTGTTCCTGAAAATTTTACATTAAATCCATCTACCGAGGAAGATTGGGCTATATCTAAACCTTTTCCCTTTGCTACTCCACTTGCAACATCAAATAAAACAACTTCATCCACCAGCTCTTTTAAACCAATTAAATGAGCTAAAGTTCCCCCAATTTGACCTGCTCCTATTAAAGAAATTTTACTCATTTTATTTCATTGTTGGCATAATAAATTCAGGATTAGATCTAATTCCTGATGGCCATCTAGAAGTAATAGTTTTTAATTTAGTATAAAATTTTATACCTTCCATACCATGCGTTCCACTATCTCCAAATAATGACCTTTTCCATCCTCCAAAACTATGGAAAGCCATTGGAACTGGTATTGGAACATTTATCCCTACCATTCCAACTTGAATTTTGCTTGCAAATGTTCTTCCTGCATCCCCATCTCTAGTATAAATGCTAACTCCATTTCCGTATTCATGCTCATTAATCATTTTTGTAGCTTCTTCAAATGTTTTTACCCTAACAACAGACAAAACTGGTCCAAATATTTCCTCTTTATAAATTCTCATATCAGTAGTCACATGATCAAAAAGACACCCACCAATATAAAAACCATTTTCATATCCCTGCAATTTCAAATTTCTTCCATCAAGAACAAGTTTTGCCCCTTCTTTAACTCCTAGATCTACGTAGCCTTTTACTTTTTCCAAGTGTTCTTTGGTTACTAAAGGGCCCATCTCCGATGATTTATCCATACCAGGTCCAATTTTTAATGCTTCAGCTTTTTTTGATAATCTTGAGACTAACTCATCACCTACATCACCAACCGCTACTGCTACAGACTGCGCCATACATCTTTCTCCAGCTGAACCATATGCAGCACCCATCAAACCATTTACGGCACCATCTAAATCACAATCTGGCATTACAACTAAATGATTTTTTGCTCCACCTAATGCCTGGACTCTTTTTTCATTTTTAGCTGCATTTTCATAAATGTACTTAGCAATAGGAGTTGATCCAACAAAACTTACAGCTTTAATATTTTGGTTTGTTAATATCGCATCAACAACCTCTTTATCACCGTTTACAACATTAAAAACTCCCTCAGGAAGACCAGCTTCATTAAGCAGTTCTGCCAATTTCATCGGACATGAGGGATCTTTTTCTGATGGTTTTAAAATAAAACTATTACCACATGCTATAGCTAATGGAAACATCCACATCGGTACCATTGCCGGAAAATTAAATGGGGTTATACCAGCTGCAACTCCCAAAGGCTGTCGCATTGAATAACTATCAACGTTTGTTCCAACATTTTCAGAAAACTCTCCTTTAAGTAGGTGTGGAATTCCACATGCAAACTCAACAACTTCTAATCCTCTTATTAATGATCCTTTAGCATCCTCATAAACTTTTCCATGCTCTGAGACTATTAGTTTTGCCAGTTCATCAAAATTTTTTTCTATGAGTTCTTTAAATTTAAACATTATTCTTGCTCTTTGAAGTGGAGGATTTAACGACCAAGTCTGAAAAGCTTTTTGTGCAATTTCTACTGCACCATCTAAATCTGCTTTTGAGGCTAAAATAACCTCAGAGTCTTGTTCCCCAGTAGCAGGGTTAAAGATTTTTCCTTTTCTCTCTGAATTACCCGATATTACTTTTCCACCAACAAAATGTTTGATTAAATTCATGATTGAAATTATTTAATTAAGTAATTAAGCTGTTGCAAGCATTTTCTTTATCTCTGCAATAGCTTTTGCAGGATTTAAGCCCTTGGGACAAGCATTTGTGCAATTCAAGATAGTATGACATCTATAAAGCTTAAGTTCGTCAGCAACCTTTTTCAGTCTTTCTTTTCTGTCCTCGTCTCTACTATCAATTATCCATCTGTAAGCTTGAAGTAAAACTGCGGGACCTAAATATTTTTCACCGTTCCACCAATAACTTGGACAAGACGTTGAACAACATGCACACATAATACATTCATATAATCCATCTAATTTTGCTCTATCGTCTTTAGATTGGATATTCTCTTTATCATTTACTTTTGAGGTTTTTAACCAAGGTTCAACAGACTCATATTGTTTATATAATGTGCTTAAATCACCGATTAAATCTTTTAAGACTTTTAGATGTGGTAAGGGATAAATATCAATATCTCCATCCAGTTCAGAATGGGACTTCGTGCATGCTAAACCATTTTTTCCATTCATATTCATCGCACAAGATCCACAAACTCCATGGGCACAAGATCTTCTGTAAGCTATAGAAGGATCTATTTCATTTTTTATTTTGTTTAAAACATCAAGGACTTTAGATGAACAATTATCCATATCAACTTCATAAGTATCAAGTCTTGGATTTTCATTTTTAGATGGATCCCATCTATAAATATTTATTTTTCTAATATTTTTTGAACCTGTTTTATCTTTATAATATTGACCTTTTTCTACCTTTGAGTTTGCAGGTAAATTTAGTTGAACCATTAATACACTCTTTCCTGTGGAGGAAAATATTGTACATCATTTGTAAGTGTTGATCTATGAACAGGTCTATAATTAATTTTAGTTTTTGAACCATTACACCAAGAAAGAGTATGTTGCATATAATTCTCATCATCTCTTTTTGGAAAATCTTCTCTTGCATGAGCTCCTCTGCTTTCTTTTCTATGATACGCAGAGTCCATTGTAGTTATTGCTTGTCTTATTAAGTTGTCAAATTCTAGTGTTTCAACTAAATCAGTATTAAAGATTAATGACTTATCTTTTACAGAAAGAGAGTCCATTCCATCATAAGGTTTTCTAATTTCATCAACGCCCTCCTTTAATGTTTTCTCAGTTCTAAATACAGCACATTTTGATTGCATCGTTTTTTGCATTGAAAGTCTCAGTTCAGATGTTGGATTCGAACCCTCTGAGTTTCTTAATTTGTCAAATCTATCTAAACATCTATCCGTTTCATTTTTATCAATTTCATCATGCTTCATTCCAGGCTTTACTAACTCTGCAGCTCTTTTCGCTGCCGCTCTTCCAAAAACTACTAAATCTATTAATGAGTTTGAACCTAATCTATTTGCGCCATGAACAGAAACACATGCTGCTTCTCCAATAGCCATTAACCCAGGTACAGTTTTTTCAGATCCATTTAATGTTAAAACTTCAGCTTTATAATTTGTTGGTATTCCACCCATATTATAATGCACTGTAGGTACTACTGGTATAGGTTCCTTAGTTACATCAACATTTGCAAATAATTTTGAAGCCTCTGATATTCCTGGAAGTCTCTCATCTATAACTTTTGGATCCAAATGATCAATATGAAGATGAACATGATCCTGTTCTTTTCCAATACCTCTACCCTCATTAATTTCTACAGCAATTGATCTACTTACAACATCTCTAGATGCTAAATCTTTTGCTTTAGGAGCATAACGCTCCATAAATCTTTCTCCTTTTGAATTTACTAAATAACCACCTTCTCCTCTTACACCTTCAGAAATTAATGTTCCATGACCATATATTCCCGTTGGATGAAATTGTACAAATTCCATGTCTTGTAAAGGTAATCCAGCTCTAAGAGCCATGGCATTACCATCTCCAGTGCAAGTATGAGCTGAAGTAGCTGAGTAATACACTTTTCCATAACCCCCTGTTGCTATAATAGTTGTGTGGGATCTAAATCTGTGAATTGTTCCATCATTGAGGTTCCAAGCAATTATACCTTTGCATGCTCCATCTTTCATTATTAAATCTAGCGCAAAGTATTCAATAAAAAATTCGGTATTATGTTTTAAAGCTTGTCCATACAATGTGTGAAGTATTGCATGTCCAGTTCTATCTGCTGCTGCACAAGTTCTTTGTACAGTCTCATTTCCATAGTTTTTTGTCATGCCACCAAAAGGTCTTTGATAAATTTTGCCATCATCTGTTCTACTAAATGGAACTCCATACTTTTCTAATTCTAGAACAGCAGCTGGTGCTTCCTTACATAAATATTCTATAGAGTCTTGGTCTCCCAACCAATCAGCACCTTTAACAGTGTCGTACATATGCCATCTCCAATCATCTTCACCCATATTTCCAAGTGCTGCTGAAATACCACCTTGTGCTGCGGAGGTGTGGCTTCTAGTTGGGAACACTTTAGAGACACATGCAGTTTTTAATCCAGCTTCACTTAATCCTACAGCTGCTCTTAGCCCAGAACCACCTGCACCTAGAACAACAACATCATATTCATGATCAATAATTTTGTATGCACTCATAACTATAAACTAAATATTAAGATAATGATTAATAATGGAAATACTATAGCAAAGATATTTAAAGATTTATTTGCGGCATTTTTGATTTTTTGATCTTCGATATAGTCCTCAAAAACCTCACTAATACTTAGTGCAGAGAAAAAATATGCAAAAATCAAAAAAAGACTTAACAAAAACTTTGAAGGTTGAGAAGACACAAACAGTAATATCTGTTCAAAGCCTTTGTCGTAAATAGAAGCTAGATTAATCGCAAACCATAGCATTAATGGCACTAATATTGCAGAACTTACTTTTAAGAACAACCATTTTTTTGTAACTGATCCCATTAAATTAAAACTCTTCCAATAATAAAGATTATTACAGTAAGTGGAAATGATCCGATTAGCACAATTAATCCTGTTATTTTTGTAGTTTTTTGCTCAAAACCATAACCTAAATCCATAAACAAATGTCTTATTTCACTAAGCATTTGAAATGAAAAAGACCAAATAATTCCAAGACAAAAAAATTTGCCTAAAAAAGATGATAAGAACAAATTAATATTCTGATAACTCTGTTCACCCAACAATAAAGAGGCTATCCATATACCTATAAAAGTTATAGTGAAAAAGTTTATTATACCAGTTATTCTGTGTGAAATTGAAACCAGTGAGGAAATGTGCCAATTATAAATTTGTATATGTGGCGATATTGGATTTTTATTTTCCATAAAAATCTTTTTCTACTAAAGCCTCAGCAATTTCAACTGCATTAAGTGCAGCACCTTTTAATAAGTTATCAGACACAACCCACAAATTAATTGAATTTGGTTGAGAAGAGTCCTCACGAATTCTTGATATGAATGTTTCAAATTTGTCTTCGGCTTCAACAGGCGTAATGTATCCTCCATCTTTTTGCTCATCAACTACCTTGCATCCAGGTGATGATGATAAGACATTTCTTATTTCTTCTAAGTCATGTTTTTTGTTAAATTCAACATTCACACTTATGGAGTGAGAAACAAGAACAGGGATTCTTACACAAGTAGATGTTATATTAATTTTACTATCTAAAATTTTTTTTACCTCATCATGATTTTTTTGCTCTTCTTTTGTGCTTCCATTTTCAAGAAAACTATCAATATGTGGTATAGCATTAAAAGCAATTTGCTTAGTAAAATTTTTTGACTCAACATCTTTATTTTCCAAGACTTCTTTAGTTTGGGATATAAGTTCATCCATTCCTGCCTTGCCTGCTCCTGATACAGATTGATAAGTTGATGCAACTATTCTTTTTACATTATACAAATCATGTAATGGTTTGAGAGCTACAACTATTGGTATTACTGAACAATTGGCATTTGCTATAATATTCTTATTTTTAAATTTAGGTAATTCTTTGGAATTTACCTCTGGAACAATTAAAGGAATTTCTGGATCTTTTCTAAAGAATTTTGAATTATCTATTACAATTGTTTTTTCTGCTGCGATCGGTGCCCATTTTTCAGCAATTGAAGAACCAGCTGCAAAAAAAGCAATTTTTACTTTTGAGAAATCAAATTGTTCTAAATTACTAACAGTATGCTCTTTTCCTAAAAAATTAATTTTTTTTCCTTCGCTATTTGAAGACGCAACTAAGTACGCCTCTGTTATTGGAAAGTTTTTTTTTTCCAAAACTTCTATTAATTTTCGACCTACGTTTCCTGTCGCTCCTACTATTGCTATATTCATGATATTTTAAAGTTTTATACTAAATGAAAGGTAAATCACAAACTTTTCCATGAAAATCAGAGCCATTTATATTGATTTTAAAGGATTTCGAAGTCTCAAAGTGTGGTTTGTTAATCATTGCAATCCCAATGACTTGTTTAAAAGTTGGATTGTAACAACCAGATCTTAATTCTCCAATTACATTATTATCTTCATCTACTAGATCCATTGAGCCATTAACACTTATTTCCTTGGCATCAATTTTTACTCCCATAAGTTTTTTTTTAATTCCTTCAGCTTTTATTTTTTTTAGTTTTTCTTTACCTAAGAAATCAACATCACTATCTATATTTACATACTTGTCAAAACCACACTCATATGGATTATCTCCATTGTCCATATCGTTACCATGGGAAAGTAAACCACTCTCAATACGTTCGATAAGGTTTGGTCCACCTGGTCTAATATTGAATTCCTTTCCAATTTCAAAAAGATGATCGTATAGTTTTAAACCTGACTCGTTGTGTTCCATATAAATTTCATAGCCACCTTGTTTAGACCATCCAGACTTTGCAATAAGGTGTTTATCGCCACCAAATTCAAAATAATCAAAACCAAAAAATTTTAAATTTACAATTTTTTCTCCAAAAACTTTTTCCATTAATTGAAATGATTTTGGTCCTTGAACTGCCATTATATCAACATCAGGTTCAGAAATTTTTACATCAAATTTGTTTCCAATCGCTAATCCTTTGGCAAATAGAATTACATCTGAGTCAGCTAAAGAGACCCACCACCTATTTTCATTTAATCTTAGAACTACAGGATCATTAATTAAACCTGCATTGTCATCAATGATTGGGCAGTAATAACATCTTCCATCTTTGGATTTTGATAAATCTCTGCAAGTCATCAATTGAACCAATTTTGCTGAGTCTTTTCCAGAAATTTCAACTTGTCTTTCAGCGGCAACATCCCAAATCTGAACATGCTCTTTCAAGTGATGATAAGCATCTTCCACAGAACCAAATGCTGCTGGCAGCAACATATGATTATATATAGTATAAGCAGTTACACCTTGTTTTTCAATTCTAGAGGTGTACGGTGTACCTCTAAGCCTTCTTGATTTTGCTATTAAAAAAGTTTTCATTTTTTTTTGAGCATTACTGCCATCTTATTTGATTTTTGTAAAGAAACTATATTAGTTTAATTCCTTAGCTTGTTTTCTCAGTTCAAACTTTTGAATCTTTCCAGTGGATGTCTTTGGTAGCGGAGTAAACACAACCTTCTTAGGAAGTTTAAATCCAGCAAGAGTTTCTCGACAAAATTTAATAATTTCTTCCTCCGAACTTGATTTTCCTTCGATTAATTCAACAAAAGCACAAGGTGTTTCACCCCATTTTTCATCTGGTTTTGCTACAACAGCTGCCAGTGATACAGCAGGATGTTTTGAAATCGTATTTTCAATTTCGATAGATGAAATATTTTCTCCTCCTGAAATTATAATATCTTTTGATCGGTCTTGTATTTTTATGTAACCACTTGGATGAGTTACAGCTAAGTCGCCAGAATGAAACCATCCTCCATCCATTGATTTTTCTGTCGCTTCTTTATCTTTGAAATAACCCTTCATCACCACATTTCCTCTAATCATAATTTCACCCATTGTTTTTCCATCATGAGGAACTGGCTTCATGGTTTCAGGGTCCATTACAATGACGCCTTCTGTATTGGGATACCTTACGCCTTGTCTTGCTCTTATTTCGTTTTGGTTATTTTGATCTAATTCATCCCATTCTTGATTCCATGCACACTGCAAAATATGACCATAGGTTTCTGTAAGACCATATACATGCATTACTTCAAAGCCTAACTTTTGCATTTTTTCAAAAATTATACTAGGAGGAGGAGCACCTGCTGTTAATACATATACCTTCCTTTTTAATTCCTTTTGCTGATCCTCAGGTGCATTAGCTAACATGTTTAAAACTATTGGTGCTCCACCAAAATGAGTAACTTCATATTTATCAATTAATTCAAATATCTTTTTTACATCAATATTTCTCAAACAAATTACTCGACCATGAATCATTGACATTGTCCAAGGATAACACCAGCCATTACAATGAAACATTGGTACTGTGTATAAAAAATTTAACTGATTAGGCATATTCCATGCAACTGCACTTCCTGTTGCCATTAAATATGATCCTCTATGATGATAAACAACTCCTTTTGGATTACCAGTTGTTCCAGAAGTATAACCTAATGCTATAGCTTGCCACTCATCTTTTGGCATTTTCCATTTAAAATTTTCATCTCCAGAATTTAAAAACTCCTCATATTCCAAAGATCCTATATTTTTTGAGTCGGTTAGCTTTGCATCTTTATCATCTATATCAATTATAGTAATTTTTGAATTAACTTCTTCTAAAGCTTTTTTTACTACATCATGAAATTGTCTATCTACAATTAGCACCTTCGCTTCACTGTGATTTAAAATATAACTAATTGTTTTTGAGTCTAGTCTTGTATTAATGGCATTTATAACTGCTCCAACCATAGGAATGGAATAATGCGCTTCAAATATTTCAGGTGTGTTAAAAGCCAAGACAGATACCGTATCACCTGTTTTAATTCCCAATTTATCTAATGCACTAGCAAACTTAATACATCTTTTGTAAACTTCACTCCAAGTGTATTTCCTACTTTCATAAACTACTGCTTCGTAGTTTGGATAAATATCTTTTGCTCTTTCTAGAAATGATAAAGGGGTTAATGGAACATAATTGGCTTCGTTTTTATCCAAATTTGTTTCATAAGGGTTCATTCTAATTAAATTTGTAATTCATAATATAATTACTTCCAGTAGTTGCAGTAATATAACTGCTTTCTATCCTAGGAAGTACTCTATTAAAGAAAAAGTTGGCAGTTTGGATTTTGTCCTCATAAAAATCTTTATTACTCTCATATTCTTTGAAGGAAACTTCTAGAACTTTTAACCAAGCATGTCCGGTTGCAACTAAACCAAGAACTTTTAAATAATCGTTACATGCTCCACTTGCATCTTCTGGAGAATTTTTTATTTTTTCCTTCATCCAATCAGTAAATTTTGACAAAATATCAAGATGATAGTTAAGTTGTTTTACAAAAGGCTCGGCTCTTTTGTCAGTAATTTTAATCTCGTCTTTAACCAAATTTAGATAGTTTTCAATAATATCACCATTTTTATTGATTAATTTTCTGAAGACTAAGTCAGCAGCCTGAACTGAATTTGTTCCCTCATAAATAGGTGTAATTCTATTGTCTCTGTAGAATTGTTCAATACCTTGATCTTTAGTAAATCCGTATCCTCCATGAATTTGCATTGCTTCACTTGTTATTTCCATTGCATTATCGGTGAAAAGCGATTTAACAACTGGAGTCATTAATGAAAC
This sequence comes from uncultured Pelagibacteraceae bacterium, assembly GCA_902604975.1. Taxonomy (GTDB): domain Bacteria; phylum Pseudomonadota; class Alphaproteobacteria; order Pelagibacterales; family Pelagibacteraceae; genus Pelagibacter. The sequence goes on along the minus strand of CACLAY010000002.1, from coordinate 89,336 downwards.
AAGATCTGATGCTTCTTGTTTTATTTTTTCATCAGAATGATTTAAGCTAACTTCAATTTGTTGAGACAGCCAGAAACTCAAGGCTCTTTGTCCCTCTATCATAGACTTCATACTCAAAAGTGACCGTCTAATATCAACGTGATCAATAATAAAATCTGCACCATTATTTGATTTTGAATTAAATGCCTTACCTTGTTTTCTTTCTTTGGCGTAAGTAAGGGAATTTTGGTATGCAATTTCAGAAATACCTAACCCTTGAATCCCAACAATAATTCTCTCCAAATTCATCATTGTGAACATAGAGTTAAGTCCTTTGTTTTTTGGTCCAATCATATAACCAACAGCATCATCAAAATTTAATACACATGTTGCAGATCCCTTAATGCCCATTTTGTTTTCTATTGATCCTGTTGAAACTCCGTTTCTTGGCCCAACTGATCCATCTTTATTTAAAACGAATTTTGGAACTAAAAATAAACTGATACCTTTTGTTCCTGCTGGTGAGTCTGTTGATCGAGCTAATACTAAATGAATAATATTTTCTGTTAAATCTTGATCACCTGAAGTAATAAAAATTTTTTGACCACTAATTTTGTAAGTTCCATCATTTTGATCTACTGCTTTAGTTTTTAGAAGACCTAAGTCTGTTCCGCATACTGGTTCTGTTAAACACATTGTGCCGCTCCATTTACCCTCAACCATTTTAGGTAAATAAGTATTTTTTATTTCATCATCAGCATGCCTTAACAAACAGTTATATGCTCCTATAGTCAATTCACTGTAAAGTTTAAAAGATAAACTTGTAGATGATAACATCTCATCAAAGAAAGTGCTTACTGTTTTAGGCATTCCTTGACCACCATATTTCGGATCACAAGATAAGGAAATCCATCCATCTTCTATAAATTTTTGATAAGCTTCCTTATATCCTGGCGGTGTTCTAACCACGCCATTTTCTAAAACAGCTGGAGTTTCATCTCCACTTTTTGCAAGAGGTAAGATTAAGTTTTGAGTAATTTTTGCTGCTTCTTCTAAAATATCTTTAACTAATTCTGTATTAACTTCTTTATATTTTTCAATTTCATTATATTTTTTATTGTTCCTCAATTTATCAAAGAGAAACATCATATCATCTACTGGTGCGTTGTAAGTTGGCATAAGTATACTTTAGAATAAATGTTTAATTATTGCAATTTTGAAATTATCGCATCTCCCATCACTGATGTTGATACTTCTTTCATTCCCTTAGAAATAATGTCTTTAGTTCTAAGACCCTCATCAAGCACACCTTGAACAGCTTTTTCTAAACTATCTGCCTCTTTAACTAGATCTAAAGAATATCTTAAAGCCATTGCAAAACTCAGTATTGTTGCTATTGGATTAGCAATACCTTGACCTGCTATATCGGGTGCTGATCCATGAACTGGCTCATATAAAGATCTCATATTACCGTTTTTATCTTTGGCTCCAAGGGACGCAGATGGCAAGAGCCCAAGAGAACCAGTCAACATTGCAGCTTCATCTGATAACATGTCGCCAAAAAGATTATCTGTTACTATCACATCAAATTGTTTAGGATTTCTAACTAACTGCATTGCACAGTTATCTGCTAGCATATGTTTTAATTCTACATCACTATATTCTTTTTCATGAATTGCTTGCACTTCTTCTTTCCATAATTGACCTGCCTCCATGACATTCGACTTTTCACAGGAAGTAACTTTATTATTCCTTTTTCTGGCTAGATCAAATGCAACACGGGCTACTCTCTCGATTTCACTAGTAGTATAGACATGAGTATTAATTCCTTTTCTTTCACCATTATCAATTGGTTTTATCCCTCTAGGTTCACCAAAGTAAATCCCACCCGTTAATTCCCTAACAAAAAGAATATCTAAATTAGAAACAAATTCAGGCTTTAAACTTGAGGCATCAACGAGTTGTTTAAAACAAATTGCAGGTCTCAAATTTGCAAATAATTTTAATTCTTTTCTTAATTTTAATAGAGCTCTCTCTGGTTTTTTTGAAAAATCAATATTATCCCATTTTGGTCCACCAACAGCACCTAGTATTACTGCAGCACTTTCTTGTGCCTTATAAAATGCTTCATCAGTTATTGGGGTTCCATGTTTGTCATAAGCAGCACCACCAACCAAATCTTGGTCAATTTCAAAATCCAAGGATTTATTTGAGTTAAACCATTCAATTATTTTTTTGACTTCAGCAATTACCTCTGGTCCGATACCATCTCCTGGTAATAATAAAATTTTTCTTTTTTTAATTTTAATCATTAAATATCCAAGGTTTTGCCTCTTTAATTTTATTTTCGTATGAAACTATTTTTTCAGATTTTTCTAGAGATAACGCAATATCATCTAATCCCTCTATTAGACATTTTTTCTTAAATTGATCTATTTCAAATTTTATTTCTTTATTACCAAAACTTATTGTTTGCTCAGGCAAATTTACAGAAATTTCCTCTTTTCTATTCGAGTACTCTGAAATTTCTTTGATTTGATCCTCTGAAATTGTAATTGGGAGAATCCCATTCTTAAAACAGTTATTATAAAATATATCTGCATAACTTGAACTAATTACACAAGTTATTCCAAAATCCATTAAAGCCCAAGGAGCATGTTCTCTAGAAGAGCCACATCCAAAATTCTTTCCTGCAATTAAAATTTTAGAATTATTATACGGACTATTATTTAAAATAAAGTCATCTATCTCTTTACCACTTTGATCATATCTCATTTCAAAAAATAAATTTTTTCCTAGTCCAGTTCTTTTTATGGTTTTTAAAAACTGTTTAGGAATTATCATGTCTGTATCTATATTGACGATAGGTAGATAAGCTGGAATACTTTTTATTGAGATAAATTTATTCATTTAATTTTGGTATTTTCTAACATCATCTAAGTTTCCAGAAATTGCAGCTGCTGCAGCCATTGCTGGACTAACTAAATGTGTTCTACCACCTCTTCCCTGTCTACCCTCAAAATTTCTATTAGAGGTAGATGCACATCTTTCTTCAGGTTTAAGCTTATCCGCATTCATTGCTAGACACATTGAACAGCCTGGCTCTCTCCATTCAAAGCCTGATTCTAAAAATATTTTATCCAGACCCTCTTGCTCAGCTTGTTCTTTAACTAAACCAGAACCTGGAACAATCATTGCATGTACATGTGATGCAACTTTTTTATCTTTTAATATTTTAGCTGCCTCTCTTATATCTTCTATTCTCCCGTTAGTGCAGCTTCCTATAAAAACTTTATCAATCTTAATATCTTGAATATTTGTATTTGGTTTTAATCCCATATAATTTAATGATCTGTTAATTGAATTTTTTCTATCTGGGTCAGTTTCACTTTCAGGATTGGGAACTTTACCGTCTATTTCAACCACATCCTGGGGAGATGTTCCCCAAGTTACCATTGGCTTAATTTGAGATCCATCTAACGTTAATTCTTTATCAAAGTTTGCATCCTTATCAGATTTTAATGTATGCCAATATTCTAAAGCTTTTTCCCAGTTTTCTCCTTTTGGTGACATTGGTTTACCTTTTAAATATTGGAAAATCTTTTCATCTGGTTGAATTAATCCTGCTCTTGCCCCACCTTCAATCGTCATGTTGCAAATCGTCATTCTTTGTTCAACACTTAGATTAGATATAAGGTTACCGGCATACTCAATCACATAACCAGTACCACCAGCTGTTCCTATTTTTCCAATTATCTGCAAGATGACATCCTTTGATGTTACACCAATAGGTAATGAACCATTTACGCTAATTCTAAAGTTTTTTGATTTTTTTTGAACTAAAGTTTGTGTTGCTAAAACGTGTTCTACTTCTGAAGTTCCAATACCAAAAGCTAAAGCTCCAAATGCTCCATGAGTTGCAGTATGACTATCACCACAAACAATAATATTTCCAGGCTGTGTAAAACCTTGTTCAGGCCCTATGATATGGACAATGCCTTGTCTTTTATCATCCATTCCAAAAATCTCTACTCCAAATTCCTTACAGTTTTTGTTCAAAGTTTCAACTTGAATTCTCGAGTCTTCATCTGCGATACCTTTTGACCTGTCAGTTGTTGGAACGTTATGATCTGCAACAGCAAGAGTTAGTTTAGGGTGTCTTACTTTTCTGTTTGAATTTCTTAAGCCTTCAAATGCTTGAGGGCTTGTAACTTCATGAATCAAATGTCTATCTACAAACAAAAGTGATGTACCATCAGGTTGTTCATCAACTAGATGATCGTTCCAAATTTTATCGTAAGTTGTAAAAGGCATTTAGAAAAAAATTATTTTTTCTGTTCTTGATTTTCTTTCGGTTCTTCTGTTTTTACAGGCTCTGCTTTAACTTCTTCTTTAGGAGCTTCTGCTTTAACTTCTTCTTTAGGAGCTTCTGTTTGAGGATCAGTTGATGGCATTACGTTTTCCTCAGTAACCTCATTAATTTTAGTTTCTAAATCAATACCAATCGTCTTCTTAATTTTTTCAGCTATTCTAGCAGATTTACCAGTTCTATCTCTTAGATAGTATAATTTTGCTCTTCTTACTTTTCCTGATCTTACAACTTTTATTGTATCAACAATTGGGCTATATAATGCAAAAGTTCTTTCTACTCCCTCACCAAAAGAAATTTTTCTAACAGTAAAAGATGAATTGATATCTCTACTCTTTTTTGCGATACATACACCTTCAAAATATTGAATTCTGTCTCTTTTACCCTCTGTTATCCTAACCCCAACTTTAACGATGTCTCCAGGAAAAAAATCAGGATGTTTTCTCTCAGAAATAATCTTGTTTAAATTTGATCTGTTTATTTCTTCAATATTTTTCATTTTAATTTTTCTTATATTTTTGCCACAAGTCTGGTCTTCGGTCGCGTGTTATAGCCTCAGATTGGGATAAACGCCAGTCTTTAATTTTGGCGTGATCACCTGAAATTAGCACATTTGGGACCTTTTTTTCCTCCCAAACTTGAGGTTTTGTGAATTGTGGATATTCAAGAAGGCCATTCTCAAAACTCTCATCTCTTGAGGAATTAATATTACCTAGAATTCCTGGAATAAATCTTAAAATAGAGTCTGTTACAACAAATGCAGCAACCTCACCCCCTGACAATATAAAGTCACCAATGCTAATCTCTTCAATATCTCTACTTTCTAGTATTCTCTCATCTACTCCTTCGAAGTGTCCACAAATTAAATTGATTGTTTTTTCACTCGAAAACTCTCTTGCAAGTTTAGAATTAAAAACTTTTCCTCTTGGACTTAAATAAAGGGTCTTTTCTTTAGCCTTGATATTTGCATCTAATGAATTTGCCAAAACATCTGCTTTCATAATCATTCCATTCCCTCCACCATAAGGAGTATCATCAACAGTTTTATGTTTATCTAAAGCATAATCTCTTATGTTTACTGTTTCTAAATCCCATTCTTTTCCTTTTGACTTTCCAAAAAGGCCTTTACTCAAATAACCAGGAAAATATTCAGGATACAACGTAAATACTCTAGACAAAAACATTATTCTATTTAGCTTCTTCCTTCGGAGCTTCTGTTTTAGCTTCTTCCTTTGGAGCTTCTGTTTTAGCTTCTTCCTTTGAAGCTTCTGTTTTAGCTTCTGTTTTAGCTTCTTCCTTCGGAGCTTCTGTTTTAGCTTCTTCCTTCGGAGCTTCTGTTTTAGGAGCATCTGCTTTAGCTTCGCCACCCTCATCAGTTTTCTTTCTATCTTTTTTTGGAATTGCTTTTTGAGGATTATTACCTTTTGCTGGCATAGGCATAATCTCATTTTCTCCTAATAATCTTGCAACTCTAGTTGTTGGTTGTGCCCCTTGACCCAGCCAATACTTAACTCTCTCAACATCTAATCCCATTCTTTCTTTTTTTTCTCTCGGAATTAGAGGATTAAAAAAACCTAATTTTTCTATAAATCTTCCATCTCTTGGAAATCTACTATCAGCAACCACTATCTTATAAACTGGTCTCTTCTTAGTTCCTCCCATTGATAAACGCATTTTTAACATTTGTTCTCCTATTTATTTTAATTGATTAAAAAGTTCTGGTGGTATGCCTTTATCCATCATCCCTTTTGTATTTCCTTTGGACATTTTTTTCATCATTTCTGACATCATCTTAAATTGCTTAAGCAATTTATTGATAGTGGCTACGTCTGTTCCTGAGCCATTAGCAATTCTTTTTTTTCTAGAACCATCTATAATCCTAGGGTTTTCACGCTCTTTTTTAGTCATAGATAATATTACCGCCTCGTTTTGAGTAATTATTTTTTCATCCACTCCAGCTTGATCCATTTGAGATTTAACTTTTGAAACACCAGGCAAAAAAGACATTATACCTTCAATACCACCCATTTTTTTCATTTGTCTTAGCTGAGTAAGATAATCCTCTAACGAGAACTGACCTTTTTTTAATTTTTCCTCTGTTTTTTTTAATTTTTCTTCATCTAGATCTTCTGCAGCCTTTTCAACAAGGGAAACAATATCTCCCATACCTAAAATTCTATTGGCAATTCTGTCTGGGTGAAAAACTTCAAAATTTTCTATCTTTTCACCAACTCCTAAAAATTTAATTGGAACATCTGCAACATATTTCATACTTAATGCTGCTCCACCTCTTCCATCGCCATCTGATCTTGTAAGAATAATACCTGTCAGATTAACAGTACTTTTAAATTCTTTAGCAACATTAGCTGCTACTTGGCCAGTCAAAGAATCTGCGACAAGAATTGTTTCTGAAGGATTTATAATACTTTCAATTTGTTTAATCTCACTCATCATTTGTAAATCAATCTGAGTTCTTCCGGCTGTATCAAATAGAATTACATCTGCTCCATTAAGATTAGCAGCACTAATCGCTCTTCTACAAATATCTGCAGGAAGTTGATCTTTGATGACTGGAAGCGTTATTATATTATTTTGCTCACCCAAAAGTCTTAGTTGCTCTTGTGCAGCAGGTCTGTAAACGTCTAGACTAGCCATCATAACTTTTTTCTTTTTGTTAGCCTCTAAAAATCTTGCTAACTTAGCTGTAGTTGTAGTTTTTCCAGAACCCTGTAACCCAACTAACATCACTGGAACAGGAGGTACTGCATTTAATTCAATATCAGAATTTTTATCCCCTAAGAAAGAAATTAACTCATCGTTAACAACTTTAACTACCATCTGTCCTGGTGAAGTAGACCTAATGATCTCTTGACCAAGAGCTTTGGGTTTCACTCTATTAATAAATTCTTTTACAACTTCTAAAGATACATCCGCTTCTAAAAGAGCAAGCCTAATCTCTCTTAAACCCTCATCTACTTGCTTTTCATCAAGCGAAGGCGCCTTTTTTAAAGAAGAAAATATTTCTTCAAATTTATTTGTTAAATTTTCAAACATAATCACATCCAGCAAGTATCGCACCAGTGGGCGAACTCTCGCTGACTGGTGTCGATCTCTTTGTTACCAAAGACACCGCAAATTGCTGTATTTTGCGGAAACGGCGATAAACTATAATAGAGGTTCAAAATGTCAATAAATAAGTTAAATACTGAAGTATATGGAATTTAAAGCTTTTAAAATGGATGGTCTTGGAAATGATTTTGTAATTATTGATAATAGGTCAAATAATGTGGAATTAAACAAGGATCAAATTATTAAAATTTGCGATCGAAACTTTATTGGTTGTGACCAACTAGTCTATATTAACAACAGTGATAATGCTGATGCTGATCTAGAGTTTTATAATTCTGATGGTTCGGCAGCTGACGCATGTGGAAACGGTACAAGATGTGTAGCCTTTTTATTATCAAAAGAAAAAAATACAAAAAATATAAGTGTTCAAGTAGCATCAAAACAGTTGAATTCAAAGTTACTTGATGATGGTCAAGTTGAAACAATAATCGGTGTACCAAAAACTAATTGGAATGAAATTCCTTTATCTAAAAAACTAAACACTAAAAATTTAGGAATTATTATAGAAGATAACAATAACCAAGCAGTGAGTGGCGGTATAGCTATTAACGTAGGTAATCCTCATGCTATTTTTTTTGTAAATGATGTAGAAAATTTCAATTTAGAAAAAATTGGACCTGAGATCGAAAATCATGAATTTTTTCCGGAAAAATGTAATTTCACCCTTGCTCAAAAATTAAATGAAAATCATTATAAAGTTAAAGTTTGGGAAAGAGGTGCAGGTTTAACAAAAGCATGTGGAACTGCTGCGTGCGCAACAGCAGTGGCTGCAAATTTACAAAAATTAGAAAATTCTAGAACTGAAATTGAATTCAGTTTAGGAAAATTAATAATTTCTATTGATGAAAGTCAACAAATTCATATGAAAGGACCTGTATCTAGTATCAGAGAAATAGATATAAATATCTAATGGGTATTTTCGAAAAGTTTAAATTAGGTTTTAAAAAAAGTGCTGATAATATTTCCTCAGGGCTTAGAGATATAATAGTAAAAAAGGAAATTGATGATGAAACATTAAGCAAAATAGAGGAATTTTTGATTAGTTCTGATGTTGGCATTGACGCTTCAGCTGAAATAAAAAATATTATCTCTCAGAAAAAAATTGATCCTAAGAAAAATGCGGTTGAGGAAATAAATGCTATTTTAAAAGAATATATTTTAGAGTTAATGGTACCCTTAGAAAGAAAAGATTTTTTTGAAAATAAAGAAAATTTAAACGTAACATTAATTTCTGGTGTAAATGGGGTAGGTAAGACGACCACTATCGGTAAAATTGGTAAAATATTTAAAGATAACGGCTCAGAAGTAATATTTTCTGCTTGTGATACCTTTAGGGCAGCAGCAATAGAGCAATTAGAGTCTTGGTCTGATAAGATTGGAGCGTCAATTATCAAATCAAATCCAGGGTCTGACCCTGCTTCAGTAGCATACAAAGCGATAGAACATGCAAAAAACAACAATATTAAACGGGTACTAATTGATACCGCTGGCAGATTGCAAAATAAGAAAAATTTAATGGATGAATTCAAAAAAATTGCAAATGTTATAAAAAAAACAGATGAAAGTGCACCTCATGATGTTGTTTTAGTTCTAGATGCAACCTCCGGGCAAAATATAATAAATCAACTTGAAGAATTTGATAAAATTATAAAAATTACCGGTTTAATTATGACAAAACTTGATGGGACAGCAAAAGGAGGAGTACTAATTGCAATTTCAAAAAAATATAAGGTTCCAATTTTAGGCCTTGGACTTGGAGAAAAAGAAGACGATTTACAAATTTTCAATGCTGAACAATTTGCAGATGCATTTACTCAATTTAATTAATTAGATTTTTAGAAATTAAAGGTTTTTCAATAGAACATTCAAAATTATTCTTATTTGTTTCATATCCACAAACTTTTGCATAACTTGAAATAATGAAATTTAGTTTCCCGTCATTCTCGAAATTTTTTAATTTTTTAGACTGAATATTATATTCTAGATTTTGATGAAAATTTTTTTTACCACTTACTAAAATTAAAGTATTATTATCTTTCATTAAATAATATGCAAAGTCCTCAGGAAAAACTGGATAGGTATAATTTTTTACAAGTTTTTTAACTTTTTTAGGAAACCATTCATATGTTAGTAAAGGGAAATCCTCTTTTGAATTATGATTATAAATATATAGATCTTGTGGATAATCATTAATATAGTTTGCATCTTCTCCTCTAGCTAAAATGGCTTTGTCTCTTGTTTTGAAATATAATGTAAATTGACTATTATATGATTTCATTTTACCAACATAAAAATATTTATTCCTAGTTTCGTTGCTAATTTCAGCGTAAGAAAAATTTGAAAAAAAAATTACAATTAATATAGATAAAATTCTTGCCATATATGACTTTAAAAATATAAAGTTGCTTAATATTTGTTTGAATTGTGTCTTAATTTAATTCTGTAATAAATAACTCAATTGAGTTTATGAGATTTTCGTTAAAATCCATCATATGATCATCATTTTCAACAAAAAAACTTGATTTTTTTCCATTAAATTTATCATAAATTTCTTTTCCCATTTTAAATGGTACAATTTTATCTTTCATACCATGCATTACCAGAATTGGAGATGTATTTTTATTCAATTTGCTAATCGAATTGTATTTATCTTTTAACAAATATTTAACTGGCAAATATGGATAATAACTTTTTGCTAGTGTTTCCATAGATGTGAACGGTGACTCTAATATCACACCACTAAAAGAATAATCTTGTGCTAGATTTAATGCAATTGCTGTACCCAACGACTCCCCGTACAAGATTATATTTTTATCTTCAATTTTCTTGGAATTTAGCCATTTCTTTGCTGCCAAAGCATCTTCATAAAGGCCTATTTCTGAAGGTTTTCCATCATTTCCACTAAATCCCCTATAAGCGAATATCAAATAGTTAACATTCATTTTTGAGAATTCATTTAACTTATAAATACGATTATCAAGTTTGCCAGCATTGCCATGAAAAAGTAATATAGTCTTATAATTTTCGTTCTTTTGAAAGTGCCATCCAACCAAACTACTTTCAGAGTTAATAAATACCTTTTCTATTTTGTGATTCAAAGGTCCTTCATCTAAATAATTATTTTCTCCTGGATGGTACAGAAGATTTCTTTGATAAAAAAAAATAAAAATGCAAATAAACATATAAATTATTAATATTAATAATAATATATTTGTTAGTGTCATTTTTTTATTAATCATTATTTCTATTTAGATAAATGAAAAAAATATAACTTAATATACAAAAAATTAAAAAAATTGAAAAAGAAATTCTATAACTACTTACAATATCAAATCCTTTAGAATTAAATAAGTCTATAAATAATCCAATACCCCATTGCATAAAGAATGTTCCTGAATGAATGAATACATTATATGAAGTAAGTGACTTGCCTGCTAAATTTTGTGAAAAGTTTAAAGCTATAGCTGGTTGAGTTAGAGAAATTACAATTGAAGTCATAATGTATATTGCAAATAAAAAAGCTCCAGCTTTAGGACCAAAAAAGATTATTAGAAAAAAAACAAAGTAACTTATTGGGAGTCCAAATTTAATTAGTTTAACACTACTTATTCCATAATCAGAGAGTTTGGGGAGAATATATCCCCATAAAAAGTATGATGCTAACATAGTTACATTGATCCAAAACAAGCCTGTAGCACTTTGAAATGGAGAATAACCTGTAATATTTAGCATCCAAGGACCAGCCCAAAGCGTTTGGATTGCCTGTATACCACCATAATTAATAAATGCTAATGGTACCATACTGATAAAAAACTTATTCTTCCAAATTTGTGCTAAACCTTTTTTTTCTTCATCAACAGTGAAGTTTTCTTTCTGTTCCCAATTAGGAGTGAATAAGAAAATTAAAATAATACTTATTAAAATAAGTATAGCTATTAAAATGAAAATCCATCTCCATCCTATGTACGGTAATAAAATCTGTACAGGTAAAGTAGATGATACAAAACCTATATTTGCTACCATTAACATCCATGAATTAGCGCGCTGTTGATATTTTTCAGCAAACCAAACTCTGTATCCTGTTAGAGGTCCCATCATACAAGCACTCACTCCGATCCCAATAAATATTCTTGAAATAAGCAGCCCAGAAAAACTTTTTGCTAATGCAAATGATACGGTTCCTACCAATGCAATTATTAAAAAATACCCAACAACCTTTTTTGGTCCAAATTTATCAAGTAGTAGTCCTATTGGGACTTGCATAATTGAAAAGCCAATAAAATAGCCTCCTGCTAACAGTCCTAAATTTCCTGCTGTTAAATCGAATTCATATGTCAGGACTGGTGTTAATGTTGCAGTAATAGATCTAACAAGATTTGATAATAAAAAACCAAAGGCAAAAATACAAAATATGATAATGCTTTTATTTACTTTAGTAATCATTTATAAATTTTTGAGATTTAATCTGTACTATGAATAATCAATCAACAAAAGATAAAGATGCACGCTCATCAAATGCTATGGCTGCAACTTCTCATCCATTAGCGACCGAAGAGGCCTTAAAAATACTAAAAATGGGTGGAAATGCAGTAGATGCTTCTATAGCAGCTTCAATTGTTTTATCTGTGGTTGAGCCTAATGCAACAAGTATTGGTGGAGACTGTTTTGCAATTGTCAAAATGAATAATAAGGATGCAGTATCTTTTAATGGATCTGGGTTAGCACCAGAGAAATTAAGTTATGATTTCTTCAAGGAAAAAAATATAGATAAAATTGGATTAACAAGTCCTCATTCAGTAACGATTCCTGGTGCTGTTCATGCTTGGGAAACTATTCATAAAGAATTTGGAAAATTAGATTTTGAACAATTATTTACAGGTGCAATTGAGATTGCAAAAAATGGTCACAAGATTTCTAAAGTAGTGTCAAATGCTTGGCATAATAGCTTAAATAAAATTAATGGAAATGAAAATTCTAAAAAAATTTTTTTGAAAGAAGGTCGTACTTATCAAGAAAATGAATTAATGAAAAATATTCCATTAGGAAAAACATTAGAGGCAATTAGTAAAAAAGGAAGTAAAGAATTTTATGAAGGTGAAACTGCAAAAGATATAATTGAAAGTTTAAGTGAATTAGGGGGTGTGCACACTTTTGAGGATTTTTCTAAACAGAACACAATAAGATCAGAAACAATAAAATCTAGTTATAAGGGTGATTTTATTCATCAATGTCCTCCAAATGGACCTGGCGTAACTGTTTTGATTATGATGAAATTGTTAGAAAAACTAAATATTCATAACTATAAATTCAATAGTACTGAAAGATTTCATCTTGAAGCCGAAGTTACAAAACAAGCTTATAAAGTTAAAGAAACAAGCTTAGGCGATCCAAATTTTGTAAATTTTGATTTAGATGAAATTTTAAGTGATAAAAATATTGAGGATATTTTTAATAAAATTAAGCTCAATTCATGCAGTGATGTTGGTGACTTAAATATTCCAGCTCACCCAGAAACTATTTATCTAACAGTTGTAGATAAAGACTTAAATAGTGTGTCCATCATTAATTCAGTTTGTTACGTATTTGGATCAGGTATCACTACAAATAAAAGTGGAATACTTTTACATAACAGGGGTACAAATTTCAGAGTAGAGCATGGACATCCAAACTGTATTGAGGGCTTAAAAAGACCATTACACACTATAATTCCAGGTATGGTCATTGACAAAGATAACAATACAACTTTGAGCTATGGAGTTATGGGAGGGCAATATCAACCAGTAGGACAGGTGCATGTTTTAAATAATATCATTGATTACGGCATGGGTCCTCAAGAGGCTTTAAGTTTTCCAAGAGCCTTTCATTTTAACAATATTTATAAGCTTGAAAAATCAGTTGATAATCAAATTTTTAACGAATTGAAAGAAATCGGTCATAATGTTGAGTATATTGATGGCACTCATGGTGGAGGTCAAGCTATTAAAATAAATCGTACAGAAGGGGATCTTTTAGGAGGATCTGATCCTAGAAAAGATGGTTACGCAAAAGGGTACTAAATAATGTCAAAAAGAATTGTTAGAAACATTTTTGAAAATGTGAATGATGAAAATATTGCTCTAACCTCTGAAATCAGTACAAAACTAAATTACAAAGATTTAAAATCATTTATAGATAAAATTTCTAAACAACTGGCTGGAAATGGATTATCAAACAAAGATAGAGCAGCGATAGTTTTACCGAATGGACCGTACATGGCTTCAAGTTTTTTGGCTATTTCAAGCTATATGTCTGCTGCCCCTTTAAATCCATCATATAAATCTGAGGAGTATGAATTTTATTTAAAAGATTTAAATCCAAAAATTGTTTTGGTTGAGAAAAATTCTGAAAATCCAGTTGTAGATGTAGCAAAAAAATTAAAAATAGAATTATGTGAAATTAATCCTGAAAAGGATGGACCTTCAGGAATATTTAATATTTACGAAAAAGAAAGTGAATTTTCTTTACCCAATGAAAATGATGAAGCATTAGTGCTACACACCTCTGGCACTACATCAAGACCAAAAATTGTTCCTTTAACAAATAAAAATATTTTTTCTTCTGCAGAAAATATTTCTAAAAGTTTAAATCTTTCTAAAAATGACCATTGTCTTAATATTATGCCACTTTTTCATATACATGGTCTAATAGCTATTTTAGCTTCATCAATGAAAGCTGGTGCATCTGTATGTGCATCAAATGGTTTTAATGCTATCAAGTTTTTAGACATAGCTAAATCAGAAAAAATAACTTGGTACTCAGGAGTACCTACAATGCATCAAGCTATTTTGTTAAGAGCACGTAGAAATTTAGAAATTGCTAAGGCATTAAAACTAAGATTAATTAGATCATCATCTGCATCTTTACCACCAGCAGTATTTAATGATTTAAATGATGTTTTTAGTTGCCCAGTGATTGAGGCATACGGTATGACAGAAGCTACTCACCAAATGACTTCTAATCCATTGCCACCTATGCAACAAAAAGCAGGATTTGTAGGCCTTCCAGCAGGTCCAGAGGTATGCATTATGAATGAAAATGGGGAAGTGCTAAATCAAGGTGATGAGGGAGAAGTGTGTATAAAAGGTGAAAATGTAACTCTTGGATACGATAATAATGAAGAAGCAAACAAAACAAGTTTTACCAATGGTTGGTTTAGAACTGGTGATCAAGGTTATTTCGATAATGAGGGTTATTTAAAGATTTCAGGAAGATTAAAAGAAATAATTAATAAAGGTGGAGAAAAAATATCTCCATTAGAAGTTGATAATGTATTAATGGACCATCCATTAATAGATCAAGCAGTTTGTTTTGGCTATGAAGATAAAATGCTTGGAGAAAATATTGCTAGTGCAATTATAATAAAAAATGGTGAGATATGTTCAGAAAATGATGTTTTAGAATATGCTAAAGAAAAACTTGCTAAGTTTAAAATACCAAAAAAAATTTTTTTTGTTGAAGAAATTCCAAAAGGAGCAACAGGAAAATTACAAAGAAATGTTTTAGCAAAAAAATTTGGTTTAAATAATTAATGATAAAAGTTTGTATATTTGGTGCAGGATCAATTGGTGGATATTTAGCTGCATGTTTGAGTAAAAATAATATTGATTTATCACTTATAGCCAGAGGTCCGCACAAAAGAGCTATACAAGAGAATGGCTTAACGTTAATTAAAAAAGATAAAACAGAAAACTTTAAATTGAAAGTAACAGATGATCCCAAAGAACTTGGAATTCAAGATTATATTTTTATTTCAGTAAAAGCTCATGCAATTTCTAATATAGTAGACTCTCTTCAAAGCTTAATTGGAGAAAATACAACTATAATATCTGCTGTGAATGGCTTACCTTGGTGGTATTTTCATAAAGCTAACACGGGCACAAACTTAGATGAGAAACATATAGATAGTGTTGATCCTAATGGTAAAATTTGGAATTCTTTGAAGCCTTCAAGAGCTCTTGGATGTGTGGTTTATCCAGCAGCCGAAATTACTGAACCTGGTGTTGTTAAACACAATGGTGGTGAAAGATTTACACTAGGCGAACCAGATGGGTCAAAATCAGAAAGACTTAAAATTATTGCAGACTTATTAATTGCAGGAGGCTTAAAAGCTCCACAAAAAAGTAATCTAAGAGATGAAATATGGATAAAGCTCTGGGGTAATTGTTCGTTTAATATTGTGAGTGCACTGCACGATAAATCTTTAGATGAAATTGGTAACGACCCAGAACTATTGAACATAGTGAAAAAATTGATGGAAGAATGTCAGTCAGTTGGAGAAAAAATTGGCGTTAAATTTAATGTTTCTATAGATCATAGAATTAAGGCAGCAATTTCAATAAAAGGGCATAAACCATCAACTACTCAAGATTTACATGCAAAACGTCCTCTAGAAATTGATCCAATCATTGGATCAATAATTGAAATTGGAAATAAAATTAATGTTAATACAGAAAATTTAAAGTCTGAATATAACAAGTTAAAACAAAAAGCTGAAGGCTTAGGATTATATAAAAGATCGAAAATAATTGATCAGATTACGAATTAATTAAAAGTTTAGAGAAATGTCTCTATGTATTGAATTACATTTTGAGACATAAATCGCTTGCTCTTTTGTAAGTTTTGATTGCAGACGTAATCCAATAGTTTCACTAATAACTTTATCATGAGTAGTTATTTTATCCATGTGCTTTTTCTTAAAATTTTTTCTCCAGTCAATCTCTTGCTGGAATAGAACATAAGTATCATTTGCTGAACTTTGGAGTTTTTCGAAATCAACTTCATCTTCATCCATAAGGGTAATTAAATAATCTAGCTTATCAGCAAATTCATCTGATCCTGAAATTTCTCCAACTTTTTCAAAAATATTATCAATAAATTCTATCGCATCAATATAACCTCTATTATCTATTTTTGACTTAAGAAGTTTCATATCTTGACTTAATTCTTCAAATTTTTCCCCATCATTTATAAATTCCTTAATTAATAATAAATCTTCATATGCATTATCCACAGTCTTTTTATATTTTTTTACAGCTAAATTTTTTGCTTTATTAATTTTATTAAACTCATCATTTTTAGCTTTCCACTCCTGAGGAATTGTATTTTGAATTTCTTCTATCTCTAGCTTAACATTTTCAATTTTTTGCAAAATTTTATTTTTATCTGATACATCCTCATCATCAAGATTTCTTATTTCAGCTTTAAACTTATCTATCTTTTTATTTAATTTCATAATTTTCTTTTGTTTTTTTCTTGTTTTAAAATGTAAATCTCTATAATCAACCGCATAGTCATCATAGATTGACTGAGCACTCTTAACTTCATCTACCAATTCAAAAGAATATTTAGAATTATCAACATGACGTTGGAAGTAACTTAATTTATCTGAGGGTAAATTTGCTAAAATGATATCATCAAATTCATTGATACTAGTTTTAATTTGATCTCCGTTAGTTTCAAAGTTTGCAAATTTGTATTCTTGCAAACAGTATTGAAGTTTAGGGTTCATTGGAGGTGGAGCAACATTAGAGGTTAAATAAACTCTGTTAGGCAGATAATTAACAAGACTTGGATAAAAACCTACAATACCAAGGCCAATTAGCTGTAGCGCTATGAAAGGCACAACACCTTTCCATATATCCAATGTCTGAATTATTTTTGGAGCTACTCCTTTTAAATAAAATAAAGCAAACCCAAATGGTGGAGTTAAGAATGATGTCTGTAGATTTACACCTATCATTACTCCAAGCCATACTGCTGTAACGTTCGCACCTGTTTCAGC
This sequence comes from uncultured Pelagibacteraceae bacterium, assembly GCA_902604975.1. GTDB lineage: Bacteria > Pseudomonadota > Alphaproteobacteria > Pelagibacterales > Pelagibacteraceae > Pelagibacter. The sequence continues at coordinate 72,039 of CACLAY010000002.1, read as the reverse complement.
AAGTAATATTGGTGCAATAATCGGAACCACTACAACAGCTATTTCTATAAAGTCCAAAAAGAAGCCTAGAAGGAAAATTACAACCATAACGACAATAAACTGTGTCCAGAAACCCCCAGGTAGATCTTGAAGAAAATCTCTTACTAACTCTTCTCCACCAAATGCTCTAAATCCTGATGTAAGCATTGCAGCACCTAATAGAATTATGAAAACCATTGAAGTGGTAATACAAGTTTCTGTAACAACTTCTTTTAGTACGTTGTCTGTTTTATAACTTCTCCAGAAGCTCCATGCTATTCCATAAACAAGTATAATTACAAAAAATGCTGTAATGTAAATTGCACCCAAATCTCTTTCTTCTAAATTTTTTACATTGAGTTCATAAGTTGAAGCCAGAAAAGTAATAGGTATTATTGATCCTATAATTAGTATTAAAGGATAAAATGCACTTTTCTTACCTTCAAACAACCTATATCCAGCCATTAAAGTTGCGCCAATTGCTCCAATAGAACCAGCTTGGTTAACAGTTGCAATACCCATTAATATTGATCCTAATACAGCAAATATAAGTGCAAGAGGAGGGATGATAATAACTATAACTCTCAACCAAAATTTAAAATCAAAAGTTCCTTTAAATGGAACAGGGGGTGCAACTCCCTTTTTAATTCTTGCATAAATGAAGACATATATCATATACAATGCTACTAGAACTAGTCCTGGTAACAAAGCGCCCAAGAACATATCTCCAGCACTAGAAGATCCAACTCTAAACTCACCTGGCATATTGAATTCACCGGTGATTGCTTTGTAATCATTTTGTCTAATATTATTTGCAACATCTGAGGCACTAGCTAATTGGTCAGCAATAATAATTAAAACAATTGAAGGAGGGATTATCTGTCCAAGAGTTCCAGATGAACAAACAATACCACTCGCAAGTTTACGATCATAATTATTATTTAACATTGTTGGTAAAGAAATTAGTCCCATTGCGATAACGGTAGCACCAACTATTCCTGTAGTTGCAGCAAGTAAGGCTCCTACAAAAATTACCGAAATACCCAATCCACCAGGAATAGGACCAAATAGTTGGCCCATAGTAATTAGTAAGTCCTCAGCTATTTTAGATTTCTGAAGCATTATCCCCATAAAAATAAACAAAGGAATTGCAATTAAAGTGTCTGTTTCAACATCCCAATAGTTACTTCTAAAATTAGTAATTCCAGCTACTAACCATTCTATAGGTCCATCAACTGTGAAATAAGCGCTTGAGTCTCCCTCAAATATTGCTCCAAAAAATGCAGCTAAACCAATGGAAATTATTGCAGAACCGGGAAGAGCAAAAGCCACTGGATAACCTGAAGCAAGTGCTGCAATCATAATTAAAACCAGAATAGCTAAAAATAATAACTCCATTAATTACTCTCTACTTTTTCTAATCTGACTTGATCTGAATTGTCTGATTGAGTTTGATCTTCAATATTATTAAAAATAATTTTATGGCTACTAGACATAAAATAGCTAGTAAATTGTAATAGCATTGTGACGGCAAAAACTGCTAAATAAACCGCCATCAAATAAAGAAGGTATAATCCATTAGAACCTTGTTGTGTAACTTCAAAGGCAACTACAGGTCCATTAATAATACTTGCTTTACCATTTAAACCTAAAAATAAAACTATTAAACAAAGAGGAACCCCTAATAACGCTGAACCAACCATATTGGTCCAAGCCTTTTTTTTCTCACTAAAAGATGAATAAAGTACATCAACTCTAACATGGCCCTCGTGAATTAAAGCATAAGCACTTGCAAATAAATATAAAGCCGCATACCAAAATCTAACTAAATCTCCTTGAAAAGCTTGTTCATAAGAGAAAACAAATCTAGATAAAACAATCACAAATTCACTTAAAACTACCAATACTGCTAGCCATATAAAACCAACAGATTTTGTAAAGTAACCTATAATAAATGAAACTAATATTATTGGAAAATGTATGTACGTTATTCTTTCTGGGGCTTTTACCATGAAAGCTTTTACCTCAGGACTAAATATAGCTTCCCACAATCTTTCAACAACCATAAATGAAATTATGAAATCAGCTAAACCAACTAAAAATACAGCCCAAAAAGATCCTCTAATTAAATACGCTGAAAATTTTGATAATATTTTTGAATCGTCAACTAAAGTTTGTGAGTATGTCTTGAAGACATAAAAAATAACTGAGAGAATACAAACTACATATATTAAAATTTGAATATAACCATAAGTTAAATCAGATGACTCTAAAGACTTTTGCTTATAACCAAACAAATCATAATGAGAAAAAACCTTTTTAATACCTGGCCAACCGCCCCAAACTGTAAATAAGTTATTAATTAAAAATGCCAGAGTAAATGCTAAGACTGAATAGCTTAAAACTCTCAAATAAGTTGACAATTTACTATTTTCTGGACCCATATGATTTTAAATTTTTTAAAAGTAATACTTAATTTTAAAATAAAAAAAAGGGCCCAAAAAGGGCCCTTTTAATTATTAAATTAAGCTCAATTACATTCCTAAAGCTCTGTTTCTTTGCGAAATGTAAGGTGAATCAGACAAGTTAGTCCAAGATCCAATATCTTTTCTTGCTTTTAAGAAGCTCGAGTGAACTCTTTCAGCAAGACCACTGCTAGCTCTTGTTTCTTCAAACACTTCATTAGCAGCACCAGCAAAGCCATCATAAACCTTGTCGCTAAACTTCTCTAGTTTAACACCATGATCATTGATCAATCTTGCTAAAGCAGCACCGTTTTTAGCATTGTACTCAGACATCATAACGTCGTTTTCCATTGCTGCAGCAGCTTCAATCAATAACTGATCTGATTTGTTTAAGCTTGTGAACCAAGATTTATTTGTTCCACATGCTAACATTGATCCAGGCTCGTGCATACCAGGATAGTAATAGTATTTAGCAGCTTCTTGGAATTTCATAGCTTCATCATTCCATGGACCTACCCATTCTGTTGCATCAATAGCACCAGACACAAGGTTTTCGTAGATTTGTCCACCAGGTAATGAAACTGGAGATCCTCCAAGTTTACCAATTACTTGTCCACCTAAACCAGGCATACGCATTTTTAAACCTTTGAAGTCATTAGGGCTTCTAATCTTTTTGTTAAACCATCCACCCATTTGAACTCCTGTGCTTCCACACATAAAGTTTTTAAGACCAAATTTGTCAGCTAGTTCATCCCATAACTGTTGACCACCTGCAAATCTAATCCATGCATTCATTTCAGTGTAAGTAAAACCAAATGGTACAGCTGTAAAGTAACCCCAAGCTGGATCTTTTTTAACCCAGTAGTAGTCAGCAGCATGATACATTTGTGAGTTACCAGATGCAACTTCATCAAAAGAGTCAAATGCTTTAACTCTTTCATTTGCTGCATAGTAAGTAACTTGTATTCTACCATCACTTATATCTGCAATTCTTTGTGCAAATCTTTGAGCCCCAGTTCCTAGACCTGGAAAATCTCTTCCCCAAGTAGCAACCATTGATGCTTCTATTCTTTCAGCAGCAACAGCTGGAGCAGCTAAAGATGATGCAGCTACAGCAGCAACACCCGTCGCAGCAGCAGCTTTAAAGAACTTACGTCTTGAAGGTAATTTTTTACCTTTCAACTTTTTGTCTTTAATCATTTATTTCTCCTCTATAGTTAATTAACTGTCGACAATTAAACACAAATGTAACTTAGAGTCATTTTAAAAATTTAGGACTAATCGACTAAATACAATCTTAGATTGTATTAAATTAACTTTTCATTGATATAAACACAGCATTTTTCAGGTGGGATATAAAGATTGATATCTCCATTTGGAATTGGCATCTCTCTATTTACCTTAGATTTGATAACAAAATCGCCCATACTTGCAGTCAAAAGTTTGAAATTTCCAAAATCTTCTACTCTTTTAAGTAATGCTTTAATTGTATTTTGTCCCTCTTTTTCAGCAACATTTATAAACTCTGACCTTATTCCAAGCTTTACATTTTTATCTTTAATTTTTGAAAGGTTAGAGTTTGTTTTAATTTCAATGTTATTAATTTTTACTGAATAGTCGGAGGATACCTCACTTTCAAAAATATTCATGGCTGGAGATCCGATGAAATAACCTACAAATGTTGTTTTTGGTCTTTCAAAAAGATCTTTTGGAAGTCCCACTTGAACTATTTCTCCCTGATCCATAACAATAATATTATCTGCAAATGTCATAGCTTCATTTTGATCATGAGTGACATAGACTAAAGTCGTTTTATATTGCTCATTAATTTCTTTTAAGTTTCTCCTAAGTCTAAATTTTAAATCAGGGTCAATTACTGTTAAGGGTTCGTCCATTAATACACCTGCAACATCTTCTCTTACTAGTCCCCTTCCAAGTGAAATAAGTTGTTTTTGATCTGCTGTAAGCTTTCTTGCTGGTAAATTTAAAAAAGATGAAAGTCTAAGGGTGTCTGAAACTGATTTAACTCTTTCCTCTATTTTTTCTTTTGAAAAATCTCTACACTTTAATGGAAAAGCTAAGTTGTCATAAACGGTCATAGTATTATAAATAACCGGAAATTGGAAAACTTGAGCTATATTTCTCTCCTCTGTTATAAGATTAGTTACATCATTTTCGTCAAATAAAATTTTTCCTTTAGATGGTCTAACCAGTCCTGACACTATATTTAACATTGTTGTTTTTCCACATCCTGATGGTCCTAAAATTGCATATCTCTTTCCATTTTCCCAAGTCATAGAAAATGGATTAAGTGCATATGTTGGATTGGGATCACTAGGATTATAAGTGTGAGATATATTTGATAATTCTATTTTAGCCATTATGAACTCCATAGGGCGAAGAAACTAGTTCTTCATTATTATTGAATACATAGAATTTATTTTCATTGAATTTCACTTTTACTTTCTCATGAATTTTGAAATTCATTACTTCTTCAATTAAAGCTATAACTTTTGAGTTTCCTTTTTTTAAATGAAGTAAAGTTTCTGAACCACTTATTTCTGCAAGTTCTATTTCAAACTCTTCTCCTTCCTTATCAAGTTTTATTTCTGAAGCTCTAATTCCAAAATAATAATTTTGGCTCTTTAAATCTTTTAAATATGGTGGCAATTTTATTGAAATATTTTCAAAGTTTAACTTATCCAAACCTTTACTGCCTGTTAAAATATTCATTGGCGGATCGTTTGAGATTTCTGCTACTTTAAGGTTTTTTGGATTTTCAAATATTTCTTTAGCATCTCCTTTTTGTAAAACTTTGCCCTCATGTAATACTATTACTTCACCATTTAACTCCATTACTTCCTGAGGATCAGTTGTTGAGTATATTAAAATTGTATCTTGAGACAGGCCCTCAGAGAATATTCTTTTAAATTCCTCTCTTAATTGCTCTCTTAACTTATAATCAAGGTTAACCAATGGTTCATCGAGAAGAAGTATCTTTGCCTTCTTTGCAAGAGACCTGGCTAAGGCTACTCTTTGTTGTTGACCACCTGATAATTCTTGAATTTTACGATTTTCAAAACCAACTAATCCTACAGTCTTAAGTGCATCTTCTACATCCATTTTAATTTGCTCTTCGCTTAGTTTTCTTTGTTTAAGGGGAAAAATTATGTTCTCATAAACATTAAGATGAGGGTAATTAATAAATTGTTGATAAACCATTGCCACATTTCTTTCCCAAACAGGAATTTTGCTAAAATCTTTATCCTCAAAAAATAATTCTCCAGTATCTGGGTTAAGCAAGCCTGCGATTGTTTTTAAAAATGTCGTTTTTCCAGATAAAGTTCTCCCTAAAATGGTATAAAGATTTCCTTTTTTGAAATCGAATGATACATCATTCAAGTGGAACTGGTTATCTGGTTTGTAAGTTATATTTTTTCCGATTAAATTCATTATTTTAATGCTCCAGATAAATTCCCTTTAGATAAATATCTTTCAACAACAAAAGCAACAATGATCAAAGGTGCAACTGAAATTAATGCTGAGGCTGACAAACTCCACCATGGAGTAATTGATGAGTTTAATGCTACAACTTTTACTGGTAGCAACTGTACTTCGGTAAATGTTAAAATAAAAGCAAAGAAAAAGTCTATCCAACCAAAAATAATACAAAACATCCCAGCAACAATTAATCCTGGAATTGAGTTTGGAAGCACAACTTTATAAAATGCCTGATAGGGGTTGCATCCATCAATCAATGCAGTCTCATCTAACTCTTTTGGTACCCTATTAAAAAAGTCGACCATTATCCAAACAGCAATGGGCATTAGCAACACAATGTAAACTACTACTAAACCAAATAAGCTATCTAATAATCCAATAGTACTTAAAAATATAAAGAAGGGTATCGATAAAACAATTGGTGGCATAATTCTTTGAGATATAAAGAAGAATGTAATATCATTATTTCTGACAAATCCTGCTTTAAAAGTAAATCTTGAAAGAGCATATGCAGCAAGCGTTCCTAGAATAATACTAATTAAACTAGCAGTGCACGTAACAAAAATACTATTAAAGTACGGTTCAACGATATCAACTCCTCCTCTAGCTGGCGATTTAACTAATACACGCCATCCTTCTAAAGTTGGTTCAAAATCTAACCATGGAATATAAGTAACCTTACTATTTACAGATTGAAAATCTTTAAAAGATGTAGAAATAGCCCACAAAAAAGGTGCAACTATAAATACAGTCCATAATGTAATAAATGTATATTTTAAAAATGTATAAAGTTTATGCATTATTCCTTAATCATCAATTTAGTTAAAACTTTTGCTATAATAGTTAGACTTATGATCATTATTACTAAATATGTAAATGATAGAGTTGCAGCATAACCCATTTGAAACTCTCTCAATCCTTTAATATAAATATAAAAACTTGAAGTTTCTGTTGCGGTTCCAGGTCCTCCAGATGTCAAAACAAAAACAGTATCCATTATTTTTGAGGCCTCAATTAATCTTATGATAATTGCACCAATTGAAATAGGAGCCATTAATGGAAATGTAACATAAACAAACTTTCTAAAAGGACTTGCTCCATCAATTGCAGCAGCTAAGAAAGGTTCCTTAGGAAGAGACAATAGACCAGCAAGTAGTAATAAAAACATAAATGGCGTCCATTGCCATACCTCAACTATAATAACTGTAAATTTAGCTATTACTGGATCGCTGAGCCATAAAATTGGTTTAATTCCGATATTTCCTAAAAGGTCATTAACTGGTCCAAGAGACTCATGAAAAAAAGTTCTCCAGATAACTGTCATAATAACAGGCGTAGTCATCATTGGAATTAAGAAAATTACTCTAAAAAACCTTTTAAATTTGATTTCTCTCCAAACCATAAGTGCTAATGCGAAACCTATTACGTATTGAAGAATAACCGTTGTAACTGATAAAAAACTTAACCTGAAAAAAGACTCCCAAAATCTTGGATCATCTGTAAACAGTCTTATATAGTTTGTAATTCCTATAAAATTCATTTCAGGCGTATAACTATTCCATCCTGATAAACTTAATCTTATAGTAAAAATGATAGGGAATATTAGTATTCCTATTAGCACAAATAAACCTGGAAATAAAAAAACAAACTTGTGCTTAAAATTCATAAATATAATTTTTTGGATTTATTTAATTTGTGGCCGTCGAGTTGACGGCCACAATAAGTATTTTTAAAGCTTATTATCTTCCATTGCTACACCAACAGAGTAAGCTTTTCTTACGTTATCTTTTCCTACTCTATTAAGTATATCATTCCACTGTTTAGCAGCTTCATCTAAAGCAGCTTGTGGTGATAATTGTCCGGCTAAAGCTTTAGCTGCAGCAGTTGCTAATGCAGCATTAAACTCAAATGTGCCTGGAACTCTTAATGGAAAAACTCTATTTTTACTTTCTTCCATTTTTGCAAGAGTATCTACATAAGACTCAGCAATATCTTTGTCCCAACCGATCTGCGTCCAAACTTCAGCTTTAAAGTCGTCATTTCTAAATGGATTTACTCCAAATCTACCAATTCCTATATCAGCTTGGTGATTTGCCTCGTTAGCAAAGAAACACAAATAGTCAAATGCCATTTCTTTCTCTTTACTTTTCTTAGCAACACCAACTGCCCATCCCCATACGAAGAAAGGAGCTTGGTTAAAACCTTCATCCCAAGAATTAGATTTTCTATTCCAAACTTTCATAGCACCTGGTAATTGTGCAGCACCAACTTTATTGTTAATTGGGCTGTCAGGTTGCATAGCTGCAACAAATGCATCATCCCATGAAAAACTAAATAAAGTTTGTCCACCACCAAATGATCCAATTTCATCACCTAAACCGAAGTTAATCCCTCCTGGTGGAACGTATTTAGTAGCAGCAACCCAGTCAGTTAGAGCTTCTACAAAACCAGGATTATTAATTAGTGGAGTCATAGTCTCTAGATCAAAGAAAAAACCACCTGGTGTTTTAGGGTTTTTAGAATAAGCAGCTGATCTAGAATAGAAAGCAGCATACATAAGGTCATCTTTTTTCATTACCTCTGCTGATCCATATTCTTTCTCACCATCACCATCCCAGTCCCAATCATTAAAGTAAGCAGCCATTTCTCCATACTCTTTCCAAGTTTGTGGAACTCTTAACTCTTTACCAGTGTCGGCTTTATATTTTTTTTGATATTCAGGATTGTCAATGACATCTTTTCTATATTTAAGATAGTGTCTATCACCATCAACTGGAAACTGATACATGACACCATCCCAAGAAGCTACACCAATGTGAGATGGGGTAACGTCTTGCATTTGTTTCATCTCAACATATTTTTTTGGAACTGGTTCTAAGTATCTTCTCCAATCATTAATGAAATTAGAAAATCCAAATACGATATCATATGGAGCTTGACCTGCTTGGAAAGGAACCATAGCTTTTGCATATAGATCTCCAGCTGGTGTATGAGTTACATCAACTTTTGCTCCAGTTAACTTAGCAAACTGTTCAGCATGAAGAGCTGTTGGCTCACCCATAACTGGCACAGCATGTGTATTTATTTTTAGTGTTTTACCAGAGTAGTCTTTTTTTGACATTGACTCGTAAGAACACTCACCGGGAATATCCCCAGTAGTTTTGATATGTGGAAATTGATCACTCCACTTATCAGCATACGCAACAGGACTGAATACCAACAAAGCTGATATAAGAGCAGTTACGCAAGTTTTTATTGTCTTCATCTTCATTTCCTCTCTTTTGTTATTTATGGAACTAACACTGCACGACCTTTGACTTTTCCATCATTAAGATCATGTAGCGCTTTGTTAGCATCGTCTAATCTATATTCAGCCATTGAAAGTTTGACCAACCCCTTGTCAGCCAACTCCATTAGTTCATATAATTCAGACCACGTTCCTACTAAATTTCCTATAATATTTCTCTCAGTAAAAATCACATCTACTGCAAGAATTTTAATTTCTTCACCATATCCTACAATATAAAAGTAACCTCCAGGTCTTGTCATATTTAAACCCATTGATGTTGATCCTTTCTCACCAACAAAATCTATGACAGCTTCAGCACCTTTTCCTTTGGTAAGTTCTTTTACTTTTTCTACTTCATTACCATCAATTAATACTCCATGATCTCCACCTAATGACATTGCATGATCAAGTGCTTTTTGGGATTTCTCAACGATAATAATATGAGCAGCACACATTGCTCTCAGGCATTGAATTGCAATATGACCTAAACCACCAGCGCCAATAACTACACAACTATCTCCTGGCAATAAAAGCCTAGTTGCTTTTTTAACAACTCTATAAGCTGTAAGTCCAGCATCTGAAAATGGTGCTACATCTTTTGGGGTTAGAATTTTAGGAATTTTAATTAAATTTCTCACACTAGTTTTTAGCAATTCAGAATAACCTCCTTCTTTCATACTCAATCCTGGAAATGCTCCTGCCTCTGCATGCATATCATTACCTCTTCTGCAATCTAGACAAGTGCCATCAGTACCTGATATTAAAGGATGAAGAATAACAGGGTCTCCTTTTTTAAAATTTGTTACATCTTTGCCGACTTCCTCAATCCAACCAGCATTTTCATGACCCATAACACATGGAAGTAAATCTCCATCTGGATCTTGAATGTGTTTCCATACACCCTCAATAATATGTAAATCTGTTCTGCAAACTCCTGCAGCACCTATTTTTACTATTACATCTGATGATTTTTCTAATTTTGGATCTGGCATTTCTTGTTCTGTGACCCAAACTTCTTCTTTCATTTCTGGATCATACTTGTGCAAAACCTGAGCTTTCATTTTATTCCTCTCGATTAAAAATTTATTTTTAAATTGTAGATTGAATCAAAAAATATGTCTAGGTAACATACCTTTTTTTTGTCACAGGAATTAAATAGTACAACTTGAGATTGTTAGTTAACTTTGTTTTTGCAGTGTCCAGTTTTGAAGTATTCATCCAAGTTATCGATAGCTAGATTGGCCATAGCTGTTCTAGTTTCCTTTGTAGCACTGCCTAAATGAGGAAGTATAAACGCACTTTTATGTTTGTAATAACCTTTGTTTAGATTTGGCTCATTTTTATAAACATCTAACCCAACTGCATAAACTTTTCTTCTATCCAGTGCATCAACCATTGCCTCGTCTTCAATTATATCTCCTCTTGCAACATTAGTAACTACTGCGCCTTTTGGTAAGTATTCGATTGTATCTTTATTAATCATATCAATTGTCTCTTTTGATGCTGGACAACATACAGATAACACATCTGATACAGATAGAAGATCTTTTAAATTATCATGATAAATTGCACCTTGTTCTTTTTCCTCACTAAGTTTTGATCTGTTATGATAATGAATTATCATTCCAAGAGATTTAGCAACTTTTGCAATTTTTTGTCCTATTCTTCCCATACCTAATATACCTAGCCTTGTACCTGTTAATTGTTTTCCAATTAATAAATCTGCTGACCAAACCCATCCGCCTTCTCTAGCTCTTTCAATTCCCTCTGAAGCTCTTCTGCAAGCACCAAGAATTAAAAGAACTCCAATTTCTGCTGTTGCATCAGTTAAAACATCTGGAGTATTAGTTACTGCTATACCTCTATTTTTTGCTGCTTCTAAATCAATATTTCCAAATCCAACTGCAAAGTTAGAAAGTATTTTGACGGAGTCTGGTAATTGATTGATTGTATCAGCATCAAGCTTATCAGTTAAAGCCGATAGTATACCATCACAGCCAGCACTCATTTCAATTAATTTTTTTTGTGAATATAGTTCATCATTAAGATTTAAGTTTGCATCAAAGATTTCTTTTGCTTTGTCCTCACAAGATCTTAGCAATCTTCTTGTGACCAATATTTTTTTCATTAAGTTAGATTAATTTAAATCGAAGATTTTACCAGGATTCATTATATTATTTACATCTATTGATCGTTTAATAGATTTCATTACAGGTACGTTATCTGGATGTTCTCTAAGTAAGTAATGTTTTTTTTGAAGTCCTATACCATGTTCTCCAGTTATAGTTCCCTCAAGTTCAAGTGCTTTATTTATTAAATCATCACTATATTGTCTTATTCTTTTTTGTTTGTCTTCGTCATCTGGATCATAAAGAACTATAGAATGAAAATTTCCATCACCAACATGACCTACCATTGGAGCAGTTAGTCCCAGCTTTTGTACTTCTTTTTCTGCCCATGAAATACACTCAACTAATCTTGAAATTGGTACACATACGTCTGTAGAATAAACTTTCATATCATTTCCCAAAGCTTTAACAGAATAGTAAACATCGTGTCTTGCTTTCCATAATTTTTTTTGCTCTTCAGGAGAAGACGCCCATTGAAAATCACTTCCGCCATTACTTTTTGAAATTTCTTCTACAATTCCAATATTTTCATTATTTGATGCTTCACTTCCATGAAATTCAAAAAATAGAGTAGGTGACGCTTTTATATTATCTAATTTAGAATACTTAATACTTATTTCCATTTGATCTTTGTTAAGCATTTCAATTCTTGCAATCGGAACACCATATTGGATAACTTCTTGAGATGCTTTAACTGCAGAGTCTAAATCTGGAAAATAACAAACTGCACTCATAATACTTTCAGGTATAGGTGATAATCTTAATTGTACTTCAGTAATAATTCCAAGTGTTCCCTCTGAACCTATAAATAGATTTGTAAGATTATATCCCGCAGAAGTTTTTTTTGTTCTAGCTCCTGTTTTAATAATATCTCCATTTGGAAGAACAACTGTCAGACCTGAAATTACAGTTCTCATAGTTCCATATTTAACAGCCATTGTTCCTGAAGCTGACGTTGCTGCCATCCCACCAAGAGCAGCATCTGCGCCTGGATCAATTGGAAAAAATACTCCATCTTCTCTCAAATATTCGTTTAATTGTTTTCTTGTGACATTTGCTTGAACTCTACAATCAAAGTCCTCGGCATTGACACTTAAAACTTTATTCATTTTTTCAAGAGAAATAGTAATACCGTTTTGATTTCCCACAACGTGACCTTCTAAAGAAGTACCTGTACCAAATGGAACTACAGGTATTTTATGTTCGTTACATAGTTTTAATAATTGAGAAACTTCCTCATTTGTTTCTGGAAATACTACAGCTTTTGAAAGAATTGGATCATACGTATCTTCACCTCTTGCATAATTTGCTCGTGTAGACTCTGAGGTTGAAAATCTTCCGTTAAAGATTTTTTTCAATTCTGTTTGTACATTCTCATTCATAAGTAAATATTACAGAAAAATCTTTTAAAAATACAGCCTATTTAGAAAGCATCTTGCCTATATTTTCTAAGGCCTGCTGTATGTTATCTCTAGATGCGGCAAAACTAAATCTTACGTAGTCTTGGCAAGTTTGTCCAAATGCTGTTCCAGGCACTATTGCAACACCAGCTTCATGCATTGCTTTTTTACAAAATTCTGCGCCTGTCATTCCAGTACCTTTTACATTTGGAAATGCATAAAAAGCTCCACCTGGGAGACTGCACTCTATCCCTGGTAAATCATTTAAACCTTTATGAATTAAATTTCTTCTTAAAGTAAACTTATCTAACATATCTTTAATTGAATCATCTGGTCCATCCAATGCAGCTATACCAGCAAATTGTGCTGCTGCATTTACACAAGATACACTATTAATTAATAATTTATTCACATGTTCAACTAGTTCTTTCGGCCAAAAACTCCAACCTAATCTCCATCCAGTCATTGAATATGCTTTACTCCAACCTTCTAATACAATTAACCTATCTCTTAAATTTTCATAATGAAAAAACGATGGCATTTCTTTGTAGTCAAAAATTTGTCTACTATAGATTTCATCGCTTAAGATCGTAACATGTGGATGTTTTTCTAACTCTTTAGCAAAATAATCTATCACTGGCTTCTCAACAAAACTTCCCGTTGGGTTATTTGGGTTAATTAAAATTAACAATCTAGTTTTATCAGTAATTAAAGATAATATTTTATCTGGATCAAATTTAAGATCTTTATCTTCAGTAAGATCGTATGGTACTGGTGTTGAACCAGTATAATTTATCATTGACTCATAAATTGGGAAGGCAGGTGTAGGATGAATTATTTCTGCTCCTGGTTCACCAAAACATTGAATAGCATAACTCATTGTGGGCTTTCCACCTGGCATGATTAAAATTCTTTCAGCATCAATATCTGAATTATATCGTTTTTTAATCCATCTTGTTACAGCTTCTCTACATTCTGGAATTCCGTTAGACATAACATATCCATGATGACCATCGTCTAAAGCTTTTTTTGCAGCTTCAACTACATGTTTTGGTGTTTTAAAATCCGGTTGACCTAATCCCAAATGTATCATTGGGTGACCCTTTGCTTCTAATGCTTTAGCTTCAGCTAATACGCTGAATGCAGACTCTGTTCCTAAGTTTTCTAAATTTTTTGCCAATATCATAATTTTATTTTTTAATGTGAGAAAACTAACTGAAAAGGTTATCTATGTCTATTAATTAAAATTTTTTATCTTCTATAAATAATTTTGGACTCATCTAAGTCTCTTATACTTTTGCATCCCATCAAGATCATGTTACGTCTTATTTCATCATGCATATTTTGTAGTAATCTTTCTACTCCTTCTTGGCCACCAGCCCCTAAACTAAACAAAAAAGCTTTACCAAAACTACAAGCTGTCGCACCTGCTGCTAAAGCTTTAAGAACATGTGTTCCTCTTCGAACTCCACCATCTAAAATTACCTCTAATTTATCTCCAACAGCATCTCTTATAGATTTTACTTGATCAAAAGGAGATCTAGACCCGTCAAGTTGTCTTCCACCATGGTTTGATATCATTATAGCGGTACATCCTATGTCTATTGCTCTTTTAGCGTCATCAACTGACATAACTCCTTTAAGTGCAATTGGACCGTCCCATTTTTTTATACAATACTCTGCATCTTTCCAATTCATGGCAGGATCATATTGCTCATTTATATATCCCATAACAGATTGGGCAATATTTGTACCCTTATCAACTTTATCTTTAAGATTTGCTAATTCAAATTTTTTATGCGTAAAATAATTAAAGACCCACTGAGGTCTCATGGCAAAACTCATTAAACTATCTAAAGTAAATTTTGGTGGTGTTGTAAAACCTGTCCTGTGATCTCTTTCTCTATTTCCAGCAACAATAGTGTCAACTGTGACACACATTCCATTGAAGTTTGCTCTTTTACATCTATCAATTAAGTCATTAGTTATCGATTGATCCTTATGAATATACAATTGGAAAATTTTCGGCCCACTTGAAAGATTTGCAATTTCTTCAATCGAAAAGGAAGCCATGGTAGACATACTGTATATCGTACCAAATTTTTCTGCAGCACGAGCAGAAGCCTTATCTCCGTCTGGGTGATATAAACTTTGCATAGCCGTAGGTGATAAAAAGATCGGCATATCCATCTTTGTTCCAAAGACCTCTGTTTTTAAATCAGGTTCACCAACACTATTTAAAATATTTGGAATTAGATCACAGTCATTAAATGAATCTGTATTTCTATTCATTGTAACTTCATCGTCTGCCCCTCCATCTATATAATGAAAAATAGGTGCAGGGAGTTTTTTTTTTGCTAACTTTCTAAAGTCATCAAAGTTATAGCAATTGCTCAAACTCATTATATTCTGAATCTTAAATTACTTCTGTTTAGGTCACTGATTTTTGTGCAACCCATTAGTTTCATATCTCGTTGCAGTTCAGTTTTATATTGATTTAGTGCTCTTTCCACTCCTGCTTGACCTGCTGCAGCTAAAGCATAAAGATAAAGTCTTCCACCTGAACAAGCTTTAGCTCCTAAAGATAGTGCTTTTAGCATGTGAGTTCCTCTATGAATTCCGCCTTCACATATAACATCAAGTTTATCGCCAACAGCATCAACAATTTCTGCAAGTTGATCAAAAGGAGATCTAGAACCATCAAGTTGTCTTCCTCCGTGATTTGAAACCATAATTCCAGTGCAACCAATATCTACAGCTTTTTTTGCATCTTCAACACTCATAATACCTTTAAGCGCAAAATGGCCACCCCATTGAGAACAAAGTTTTTCAGCATCTTTCCAATTCATAGATTGGTCTAACATAGTAGAAAAATAACTCCCAATTGAAGAGTTAGTGCTTGTACCTTCTTTCACAAAATCTTGAAGGTGTGGTAATTCAAATTTACCTTTAGTCAGATAGTTTATTCCCCACATAGGCTTAGTGGCAAAACTAAACAAACTTGATAGAGTTAATTTAGGCGGAGATGTAAATCCAGTTCTTAAATCTCTCTCTCGGTTTCCACCTGTAATAGTATCCACCGTTAAAGCCATTACATCGAATTTTGCTGCTTTGGCTCTCTCTAAACAAGAGTCATTTAAGCCTCTATCTTTGTGAAAATAAAATTGAAACATCTTAGGAGTATCAATCATAGCAGAAATTTCTTCTACACTGACTGTAGCCAAAGCTGAAACACCAAACATTGTATTAAATTTTTTTGCTGCCTTTCCAACTGCTCTTTCTCCATCATAATGAAAAAGTCTTTGTAATGCTGTGGGTGCTAGGTAAAACGGTAAATCCAATTTTTTTCCAAATATTGTTGTTGAAAGATCAACATTTTCAACTCCTCTTAAAACATTTGGAACTAAATCAACATCATCAAAAGCACTAGTATTTCTTGCATACGTTATTTCATCATCAGCTGCACCATCAATGTAGTGAAAAATTGGAGAAGGTAATTTTTTTTTAGCTAATTTTCTAAAATCACCAAAATTGTGACAGTCTTTTAAATTCATAATTTTAATTTAAAATTTTTTTATATAATTAAACATATAACTATTTGCCCCAGGATTTTTATCCCCAAGGCTCGCGTTTGATATATGGTTATATGACAGGGCTATTTCACTATTTGATGAAAATTCATAAGAAATTTGTATTTCTGTTTTAAACTCAATCACATGTCCTAAATCTTTACCATCACCTTTAGAATATAGACCAGGAGTAAAGCTTGGAGTAAACTTCAAAGGACCCTCATTGTAAATTTGAAAACCTGTATAAATGTATGCCGCGTTATCTGCTGTCACCATTAGACCTGTTACTGGTTGAAGGATTCCTAAAAAGCTCTCTTTATCTTTTCCAGTATTAACATGCTGTATACCAATTAAAGTAGACTTTTTTCCCTCATCACTAAAATCAAAAGTCCCAGTGTAAAAACTCCAATTTTCATTAGAACTATGTCCATCTGCATTTGCTAAATTTAAACCCAGCAAAAAATAAATTAACAATAATTTTAAAATGGTTTGCATAAAAAATTTGTACCTACTTTATAGATACTTTTCTAAGAATTAAAATACCGCCAAAAACAAATAAAATCAAAGGTAATACCCAAAGTAAAACTGTGTTTTTGTTGATTTCTGGATCATAAACTATCCACTCTCCATACTTGCTCTTAAGAAAATCATAAATCTGTTCATCATTTTTACCTTCATCGATTTTATTTTGAATTAAAATTTTCATACTTAAAGCAAAATCAGATTGAGAGTCATAAACTGATTGTCCTTGACAAATTAAACATCTCAAATTTTTTGAAATTTGATCAACCTTTTTAGAATTAGCTGCATATGATAGATTAAAAGAACCTATTAAGTAAAATATTGTAAGGACTAAAATTTTAATTTTCATTTTTGATTATTATTTTAAGTTCAGCAAGTTTTTTATCATCAAGTGGACCAATATATTTTTTTAAAATAGTTTTGGAATTGTTATTTATAAGAATTGTTTCAGGTACACCATATGCACCTAGCTCAATTGAATTAACTCCTGAAGGATCAACTACAATTTTAGAATACGGATTACCCAATTCTTTAATGAATTTTTTTGCATTTACCTCACTATCTTTATAGTTAATTCCAATAATATTTAATTTACCTAACGAATTTAAATTTAATAAATAAGGATGCTCATCTCGACATGGTAGACACCATGAGGCCCATATATTTATTAATGAAAAATCTTTATCATTTATCAATTCGTATAATGTTGTCTCCTCATTAGAATAAAGAAACTTAGCTTTAAAGTTAAAATCAATATTACTTGAGTTTAAATTGGGGGAATAATTATTTGTTTTATTAAGGCCTTTAAGAAGAATAAAAAAACTTACAATAACTAAAAAAACTACTGCTATTAGCTTAATATTTTTAACCATTTTTTTTTACTATGCTTAATATCCCTCCAAAGGAGATTAATATTATTGATATCCAAATCCATATCATAAACGGTTTTATTTGATACCTGACATTATAAAATCCATCATTTTTTAATATATTAAACACCAAAAAATTATCAGAGTATAATGTCGATTTTATATCGGCCTCACTAGTTATTGTTTGTGGCTGATCATAAACTCTTACCTCTGGTTTCAAATTGATCGAATTATTTTTGTCTGAAATTTTAAAATTTGCCTCTAAAGACTGGTAATTTTTACTTTCATTTACTTTAAGACTTTCAAATTTAATTGTTTTATTTAAAAATTTTCTTTCATCTCCAACTTTCATATTTGATGAGTACTCTTTTGCAAGAACACCATTGACTAAAACACTTAAAATAAACAAACTAAAACCGAAATGAGATATTTTTTGAGATAAATTTGTTTTTTTTACTGAAAAATCTTTAATAGTAATTAAAAAAAGAAAAATACTTGCAATAAAAAGTGGGAGTGAAAATAGATAAGAAATTCCAACTCTTTTTAAAAAAATAAAAGAAATAATTATTGATAAAATAAAAAATAAAAGCTGCTGTTGATTAATTTTATTTATTTTATCTTTAATCCAATTTAAATTTGGTCCAGTTGCCATAAAAATTAAAAAAGGAATCAAAAAAGGTACAATTAATTTATGATAAAAGGGGGGACCAACTGAAATTTTATCATTATTTACTACTTCTAGAAATATTGGATAAACTGTGCCAATTAAGACAACCGATAAAAAAAACATCATAAACAAGTTATTAACTAGAACAGCTGTTTCTTTACTAACAATATAAGTTTTTGTGAAATTGTTTTTGATTTTGTTTTGATAAAAAAAATAAATAAAAATAGACAACGTAATTAATATAAATAAAAAACAAAGAATAAATACTCCCCTTGATGGATCATTTGCAAAAGTATGGATTGAATTTAAAATACCAGATCTAACTAAAAATGTTCCACTCATACTTAATGAAAAAGTTGTAATTGATAAAATTACTGCCCAGGAATGAAACATTTCTCTTTTTTCCAAAATCAAAATAGTGTGAAATAAAGCCGTTAAACAAAACCATGGCATAAGGGATACATTTTCAACTGGATCCCAAAACCAAAAACCTCCCCATCCTAGTTCATAATAAGCCCATATAGATCCTAATAAAATTCCAATAGATAAAAAAATCCATGAAACCAGTACCCAATTCTTTATATGCTTGGCCCAGGTTTTATTTACAGAACCTGATATTAAGGCTGCGAGTGAGGAAGAAAAAATAATAGATGTTCCAACATATCCTAAATATAATATTGGTGGATGAATTGCTAATGCTGGGTCTTGAAGTATTGGATTTAAACCAGTTCCCTCGTTTGGAATTGGGAATAAACTCATAAAGGGATTTGAAGTAAAAAGAATAAATAATAAAAATCCTGCAATTATTATTTCCTGAAAAAATAAAGTAAGAATCCTATATTTATTTGAAAGATTTTTTGAATTAATTGTAAAAATTAATAAAAAAATTGATAATACTAATAACCAAAGAAGTAAACTTCCCTCATGGTTTCCCCATGTTCCTGAGATTTTATAGAATAAAGGTTTAGAGGTATGAGAATTATTATAGACTGTCTCATTACTAAAATCTGAGATTATAAAGGCTATTACAAGAGCAATGAAACTTATTATAATCATTAATGATTGAATAGAAATTAGTGAAAAAATTCTTCCACTAACATTTATATTATTGCGATTTAATAATATTGGAGATTGAATGATTATTAAAATAGATGACAGTAAAGCAATATAAAGTGAATAATTTCCAATTTGGTTTATCATTAATTACTCTCTTTTAATGCCTCTTTCACCTCAGGTGGCATATAATTTTCATCATGTTTTGCTAATATTTTAACCGCAGTTAAAAAATTACGATCTTTTAAAAAACCTTCAGCCACAACTCCTTTTCCTTCTTCAAATAAATTTGGAACAGAACCACTATAATTAACGATTAATTCATTTTTAAAGTCAGTTATAACAAAGTTAACTTCTGACTGATTAACATTAATTGATTTTGCTTTAACCATTCCACCAACTCTTATTTTTTTTGATGTCAACTCTGTTAAATTTTTTATTTCTGTAGGTGATTTAAAATAAACAATGTTTTCCTCAAGTGATTTAAAAACTAAAAATACAATTAAGATAAATGAAAAGAATATAGATAATATAAAGATGGCTCTTAATTTAACTTTTTTACCATACATGAAAATAAAAATTAAATTTTAGATGCAGATGAGGTAGCTATTATTTCTTTATATGTCTCTTGTTTTTTTGCTATTTCAATTTTATCAGTATCTAAATTTTCAAAACGCGTCCTAAATTTCTTTTGCTCTTTAACAAGTTGAAGTTTGATTACTGAATATAAAATACAGAAACAAGAAAGAGTAAATGCAAAAGAAGACCATACATAGAGACCATATCCATTCATGTATAAAACTTCGTTAATCATAATCTATCTAATCCTTTATTTTTTATTTTTATCAGTTCTGTATTATATTTCATCAAAAATATCAAAAGCGAAAAAAGTGCAAATGCCGCAGTCATTATACCTAAAGGTAACAACATAGAAGCATGAATGGAGGTTTCTGTAAAAATATTTACTGAAGAAGGTTGGTGCAATGTTGACCACCATTCAACAGAAAATTTGATTATTGGGACATTTATTAAACCTATTATTGCTATGTACGAACTAATCTTTACAGCTTTTTCCTCATTGTCAGTTACCCTCCAACTTAGAAGAAACATTAAATAAAAAAAAGCAAGTAATAACATTGATGTTATTCTTGCATCCCATGCCCACCAGGTTCCCCAAGTAGGTTTACCCCAAATGGATCCTGTAACCAAAGCAATAACATTAAAAACAAAACCAGATGGTGCTAAGCTTTTTGTTATTAAAGAAAGATTCTTATTTTTAAAAACTAAAATACCAAATGACAAAACAGCAATTAAAGAAAAAATTCCAAGAGAAATCCAAGCTGCTGGAACATGGACATACATAATTCTCACCGAATCGCTTTGTTTATAATCTTCTGGAGAAAGTATTAAAGCCTCAACAAGGCCAATGCTTATAATTACTAAAAAAATAACAAATACAAATTTTTGTGTTTTATTTATTATTTTTAATAAATTATTTGGTTTTAAATACTTAAACATTTTCTGTTATCTATAACACAAATTTAAATTATGAAAATTTTTCTGGTGAGTTATTCTGACCAAGAACGCAGAGGGAGATAAAATAAATGGGATAAAACATCCTTGGTCAAAATATAATTTACTTTAGAAAAAATCTATGACAAAGGTTTGCACGAAATGTGTTTAAATAATGTAAATTAGCTTAATTAGAAGGCTTAAAATAACCAGAGCCTTTTTTCCCTGAGAATATCTCGTTGATTAGAGGGTGTTTTATTGGTTCATCAGAGTCATCCACTAATAAATTTTGCTCAGAAACGTATGCTTCGTAGGTGATTTCGTCATTTTCAGCTAATAAATGATAAAATGGTTGGTCTTTTCTAGGTCTTACGTTTTTTGGTATAGATTGATACCACTCCTCAGAATTATTAAACTCAAAATCAACATCATAAATTACACCTCTAAAATCGAAGTGCTTATGTTTTACAACATCTCCAATAGAAAATTTTCCTTTTTGAACAGTCACACGATAAATATGGATATTTAAAATTAAAAATCAATAAAAAAAATATAATTGTTTTATTATTCTGCTATTATGTAGCAGTGAATAAATCTGTTTTAAAATTTGTTACTGATTTAGGGCCTTTGGTAATATTTTTTTATTTTTATTATAACAATGATAAAAATTTAATTGTTGCAATACCTCCACTCATAGTTGCAACAATAATAGCAGTTTTAATTATGTGGATTGTTGAAAAAACAATTCCAAAGGTACCATTAATAAGCGGAATATTGATTACATTGTTTGGTGGTTTAACAATTTATTTTGATGATCCTATATTTATTTACATGAAGCCAACAATAATAAATATTTTGTTTGGTCTTGCATTAATGTTTGGCAAATACTTTACGGATGAACCAGTTTTAAAAAAATTACTTGGAAAATCAATGCCCTTAAGTGATGAAGGATGGGAGATTTTAAATAAAAGATGGACTTACTTCTTTTTTGGATTAGCGATTTTAAATGAAATAATTTGGAGAACACAATCAGAAGAATTTTGGGTAAACTTTAAAGTTTGGGGAATGTTGCCAATAACCTTTATTTTTACCGCTTTTCAAATAGGATTAATAAACAAACATAAACTGAATGAATAGAAATTTAAAATTAGTAGTAAATAATACGAATAAAGATGAAGATAAAAAACTTTTTTTTGAGAGAACTGAATTAAAAATTATATTAGATCTTTATGCAAAAATGGTTTCCTCGGGCAATTGGAAAGACTATGGTCTTTCTATTTCTGGAAAGCAGGTAAGTTTTAGTGTTTTTAAAAACGCAGCTGAAAAAGCTATATATAAAATTTGTAAAAACTTTAAGCCTTCAAATAAAAATCTTAAATATTTAATTACAGATACTAATGGTAAGATAATAAAAAATTCATATGATCTTAAGATACTCTTGAATAAAGTTGATTGGAAAAAAATTTAGTTTTTATCTTCTTTGACCAAATAATCTTAAAAGCATTATAAATAAATTTATAAAATCTAAATATAAAGTTAATGCTCCCATAACGGCTTTTTTACCCATTAACTCACCGCTGTCAGAGGCAGCATACATATTTTTAATTTTTTGTGTATCGTATGCAGTTAAGCCAACAAATACTAAAACACCGATTATTGATATTGCAAAATACATCATTGATGATTTTAAGAATATATTTACTACTGATGCAATTATAATTCCTATCAAACCCATCATTAAAAAAGATCCCATCTTAGTTAAATCTCTTTTTGTTGTATAGCCATAGATGCTCATTGCACCAAATGTTGCTGAAGAAATAAAGAATACTCTTGTTACACTTAAACCTGTGTAAACAAGTAATATTGATGAAAGAGATAATCCCATTAATGCAGCAAATAACCAGAAAGTTGTCTGAGCTCTTGAAGCACTCATTTTATTAATTCCAAAACTCATATAAAACACAATTCCTAATGGAGCTAACATTACAATCCATTTTAAACCTGATAAATAAATTGCATTCCCAAATTCTGTTAATCCAACAATTGCTCCATTTAAATCTGTTACTACAGACATTTTAAATGATAAAAGTGCTATTATTCCAGTAAGCAAGACACCAGTTGCCATATAGTTATAAACTTTAAGCATGTAGGCTCTTAAGCCTTCATCCATAACAACATTTTGCTTGGCTGTTGTTGCTTTATTTAAAATATTATCTTTATTGAATTCCATATTATTTATATAAGATTTTTTTTTAAGATTTTCAAGTCGTCAAAATAAATGTAACAAATACTACATAAATTATGAATTATAAAAAACTAGGAAATACTGAGCTAAATGTAAGTACAATTTGTCTTGGGACAATGACTTGGGGTGAACAAAATACCCAAAATGAGGCATTTGAACAAATGAATTACTCTTTAGATAATGGAGTAAATTTTTGGGATACAGCTGAACTTTATGCAGTTCCACCAAAAGCTGAAACATATGGTCATACAGAAACTATAATTGGAAATTGGTTTGAAAAAACAAAAAAAAGAAAAGACGTAATACTCGCATCCAAAGTGGGTGGTCCTAGTAGAAAATATATGAGAAATGGAGAAAATAGTTTTACAGGCAAAAACTTAGAGAATGCTCTCCATGGAAGTCTAAAAAGATTAAAAACCGATTATATTGATCTTTATCAACTACATTGGCCTGAAAGAAATGTTAATAACTTTGGAAGACTAGGTTACGAACATAAAGAGAATGACTGGAATAAATTTGAAGATGTTCTTGAAAACTTAAAAAAATTTATTGGACAGGGTAAAATTAGGTATGTTGGTTTGTCAAATGAAACCCCATGGGGAGTTATGAATTATATTCAACTTTCAAAAAATAAAGATCTACCAAGAATGATGTCAATTCAAAATCCATACAGTTTATTAAATAGGTCTTATGAAGTTGGTTTAGCAGAAGTATCTATAAGAGAAGATATAGGATGTTTATCTTATTCACCTTTAGCTAGTGGTTATTTAACAGGCAAATATAGAAATAAAAAATTTCCAAAAGGATCAAGAATGGAAAGAGATTTTGATTTTTGGACAAGATATAGAAAACCAAATATGGAAGAGGCTGTTGAAGATTATTACAAAATTAGTCAAAAATTTGACCTTGATATGAGTCAAATGTCTATAAAATTCTGTGAAGTTCAAGACTTTATGACTAGTGTAATTATTGGAGCAACAACTATGGAGCAGTTGAAAACTAACGTAGAAAGTGTAAAAGTGAATCTTGATAGTGAAGTAATAAAAGAAATTAATAATGTACAAAAAAAATATCCCAATCCATGTCCATAATTAAAAAATTATTTTTAAAAACACTTATATTGACAGTATTTCTAATGACATCTGTCCAGTCAGAAGACTTAACAAGGTTAGGAACTTTTAAAGATTGGAATGCTGTTGCAGTTTTTAATGAAACTGGAAAAATCTGTTTTGCTTATTCTATACCAGTAAGCCAGTCTCCTAAGGCAAGCAACAGAGAAGCAAGATTATTTGTATCCTTTAGACCTGAAGATAAGATTTCTGATGAAGTGAGCATAACATCTGGTTACGATTTTAATCCACAAAACTCAATTTTAGCTACATCGGGTAAATCAAAATTTGAGTTTGACCTACCACAAAACAAATTTGCTTGGATTTCTAGTGGAAAAACAGAACAAAAAATAATTAAAAGAATGAAAAAGGCATCTAGATTAATGATAACAGCCTACAAACAAAGTGGCAAAAGAACTACAGATGACTATTCATTAATGGGATTTACCAAAGCTTATAACGCTGCAAAAAAAAGCTGCACTTAAATGAAAAAACAAAAGAAGATTGTACTCGCCTATTCAGGTGGTTTGGATACGTCTATCATTCTTAAATGGCTTCAGGAAAATTATGATGCTGAAGTTATAGCATACACTGCTGATGTTGGGCAGGAAATGGATAGAAAAAAAATAATTAAGAATGCAAAAAAATTGGGAGTTAAAAAAATCATAATTCAAGATCTAAAAAATATTTTTGTTAAAGATTATGTCTACCCAATGATAAGAGGTCATGCTCTTTATGAAGGTGTTTATTTGTTAGGTACATCAATTGCAAGACCACTCATTGCAAAAGATCAAATCAGGGTTGCTAAAAAATTTAATGCTTATGCTGTCTCACATGGTTCAACAGGAAAAGGAAATGATCAAGTGAGATTTGAACTTGGATATCATTACTTTGGTCCTAAAATTAAAATAATTGCGCCATGGAGAATATGGAAATTAAAATCAAGAACAGATCTCATTAATTATGCAAAAAAACATGAAATACCAATCCCTAAGGATAAAAAGGGAGCACCGCCGTTCTCAGTAGATGATAATTTATTCCATACTTCAACAGAGGGTAAAGTTTTAGAAAATCCAAAAAATTCTGCACCTGAATTTATATTTCAAAGAACAACTTCTCCTGAAAAGGCTCCAAATAAACCAAGCTTTATTACTATTAATTACAAAAATGCTGATCCAATTGGTCTGAATGGAAAAAATTTACCTCCTGCAAAGGTTTTGGATAAACTCAATCAATTAGCCGGCAAAAATGGAATAGGGAGAGTAGATTTAGTTGAAAATAGATTCATTGGAATAAAATCAAGAGGAGTTTACGAAACTCCAGGAGGAACATTATTGCTTGTAGCACACAGAGCAATAGAATCTGTTACTCTAGACAAAAATACAATGCATAAAAAGGATGAGGTAATGCCAAGGTATGCAGAGCTTGTTTACAATGGTTATTGGTATTCTAAGGAAAGATTTAAACTTCAAAAAATAGTTGATCTAAAAAGAAATAAAGTAAATGGATCAGTAAAACTTAAACTTTATAAAGGAAATATTACAATTCAATCAAGACAAACTTCCAGTAATGCTTACTCAATGAAAAAAGTTTCTTTCGAAGAAAATAAAACTTTTAATAAATCAAATGTAGAAAGATTTATTAACTTTCATAAAAGAAAATTAAGATAATAAAAAAATGGAATTTAAAACTACAAGAGCTTCGGCTATTGAGATCTTAGATAATTTTATTAAAAATAGTCTTGGAGAATATTCAAAATTAAGAAATTTTGATTTTGGTCCTGACAGAAGATCAAATACATCTTGCCTATCACCATATATAACACATGGAGTGATTAATGAAAAAGAAGTGATTAGTAAGTCACTGGAAAAATTTTCCTTCTCAAAAAATGAAAAATTTATTCAAGAAGTTTTATGGCGAACATACTGGAAAGGTTGGTTAGAACTAAGATCAGAAGTTTGGGATGATTATTTATTAGATTTAAAAAGAATAAAAGAAGAATTTAAAGATAATAAAAGTTACTTAAATGCCATTGAAGGTAACACTGAAATTGAATGCTTCAATGAATGGGTAAATGAACTTAAGACTTATAATTATTTGCATAATCATACCAGAATGTGGTTTGCGAGCATTTGGATATTTACACTAGACTTACCTTGGCAACTTGGTGCTGAATTATTTATGCAACACTTATACGATGGTGATACTGCATCTAATACCTTGGGCTGGCGTTGGGTTGCAGGTATTCAAACTCAAGGAAAACATTATCTTGCAAGTGAATGGAATATTAAAAAATTTACAAATAATAGATTTGAAAATATAAAACTTAACGAAAATGCACCTCCAATAATAAGTGATAAAAATTATACTATTCTTGATAAAACTTTTGAAAATCCTATAAATATTGAAGAGAAAAAATTATTAGTTTTTGAAAATAATTTAGCATTTGAAATCACTGACTTTGCAATTAAAAAGTTCAAAAAAATTCTTCTTATTGATAACAAAAATGAAAATAGAAATATTAAACTCAGTGAAAATGTATTGAATTTTAAAACTAGTTTAATTGAAGATCAAAAAAAAAGATTGATAGAAAAATCAATTAATTGCGAAATTATTAATATTAGTGAAATCAAAAATTTAGAAAAAGTCTACTGCCTCTATCCAACAGTTGGGGAAAATTTAGATTACTTAAATCAAAACTCATTAAAAAATATTGATTTTCTTTATAGAAGAATTGACCAAAACTCCTGGAAATTCTGTAACAAAGGTTTTTTTAACTTTAAAAAATTTATTCCTCAAATTTTAAATTCGCTAAATTAATTTTATTATTATAATAATATTTCAATTAAATTAAGGATTTAAATTAAATTCAAAGAGTAGATATGATTATAAAAAATCGGTTAAGGATTCTTAAAATAACTTATTGGTTAAGAAGATTTTATATATCAAAAATAACAAGATTGTTTTTGCCTGAAAGGTTTCTGAGAAAAAGTACTTTTAAATACATTTATTTGTCATCTCATTGGCAATATAATTTTAAGATTGATAAAAATAGATCTTTAAGTGGGCCAGGATCAAATTTGGATTATACTGGAAATTTAACATATGAATTGTTAAACTTTTTCCAAAAAAATAGTGTAAGAAAAATTCTTGATATTGGTTGTGGAGATTTCATATGGATGAACCTTTTGCTAAAAAAATATGATGAGTATCGCGAATACTTAGGGTTAGATATTGTCGATGAATTAATAAAAAAAAATAATAAAAAATTTTCATCCAATAAAATTTCTTTTAAAAGTTTTGACTTAGTAGAAGATAAAATTCCTGAGGGATTTGATATAGTTTTAGTAAGAGATGTGTTTATACATTTAAAAAATCATCAAATATTAAGTTTTTTAGATAAATTAAAAAAAACAAATATTAAATATTTAGGATTAACAACAACTCCAGGATTGAAAAAAAATAATGAGTTGAAAACTGAAGGTAGATTTAGGTATATCAATGTAGAAATTGAACCTTATAATTTAAGAAAATTCTCTTTTAGAATTAAGGAGAAAAATGAACTAGATTTCTTAAATATATATATCTTAAATAAATAATTTAAAAAAAATAATTATTATTGAAGTTTTATAAATTTATGAGATAAAAATACTATGCAAACCCAACAAATATTAAAAATGATTGAGAATCTTAGAGGAAGGAGAACTTATGAAGAAAAAAAAGCCTCTAAGCAAGGTTTTAAATCACTTTATGCATATTTTGAAAACAAATTGTTACAGGAAAAAACTGCTTTAGAAGAAAATGCAAAAGAGCTAGAAATAGCAAAAGCTGAAGAAAAATTATTAAAAGAAGAAAAAAGTAAGCCAAAGAAAACTTGTAGCTGTTGTTAAATTCCTAAATTTTTTAAAGACCGAAATTCACCAATTTTAAAAATAATTGCATCTTCTTTTTTAAAACTATATTTTTCTGCATTATCTTTAAATCTAACAGGTGGTTCCATAATTGGTTCTAAAGACAAAACAAAAGTTCCCCAATGCATCCCTAATACTTTTTTGCTTTTTAGATCTCTTGCAATACTTAGGGCTTCCTCGGGATTAGTGTGATAAGAAGATTTATCTTTATTTGGAGATAATGGGTAAAAATTATAAGCACCAATATTAATAAAAGTTAAATCAATAGGCCCATACTTTTCACCTAACTTTTTATAAACATTTCCTACACCAGTATCACATGCAAAAAGTATTTTTTTATTTTTATATTCAATTAAGAAATTTCCCCACAATGTTTTGTTAGTATCAGTTAAACTTCTTTTTGACCAATGTACCGCAGGAACTAAAGTTACTTTTAAATCCTCATTAATCTTAATTTCATCATACCAGTCCATTTCGTTTACATCATGATAATTATTTCTTGTAAAATATTTTCCAAGTCTTAATGGAAGCAAAACCTTTGCATCTTTGAAAGGAAATTTTCTTATCGTTGTCATATCTTGATGATCGTAATGATTATGAGTTAGAAGAAATAAGTCTGTCTTAGGAATTTCATTTAAATCTAGTGCTGTTTTAACATACCGTTTTGGACCAAAAATTAGTGGACCTGCATTTTTTGAAAAGACAGGATCAGTTATTATTGTTGTATTTCCAAGCTTAATTAGAAAGGTTGCATGTCCTATCCAGCCAATATAATCGTCATTTTTTAGATTTTCTAAATCTGACAGTACTTTTTGTTTTTCAATAGCGTGATCTTCGGGAATAGCCATATCAAGTTTTTTCTTTTCCTTATTAAATATTTTAAATGACCACTTAAAATTTGAGTTTCGTTCTGGAGATCCTTCAGGATTTCTAAAACTACCGTCTGGTAAATGATGATAAGGTGTTTTTTCCATAGCTAATGTAAAAGAATTATAAATAAAAAATATAACAATTAAAATTGTTAACTTTGGCAAAAATCTTTAGTTGTCTAGAGTTCTTTTGAAACACTCAATTGTATTTTTTAACAAACAAGCAATTGTCATTGGTCCAACTCCTCCTGGAACTGGGGTTAAAGCTTTTGCAACTTTTGAAACTTCTTCAAAATCAACATCACCTACTAAACCATTTTCTGTTTTGTTTATTCCAACATCAATAACTATTGCATCTTTTTTCACCCAATTACCTTTTATAAGTTCAGGAATTCCAACAGCAGCAACTATAACATCTGCTTCTTGACATTCATGCTGAAGGTCTTTTGTTTTTGAGTGAGTAATTGTTACCGTACAATCTTCTTGAAGTAAAAGTTGTGCCATCGCTTTACCATTTAAGTTTGACCTCCCAATCATTACAGCTTTTTTTCCTGTTAAGTTAGGTTCTATTTTTTTTAATAAATAATAACATCCAAGAGGTGTACAAGGAATTGAACCTTGGTATCCAGATGAAAGATTACCAACATTCATGGGGTGTAAACCATCAACATCTTTATGTGGTGAAATAGTTTCTATAACGTGTTGCTTATTAATGTGTTTTGGAAGTGGCAATTGAACCAAAATACCTGAAACAGTTTCATCTTTATTAAGTTCCTCAATTTTATCTAAGACTGTTTTTTCATCTACAGTATCTGGATATTTAACAACTTCAGATTTTAAACCAACTTGTGTTGCTGATTTTTCTTTATTTCTTACATAAATCTGACTTGGAGCTAAGTCTCCAATAAGAATAACAGTTAACCCTGGAACTTTATTATATTTTTCTCTAAGATCATCAACTTCGATTTTTAATTCCTCTCTAAGTTCAGCTGATTGTTTTTTTCCGTCTATTAAAATCATGATTATTAAAAAATAAGTGGTGCTACGTAGAGTTTCATACACATTTCTACAAACCAGATCAACAAAAGAAGAATGATGGGCGATATATCGAAAGCACCTAGACTTGGCAAAAAACCCCTTATTTTATTAAGAATTGGATCAGTAAGCTTATAAGTAAACTCTAATATTGAATAAACAAATCTATTTGAAGTATTTAAGACATTAAAAGCTATTAACCAGCTTATAACAACATTAGCGATTACTACATAAGAATACAATTTTAATAATTGTAAAGCTAGGTAAAAAATAGCTATCATTTCTTCTCTACATATACAGAAGTGCTTGGGAAAGCAAAAGATGCTTTGTTACCCTCAACAATTTCCTTAATTTTAATTGCCAGTCTTTCTTTAACCATTAACATTTCGCTCCAACTATTTGTTTTTGTATAACATCTTACATACATATCTATTGAGCTATCAGCAAATTTATCAACCCTAACAGAAACACCAACTTTAGTATCATAATCTTCTGAACTATTTATAAAATCTTCTATCTCATTTCGTATAGTTTTTAATTGTTCAACAGTCGAGTCATACTGGAGTGTTATCGTCCAACTTATTCTCCAATTTGTAATTTGACTTTTATTAATTACAGCATTCTCTGCAAACTGAAAATTTGGAATAATTGCCAAAGACTTATCAAATTTTCTTATGACAGTTGATCTAAAACCTATTTTTTCGACTACACCTTCAATTATTCCTTCAACTTCAATCCAATCACCCATTTTAAATCTCTTTTCAACTAGTACTAAAATTCCTGAAATTAAATTTTTGAATAAATCTTGTGCTCCTAAAGCAACTGCAACACCAAATAAACCAAGTCCGGCAATAATTGGACCAATTTTAATTCCCCATAATTCTAAAACAGCTGCAGCTCCTAAGATTAAAATTAAAATTTTTAATGATTTGATAATCCAGCCAATTAGTTCTCTAGTTAAAATCTTATCAAATCCACTTAGTATGTAGGAAATTGGTTCAATAATTTGATGAATAATCCAAAAAAGTAAAATCGTAATCAACGTTCTATTTACGTTATCTAAAAATAACCTCGTATCTTCTGCAAAAGACATATAGTAACTTGCAAAAAATACTCCAAGAACAATTGGAAGAAATCTAGCTGGCCCCTCCATTGCCTTAACGAAAGTATCATCAAGTTTATTGGTTGTTCTTTTTGATATTAATTCTAGTTTTTTGATTACTAATTTACTTATCAACCCTCTAAAAACTAAGAATATAAAGAATATTCCAAGACCTATTAAGATCTCAACAAAGTTTACACCTAAAATCCCTTTTTGCCATACAGACAAAAAAAGTCCTGAAAAATTCTCAAAAACACTCATGGCTAAATTTTATATAGTAAAAACTCTTCTTCACCAGAGTTAAATAGAAAAATTTTTTTCCACTTGATCTCATTTAAAATGGCTGATGCTTTTTCACCCATACACATTAAATTGGTATCCATCCAACTGTCTAAAAGATCATATTTTTTAAGTAAATTTAATAAACTCCTAGCGCTATTTTCTGAGTAAACATAAATTATATCAGGGATTGAGGCTTTTAATTGTGCTCTAAATTCCTCTTTTATTTCTTGAGTTGATGAAACCGTATAGTTAATCAATCTCTTTAAAGAATAACCTTCAGAAATTAGATCTTTATCTAGCCTGCTAGAAACTATTTCACCACTTACGTAAAGGAGTGATCCATTCTTTGTGTCGAAGTTTTGTAATATTAATTCTTTTAAATTATTTACGTTTCCTTCTGCAGAAATAATATTTTGAAAACCGTTTAGCTTTGCAACTTTTTCTGTTGCAGAGCCTACACAATAACATTCAATTTTTTTATCAACTCTATATAAATCTAAATTCTTAATCGCATTTGAACTTGTAAATATTATTCCCTTAAATTGGGTATAGTCAGGCTCGTCGTATTTAATTGGTTCAACTTTTATCACGGGTAAATGAGAAACTTTATGTCCTAAAGAACTAAATTTTAATATTAATTCTTTACTATCCTCTAATGGTCTTGTTAATAAAATATGCATTTTACCTTTTATAAGATCCCTTTGACTCTGATTTTAATTTTTCTCCAATCTTAATACTTAAATCATTAACCATTTTTTTATTTTCACTTTCTTCAACAAAAAATCTTTGTTTACCATCCACTGAAAAAAGTTCAGCTTTTATATTTACAACATCTTTATCAATCTTTGCATACACACCAACTGCTGTATCGCAGTCACCCTCGAGTATTTTTAAAATTTTTCTTTCAGCATTTGCAATTATTCTCGATTGATAATCATTAATTTTTTCTAAGATATTTATTATTTCTTGATCTTCTTCTCTACATTGTATGGCAATAATACCTTGTCCAGCACAAGGTATTAGTTCTTCAGTACTAAATTCATGTGTAATTTTATTTGTCAAACTTAAAGCTTCAATACCAGCTTTGGAAAGTAAAATTGCATCATAATCTCCATTCTCTAATTTCTTTATCCTAGTATCCACATTTCCTCTTATTAATTTATAATCCAGATCTGATCTAATACTTTTTAACTGGTATTCCCTTCTGTAAGAAGAAGTGCCTATTACCGAATTAGGTTTAAGGTCTAGAAAATTTATATTGTTGTTGCTAATAAAAATTTCATTGGGCGAATTCCTTTTTAAATAAAAATTTGTTATTAGCCCAGCTGTTTCAATTGATGGCATATCTTTTAAAGCATGAACAGCTATATCAATATTATTATTAATTAATTCTATTTCAATTTTTTTTGAAAATAATCCTTTTCCTCCAATGTTTGACAGCCTATCCTTTTGGTTTTCATCTCCACTTGTAACTATTTTTTTTGTTTCTATTTGGGTCGATGAAACTTTTTTAAGATGGTTTATCACTTTTTCGGTATAAATTTGAGCTAACTGACTTCCTCGAGTGCCAATAATAAATTTATCCCTTTTCATAATTCTTATTTTTATTACATTCTTATAGTTTAATTGTATTAATTATAAATATTTATGAATGAAAAAAAAATAATCCTTGGAATTGAGACAAGTTGCGATGAAACAGCAGTATCAATCATAGAAGGAGATAAAAACAGTAAGATAAAAATATTATCTAATGTAGTTTCAAGTCAATTTGATATTCATAAAGAATTTGGAGGTGTGGTTCCTGAGCTTGCAGCACGATCTCATGTTGAAAAAATTGATTTAATTGCAAAAAAAGCAATTAATGAAAGCGGTGTGAATTTAAATGATATTTCTGCAATTGCTTCAACATCTGGACCAGGATTAATTGTTTGCCTTACCGTGGGTTTAAATTTTGGCAAAGCATTATCTGCAAGCCTAAATATACCTTTTATTGGTGTAAACCATCTTGAAGGACATGCCTTAAGTCCAAAACTTAGTACAACCTTAGATTTCCCATATTTATTATTATTAATTTCAGGAGGACATACACAATATCTTAGTGTGAATGGACTTGGAAAATATAAAAGATTAGGAACAACAATTGATGATGCTTTAGGAGAAGCATTTGATAAAACTGCAAAACTTTTAGGTATTGAATTTCCAGGAGGACCAAAGTTAGAAGGTTTTGCAAAGCACGGAGATGCAAATAAATTTAAACTTCCTAAACCAATTATAAATAAAGGTGGATGTAATTTATCATTTGCAGGTCTTAAAACTGCAATTTTAAGGATATCAAGCACTATAAAATCTAAACAAGAAAAATATGATCTTGCAGCATCTTTTCAAAAAACAATCGAAGAAATTTTGGAAGTAAAAACACAAATAGCATTTGATGAGTTCAAAAAGAACAACAAAAACAAGAATAAAACTTTTGTAATCGCTGGAGGTGTAGCTGCCAATAAGGGTATTAGAAAAAAATTAATAAAAGTATGTAAGAGAAATGATTTTAGACCAATTTTCCCTGAACCAAAATTATGTGGGGATAATGCAGCCATGATTGCACTAGTTGGTCTTGAAAAGTATAAAATCAAAAAATTTGATAATTTAGATCTTCCTGCAAGTCCAAGACTACCACTTGACGAAAAAGCAAAGTTTTTAAAAGGAGCAGGAGTTAGATTATAAATGTCAAAAAGATATAGTGGTAAATCGTTTAAAGACGCTAGTGTAATGAAAAAAGCAAAACTATCTTTAAAAGAAAAGAGAAAATTAAAAAAACAAAAAAGGAGGAAAAATAACTAATTTAAATATTTTGAAAATTGTTACTATTAATTATTTCTTAATGAAAATTTAAATGATTACTTTAAAGTTTTTTTAATAAAATATGATTTTTTCTATTTTTTAGGAGGAAATTTTTAACCTCAAGGTAATAATTTGGATTTGATACAACTATAAGATCGTTATTATTCGATTTTCTAACAAATTTAAGTGGCGAGATAATTTTTTTATTAACAATTTGAAGATATAGATTGTGTTTTTTTTTATCAATATCTATAACATTTGCTACTCTTTCCAGAAGTTTTTTATTGAAATGCCTTACAAAAACCAAAAACATTAATGTTTTAGTTGCACCTCCCCAGAAATAAATATTTTTTTTTTTATGAAATATTTGATCTATTTTTTTTTTAATATTAAATTTTTTAAAAATATCAAATTTTATAAAATTTTTTTTTGTTTGTTTCAAAAAATTTAAATTCAAGCTATTTATTTCTGCAATGATTAAAATATACTGACCTTCAAAAATTATATCTTTGTAAATAATTTTTTTAAATAAACCTTCAAATGTTCGTATACTAAAATAATTTACGTGCTCATAATTAAAATCCCAAAATGCTTTATTTCTTAATATCCATTCTACCGATGGTACTTCAATTAATATTTTTGTTTTTTTACTTGAGATATCTTTAATTAATTTTAAAAATTCAAAAAAATTTGGTATATGCTCCAAGGTATGTCTGAGAACTATCAAATCCTCAGGGATATAATCTTTATTATTTATATACCTTTTTATAATTTTAGAATTTTTTCCTTCGTAAGTTTTGTCAAAACCTCTGATATTTTTAAACTTATTTTTATTTAATAAGTCAAAAAAAAAACCTTTTCCACAACCTATCTCTATAATAGATTGATTGTATTCAAAATTTTTTTTAATTACTTTCACAACATTATTTAAATGTGATTGAAACTTAATCGAATTAGATTGTTCGTTATTGTATGATTTATCATACTTTATAATTTTACTTTCAAATTTAGAATTTATTATAAAATTATATTTTTTATTAAATATAAATTCCCCTTTGCCTAATATTTCTTTTTCAGATATTTTTTTTTTTCTTTTATTTGTTAGAACTGGGAATTTCATTAATTATGTTAATTATCTAAAATAAATTATATAAATCAACAAGTAATAATTATTATGTTAAAAGAAAAAAATCCTTACAGTATAGAACTAGTAGGTGATAAATGTGGGAAAGGAGATAAAACGATACACAATAACTGTTAGTTAGGTAAAACAAAAAAAACAATAGAAAATTATATTCAAAACTTAATATAAATAAAAATTGGAGAAACAATTAGATGAATTACTGGTTAATTAAATCTGAGCCGGATGTTTGGTCAATTGATCAACAAATCAAAGCTGGAGAAAAAGGAGCTGACTGGGATGGTGTAAGAAATTACCAAGCAGCAAGTAACTTAAAAAAAATGAAAAAAGGAGATCTTTGTTTTTTTTATCATTCTAATATTGGAAAAGAGATAGTTGGTATAGTCGAAGTTATTAAAACGGCATTCATTGATCCAACGGATAAGGAAAAAAGGTTTGTTGCTGTTAAAGTAAGATTTAAAAGTAAACTTCAAAATCCTGTAACACTTGAAAACATCAAAAAAACTAAGGCTTTGGATAACTTATCTTTAATTAGGCAAAGTAGACTATCTGTCATGCCTATTGATACTAAAAGCTGGAAAATAATTTTGAAGATGGGTAGAATTAATTAAAAAAAAATTCATGCCTAAGAAAAAAAAAGTTAAAAAAAAAATAATCTCTAAAAAACCTAAAGAGACAATTTATAAAACTAAGAAAGAATGGATAAGTAAAGCTACCGTTAATAAATCTCAATATATAAAGAAATATAACGAATCGATTAAAGATAACGATGGATTTTGGAAAAAAGAAGGAAAAAGAATTAATTGGATTAAGCCTTATAAAAAAATTAAAGATGTTAAATATAGTAAAGATGATGTTCACATCAAATGGTTCTATGATGGTACTTTAAATGCCTCTGCGAATTGCATTGATAGGCATCTTAAAAAGAATGCTAATAAGACTGCAATTATATGGGTAGGAGACGATCCTAAAGTTCAAAAAAAAATTACTTATAAAGAACTTCATAAAGAGGTATCAAAAACAGCTAATGGATTAAAAAATCTTGGAGTTCAAAAGGGTGATAGAGTAACAATTTATCTTACCATGATACCAGAGCTTGCCTACACAATGCTTGCATGTGCAAGAATAGGTGCAGTTCACTCCATAATATTTGGAGGTTTTTCACCAGATAGTATTTCAGGTAGAATTAATGATTGCGAATCTGATTATGTAATAACTGCAGATGAAGGTGTAAGAGGTGGCAAAACAATTCCTTTAAAATCTATTACAGATGAAGCTTTGCAGAGCTGTCCAAACGTAAAGAAATGTGTCGTTGTAAAGAGAACAGGTACCAAAAAGATTGATTGGTACAATGATCGTGATGTTTGGTATCACAAAATGACAAGTAAAGTTTCAGCAAAATGTGAGCCTGAAGAAATGAATGCCGAAGATCCATTATTTATTCTTTACACATCTGGCTCAACTGGGAAACCAAAAGGTGTGTTACATACAACTGGTGGATATATGGTTTATGCATCAATGACTCACCAATATATTTTTAATTATAAACCTAAAGATATTTACTGGTGCACGGCTGATATAGGCTGGGTTACAGGACACAGTTATATTATTTATGGTCCGCTTGCCAATGGCGCAACTACAATTATGTTTGAAGGAATACCCACTTATCCTGATACATCTAGATGGTGGCAAATAGTTGATAAATATAAAGTTAATATTTTTTATACAGCTCCTACAGCAATCAGAGCTTTGATGAGAGAAGGTGATAAACCTGTAAAAAAAACATCTAGAAAAACTTTGAAACTTTTAGGTACTGTTGGTGAACCAATTAATCCTGAAGCTTGGGAATGGTATTACAAAACCGTTGGTGATAGCAGTTGCCCAATCGTTGATACTTGGTGGCAAACAGAAACAGGTGGAATTTTGATCAGTCCTCAAACTGGTGCCATAGATTTAAAACCTGGTTCTGCAACAAAACCATTTTATGGAATTAAACCAGAGATCCTAGACAAAGATGGCAAGGTTTTAAAAGGAGAAGCACAAGGTAGACTTTGTATTTCACAATCATGGCCTGGGCAAATGAGAAGTGTGTATGGCGATCATCAAAGATTTATAGATACTTATTTTTCACAATTTGATGGAAAATATTTTACAGGTGATGGTTGCAGAAGGGATAAAGATGGATACTATTGGATTACAGGAAGAGTAGATGATGTAATTATTGTTTCTGGACATAATTTAGGTACTGCAGAAATTGAAAGTGCTTTTGTAGCTCATCCAAAGGTGGCTGAAGCAGCAGTGGTTGGATATCCACATGACATAAAAGGAAATGGGCTTTACTGCTATGTCACTTTAAATGCTGGAGAAAAAAGTACTCTTGATTTAGAGAGAGATTTAAAACTTTGGGTGAGGAAACAAATTGGTCCAATAGCAACTCCGGACTTAATTCAATTTGCTCCAGGCCTTCCAAAAACAAGATCAGGTAAAATAATGAGAAGAATTCTGAGAAAAATCGCTGCTAATGAACATGGTCAATTAGGGGATACAACCACTTTAGCTGATCCTTCAGTTGTTGAAAGCTTGGTCGATAATAGAAAAAATATCTAGATCTTTATTAGTTTAGAAAACTCTTCCTTAATATTATCCCATTTTAAAATCATAGAATTCAGTACTATTTTTCTATCAATAGATTTTAGTTCAGTAGCTACTGGAGCCCAATTATAAAGTGCAAGAGCACTTTCATTAAATGGCCAAGACTTATAATAGTCATCCCATTTAATTTGATCTAATCTTTTTTGAAAACTAGCTCTCGCTTCATCAACAATTTCCTTCGGCATGCCATTCTCTAATTCTTTATCCAAAATATTATTATAAATTTCAGAAGCTTTATTAGTTTCTTGGAAATTAAAAAAAACATTTAAATATGAAACAGTATAAAAAGATAAATCTTGAAGTGAAATTGCATATATGTTCCATTTGGCAGTGTTAATTGATTTTAAAAACTTTTCATCATCAAAATGGAGAACCCATTTAGTGCCCATTCTTGTTTTTAAATAATTATATAAAGTAACTTGTGATACCCATGCTGATTTTTGCTGAATAAATTCTGCAAGATCCTCGATATTCTTTATTTTTTTCTTTGGAAGAATACCTTTGAACATTGCAACTAAATAAACTTTGAAGTCTTCAATTTTTATATCTTTTAAGTTGAATCTGTATTTAAGGGCCATTTATCTAACTAATATGTTGATGTATAATGTAAAAATGACACAATATCGAGTGTTTTTAGGGGTTTAAATATGTTTGATTATCGGTATGGTTCTCTCTTTAACCTATAGGAGAGAGAAAAAATGTCAAAACAAGAACAACACTGGGAAAAAACCAGAAACTTGCTCTTTATTACACTAGCAATTTGGTTTGTTTTCTCAATTGGCATCTTTCTTTTCGGAGCCGAAATGCAAGAATCAAGCATTAGACCATTTGGATATCCTTTAACGTATTGGTTTACATGTCAGGGATCGCTTGCAATCTTCGTAATTCTAATTTTCTGGTTTGCCGGTCGACAAGAGAAAATAGATGATGAATTCGGATTTACTGAAAGAGAGGGTGATCAATGATAAAAGGTAAATTTATAGATAACTTACCTAAAGTCTATGGGATATATACTGGAGGATTTCTTGTATTTATCATCATAATGGCCATAGCAGAACAAATGGGAATGACAGCAAAAATGATTGGTATCTTTTTTGTATCATTTACAGTTTTGATTTATGCTTTAATTGGTTGGTTATCCAGAACACTTCAAACAGATGCTTATTATGTAGCTGGAAGGCAAGTACCTACTGTTTTTAATGGAATGGCAACTGCAGCTGACTGGATGTCTGGTGCATCATTTGTAGCCATGGCAGGTGGTATCTACTTTAAGGGCTATGGTTATATGGCACTGCTTGTTGGATGGACTGGTGGATATGTACTAGTTGCTTCTTTATTAGCACCATATCTTAGAAAATTTGGATGTTATACTGTTCCAGATTTTATAGGAACTCGTTACGGTGGTAACTTAGCAAGATTTAGTGCTGTTATAGTCTTAACTGTTGCATCATTCACTTACGTGACTGCTCAAATTAACGCTACAGGAACAATTGCTTCTGTTGCTTTAGATATTCCATTTGAAATTGCAGTTTACGTTGGACTAGCTAGTATTTTGATGTGCTCAATGCTTGGTGGAATGAGAGCAGTAACTTGGACACAAGTTGCTCAATATATTGTACTAATTATTGCTTATTTACTTCCAGTATTCTGGATAAGTAACAATATTGGTGCAGGTTTCTTCCCACACTTCATGTTAGCTGACGAAGTAGCAAGAATTGCAGAACTTGAAGGTCAATTTGGATTTGTTAAAAACTCAGCTGCAGATTTAGCTACAGTTCCAAAAGGATTATCTGCAATTACTAAAGCGCACTCTTCAGTTAATGCAACACCTTGGGCGTTTATTTCATTAGCAGTATGTATGATGGCAGGAACAGCCTCATTACCTCACGTTATGATGAGATACTTTACTACTCCAAGTGTAAGAACAGCTAGAAGATCGGTAGGTTGGTCATTATTCTTTATATTCCTACTTTACTCTTCTGCTCCAATGTTAGCTACTCTATCAAAAATTTCTTTGATGGATCCTAATCTAGCTACTGGAATTATCGGTAAATCGATAACTGAAGTTCAAGCTCTTGACTGGTATCAAAACTGGAACCAAGCGAAGTTGATGTTTGTAAGTGACTTTAACGGCAATGGAACTCTAGAACTTAACGAGTTCTTTATGAAAGGTAGTGCTGTTGTACTAGCAACACCTGAGATTGCTGGATTACCTTATGTAATATCTGGACTTGTTGCTGCTGGAGGTATGGCTGCTGCCATGTCAACTGCAGATGGATTAGTTTTAGCTATTTCAAATGCGTTATCACATGATGTTTACTACAAAATCATTAATCCAAAAGCTGAAACTGCAAAAAGATTAATTGTTGCAAGGGTATTGCTTGTATTGATTGGTTTTGCAGGAGCTACAATTGCTGCACTAGAGATACAAGGTATTCTAGGTTCGGTAATTTGGGCTTTTGACTTTGCGATGTCTGGGCTATTCTTCCCACTTGTACTTGGTGTATGGTGGAAGAGAGCTAATGCACCAGGAGCTGTTGCGGGAATGCTATTAGGACTAATTTCAGGAACTGCGTATCTAGTTTGGGTACGAAGTGGTGGATCTGGGTTCTTAGGCATAACTCAACTTACTTTTGGAATAGTTGGAGCAGCTGTAAGTTTAGTTTCTATGATTGTTGTCAGTTTAATAACTGCAGCACCAGACGCAGCTACTCAGAAAATGGTTGATGATGTGCGTGTACCAAGTGGTAAAACCATACTTGGAAAACAACATTAATTAAAATATATTATTTTAGGGGCGAAAATTTCGCCCCTAGATAAGATCTAAAATGTCAGCAAACTTTCATCCCTTAGTTTATATAATTGATTATGTCCTTGGAGTTATAATGTGGACTCTAATTGGAAGAGTTGCGATGAATATATTTCAGAAAGAAGATTCACAGTTTTTCTTTATGAAAGTATTTGTGAAATTAACTAACCCACTTATAAAAATATTTAAACCAATTACCCCAAGCTTTATTATAGGACCTTTAGTACCACTCTATGTAGCTTGGTTCTTTTACATGGGTCGTTTCTATTTAATGCCTTATTTACTTGGTTATTCAGTAATGGGTATGCTTTCTTTCCCTCTTGAAAGTGAAATTGCTCGAGAAATATATAGAATATTTAGTAAAAACTAATTCAAATAGAACAAAAAATTGATACTAATATTTTTAGTATCAAATGAAAAAAATTCAAATTTCTCCTTCTATATTATCTGCAGACTTCAGCCAGCTTGGTAATGAAATTAAGAAGCTAGAACAAGGTGGGGCCGACTTAATTCACGTCGATGTAATGGACGGTCACTTTGTTCCAAATTTAACAATTGGACCTCCAGTAATAAAAAACCTAAGAAAATATACCAAGCTTCCATTTGATGTACACTTAATGATTTCTCCAGTAAACGAATATATTGAAAATTATGCAAATGCTGGTGCTGATATAATAACTATTCACCCTGAAGCTACTGAAAACTTGAAAGGATCTATAAGTTTAATTAAAAAATTTGGCAAAAAAGTTGGTGTATCTTTAAATCCAAAAACTGAAATAAAAACTTTAATTGATGAAATTGACAAAATTGATTTAGTTCTTGTTATGAGTGTTAACCCTGGTTTTGGTGGGCAAAAATTTATGCCTGAAATATTAGATAAAATAAAAGAATTGAAAAAAATAAAAGACAAAAACAAATATCAGTTTGATATTGAGGTTGATGGAGGAATTAATTTTAGTAATTCAAAAATTGTTTTAGAAGCTGGAGCTGATATTTTGGTGTCTGGAACAACAGTTTTTAACGAGAATGATGGGGATATTAAAACTAATATTGAAAAACTAAAATCAATGTAAAATGTTTTTAAAAAGTCCTTTTAATTATATCAATGAATTTTATTTTATTTTTAAAAACCAAATACGAAAAATTTATTTAAACTCATCTATTTATAATAGAAAAATTTCAAGATTTGATGAAAATGTTTTAGTTTATCAACCAAGTCTTAATATACTTAGTTCATTAATAAAATACGAAAAACAAAAAAAGAAGATTGAAGATTTTAATGTTCAATCCATATGGGAAGACAAAGGTCTAAATTATAATCACTTTAAAAAACTTCATAGTTTTTATTGGTTGTTTTCAATAGATCTAAAATCTTCAAATGAAGTTACACAGTCAATTATTGAAAATTGGATTAAAAAGAATCAAAACTATGAAGCAAAAAGTTGGGAAATAGACATTCTTTCTAAAAGAGTAATAGCTTGGATATCAAATTCAAAAATTACCTATGATGAATCTGGAAATAAATATAAAAATAGTTTTAACGAAATAATCAGTAAGCAAGTAAATCATTTAATGAATGAAATTGACAGATCATCTGATTTAAATGACAAAATGATTGGGTGTACAGCGATAACTCTCTCAGGAATAGCATACAAAAATAATAGGTTTTTGGAATATGGATTAAATTTACTAAAGAAAATTATTAATACTTCATTTGATAATAACTACTTTCCAAAATCAAGAAATATCAGACAGTTGGTTTTTTATTTAAAATATTTTATCTTGATAAGAGAGCTTTTAAAAGATTCTTTAAATGATATTCCAGAATACTTAAATGAAATAATTCATTTCCTTGGCAAATCCTATGAGTTTATTTGGGGGTCATTAAAGCAGAGTTTATTATTTAATGGAAATAATAATTTAAATAATAAAGACTTTGATAAGTATTTATCTCTATTTAGGTATAAGTTTAAGAATAATGAGCTTGAAACATCCGGTTATACAATCCTAAAAAATAAAAACGTAGTTCTTGCAATGGATACAGGAAGTAATCCTCTAAAAAATTATTCGGAAAATTATCAAAGTGGACCATTATCATTTGAGTTTTTTTTTAAAGATAAAAAACTCATTACAAATTCTGGTTATTTTCAAGATCATAATCATCAACTGAATTCGATTTCAAAATCAACTGCAACTCACTCAACATTAATTATAGATAATTCTTCAACTTGTAATTTCAAAAAAAATAGTAAAGGTCCTAGTATAGTAAGTAAAGGATTCAAAACATTTGATAATAAAATATCCTATGAAAAAAATTATTGGAGTATTAAATGTTCACACGATGGATATTTATCTAGATATGGAGTAATTCACCAAAGAAATTTAGAATTTGATGTAGATAAAAATATTATTTTTGGTAAGGAAAAACTTATAAAAAAAAAGAATTTTAAAGTTACAAACTTTGAAATAAGATTTCATCTGCTACCAAATATTAAAGTAACAAAGCTTCAAGATAATAAATCTATTTTAATTGAATTAGAGAATTCTGGTTGGAGATTTTTTTCAAATGATGGATTGATAGGAGTTGAAACTGGGCTATACTTTGGTAATAAAAATCAATATATTGAGAACCAGAATATTTTTATCTCAGGTGTTACTCAAAATAATGAACAATTAATTGAATGGCAGATAAGCAAAATATGAGTAATAAAATTAAAAAAGCAATTATATCTCTCTCAGATAAATCTGACATTAAGTTAATTTTAAATACCCTTAAAAAATACAAAGTACATGTAATAAGCTCAGGGGGCACATCAAAAGAAATTAGGAAATTAGGCTTTAAATGTACAGAAGTATCAGAGTATACAAATACAGATGAGATTTTAGATGGTAGGGTAAAAACGCTTCATCCAAAGTTATATGCAGGTATTCTAAACAAAAGACAAAACAAAAGTCACAAAAAAGAGTTAAAAAAAAATAATTATGACGAAATAGATCTAGTAATAGTTAATTTTTATCCATTTGAAGCAAAGTTAAAAAGTACAAAAAATCATAATAAACTCATTGAAAATATAGATATTGGGGGACCAACTCTTGTTAGAGCAGCAGCTAAAAACTATAATCATACA
Source organism: uncultured Pelagibacteraceae bacterium (assembly GCA_902604975.1). Lineage (GTDB taxonomy): Bacteria > Pseudomonadota > Alphaproteobacteria > Pelagibacterales > Pelagibacteraceae > Pelagibacter. Next base: position 27,924 of record CACLAY010000002.1, on the reverse strand, counting down.
ACAGTACTGACTTCTCCGCATCAGTATAAAGAATTTATTTTAGATTTAGATAAAAATAAAGGTTCCACAAGTTTGGCATTTAGAAAAAAACTATCTCAAGAAGCATTTAATTTAACAGCATACTACGACTCTGTAATCTCAGAATATTTGAATACTGAAAATAAAAATAATTTTCCTCGAAAGAAAACTGTTCATGGAAACTTAGTTGAAGTTTTGAGATATGGCGAAAACCCCCATCAGCGATCAGCAATCTATAGCAAAAATAATAGCTTAGATATATTTCAGTTAAGTGGAAAAAAATTAAGCTATAATAATTACAATGATATTTATGCAGCTTTGAATATATCACAAACACTCCCAAAAAATACTGGAACTGTAATAGTTAAACATGCCAACCCATGCGGTGTTTCAATAAATAAGAATAAAATACAAAGTTATAAAGAGGCTCTGGCATGTGATCCAATAAGTGCATTTGGAGGAATTGTTTCATGTAATTTTAAAGTAAATAAAAAAATAGCCTCGGAATTAAGTAAAATATTTCTAGAAGTTATCATTGGACTTGGTTTTGAAAAAAACTCTCTAAAAATTTTGAAAAAAAGAAAAAATTTAAGACTAATCGATGCATCAAAATTAAAAAGAAACAATTTAAGCAATATAACAAGTAACTTTGACTCTTTATTGATACAAAATTCAGACAACAAGATTTTTGGTAAAGATAATTTTAAAGTTGTATCTAAAATTAAGCCATCAAAAAAAATTTTTGATGATCTAATTTTCGCATTTAATGTGTGTAGAAATGTAAAATCTAATGCAATTGTTTTATCAAAAAAAAGTTCAACCATTGGAATTGGATCGGGTCAACCAAGTAGGTTAGATAGTTGTAAAATAGCAATAGATAAAATGAAAAAATTTCATAAAATTAATGATGAAGACACAATCATAGGAGCATCAGACGCATTTTTTCCTTTCGTAGATGGAATAGAAACTTTAGTTCAAAATGGAGTGAGTGCAATTATTCAACCATCTGGCTCTATTCGGGACAAAGAAATTATAAAATTTGCAAATAAGTTAGGCGTTATACTAGTTTTTTCAAAAACAAGGCACTTTAAACATTAAGACTTAGTCAATTCTGTCAATTTTTGCAGCAAGCACAAAATCACTTTCATGTAGTCCGTTAATTGCATGCGTTTGTATTTTTATTTTTGCATATCCCCAACCAAACCATATATCTGGATGATGTCCTTCTTGTTCTGCAATTTCTCCAACTTTATTAACAAATGATTGGCTTTCTAAAAAACTTTTAAATTTAAAATTCTTAATAATATAGTAATCTTTTTCATCTACGGACTCCACATCCCATCCATCAACTTTTTTAAGATACTTGTGAATTTCCTCTAGGTTAAAACTGGGAATTCCACCTTCGCACGGAATACATTTTTTATCAGCTAAATCAGTCATTAATTTCGTATCCTAAATCATTTAATTCATTTTGAAAAGTATAATTTAATTTACTTAGAATATTTTTTGGTAGAATTTTTTGCCACCTATTATTAAAACCTAAATTAAAAAATCTTTTTTTTTTTCCTGATTTAGAATTTACACTTTCTTCAAATCCTTCATTTTCCTCTTTATTTCTTAAATTAGAAAAATTTGTAGAGTTAATAGAATTTATAAGCTTTTTTTCATTTATCAATGATTTATCTTTTTTTAAAGCGTTGATAAATTTAATAATTTTGAGAAATGTGTCATATTTATTATTTTCTAAGTCCTCAAATTTAATAAAAAGTGTTTTAAAATCCTTACTATCTTTCCAAGACTTATAATGGCTCGACCAAGATCCTAAAAAAGTAAAATTGCTATGATCTCCGTCAATAGATTTTTCTAAAAGTGTTTGTTTTTCATTAATTAATTTTGAATATGCTTCCTCGTAGCTTAATGTGTAATGGTTTCTCATCGAAGTTATCACATTTCTAGGATCTCTAACAATATAAATTGCACCAAGAGACAAATCTTTTGTTGTAAAATTATTTTCTTTATATTGATTAAGTGAATTATGTGTTTTTATAAAATGTAATTTTTCACCAGAAAAAAAGTGTTTCTGATTATAAACCCAACTTTGACTTGCCTCTAGTTCAGAATTTATTTTGTTTTTTGCAAACTTTACTGATGGGAACTGTAAAATACTTAAAAGTAAATCAAAATTAAATTTTCCTTTCTTAGAAAAGTAATAAGATGAAATAAAAGATCTCAAGTATGTATTTCCACTTTTGGGGTAAGATGCGATCCAAATAATCATAATTTTGGAGCGGGCAATGGGACTCGAACCCACGACCTTCTCGTTGGCAACGAGACGCTCTACCACTGAGCTATGCCCGCCTGTTCTATAAGTGTTGAAACTATTAGCTTTTTAATAATTAAGCAATAGGCAAAATAGATGAAATTTAATCAACTGTCTTCTGAGTGTGTAGATTAATTTTATTTTATGATAAATATGATCACTAAATATGCCATCTATAAACTTTCCATCTGAATTCAAAGATATAATAATAAAGTATAACAATAGAGATTTTAAAAATGCTTTAAAACTTTTAGATAAAATTCCTGAAAACAAGAATTTTAAAATTTTTAAATTACAACTATATGCATCAATATATTTTTTATCACAAAAATGGGAAAATTCACTTATTTATCATAATAAATTACTTTCTCATGAAGATGGATCTTTTGAAGTCTACAATAATTTAGCTGTTACACTTTTTCATCTTGGAAAAGTAAACATAGCTATAAAATATTTTATTAAGTGTATAGAAAAGAATAATAATATTGTATCTCCTTATCAAAATTTGGGAATGTGTTATGTTCATATTGGAGAATATCAAAATGCTATAGAAAATTTTGTAAAAGCTTTAACAATTAATAAGAGGAATAAAAATTGTAATATTTTATTGATAGATTTATTAAATTATGTAATCCCGAATGATGAAACGGGTAACTATATATTACAACTAAATAAACAAATATTAGATTTTTTTTACAACAAGAAAATTACTGATATATCAAAAAATTTAGATATAATAACAATAATTGAAGAAATTGAAAAAACACTAGAAAAAGAAAATAGTCAAATAGATTATAATAAAACTGAAATCTTTAGAAGAAATAGATTAAACTTAGATTGTAAAAGACATTTTAAAGTTTTTGATAAATTCAGTATAATACCAGAATATTGCTTTGGTTGTTATAAGGTACAGATCAATACTACGAATGTTTTTCAATTAATAAAATTATTATTTTTATTTAATTCTGATTTTTTATCAAATCATATCAGAAAATGTATGGTAGAAACTAGATATCAAGTTAAAGAAAACTATAAAGGATTTATTTATTGTACAGGTCTAGATGATGCCAAAAATATTTGTGAAACCACAAAAGTTAAATTAAATGAATTCGGTATTGATTACAAAAATATTGAGATAAAACACGGTTGTACAGAATATTATCAAAAATATCCCGATTTTAAAAAAATTAACTTAAATGGTCCACAAGAAATGCTTTACAGTGAAACGTGGAAAAAATTTGAAAAAATTATAGATGATGAATCTCCAAACAGAGATAAAAGAGTAATAGTAGAATCTATTAATAAAATGAATCTGTCTGACTTTTTAATAATTAAAAATTGGTTAAATTATGCCGAGTTAATTGGAGATGAATCCTTTAAAAAATTTTATAAAATGAAGGCATCACCTAATTTTTTAAATTTACGATTAAAAAATCAAATCGATTTCAGAAGAAATGAACTTTGATGCAAAATCGATCTAAATTATTGGTATTAAACTACTAAAATATCAAGAAAGAGAGAAAGGTTTTCCAAAAGTAATTACAAGTACACAAAATAAAAATAAGTTGGAAAAAATTGTAACACCTAATCAAAAGTATATTGCTTATTAAATATTTAAGAACGATTTTAAAAAACTAAACTTTAGTAATTAATTTAGTATTTTATTTTTAAACTTGTTAAAGTCTCACGCATAATACCAAGGTAATTTGTATATTTCTTCCATTGATCAGATGTATCTTTTTTAATTTTTTCTCTTACTTGATTGTGTGAAGCAGTTGTAACTGGCCTACTAGTTTTTGCATATTCTAATAATTGATCTTCCCATTCTAAATCTAGATAATTTAAAATTTTTTTTGTGTTTTGTTCAAAGTTATTAACAAAAATTTCGTAGTTTACTGTTAAGATATTATTTTTAAATTTGTTATTCCAAAAATTCATTAAATCTGAATACATAGAATAATATTGAGCTACATCTTTCTGAGTTAAATTAAAATCCAAACCTTGATCTATAAAAAAAGTTTTATAATTAGACCAACAGACAGCCATTGGGTTTCTTTGAATATGAATAATTTTTGCCTCTGGAAATGATTTTAAAATAAAACCTATCCATCTAAAATTTGATGGTAATTTGTCGATAATGAAAGTGCTATTAGATATTTTATTTATTTTCTCATAATAAGCCTCTCTTATATCTGCAAAGTATTTATGATTATTATTTGGTATTTTTAAACCAGCCTTTACAACAATTTTCTGAAAATAATTGAGCTCTCCAGCTCCATAGATTTGGGAATGCGTTGATAAAATTTGTTCAATCAGTGAAGTACCTGATCTTGGCATTCCAACAATGAAAACAGGTGTATTTTTAATTTTATCATCATATTGCAACTCATCATTATTTATTTTTGAAAATAAGTATTTAATCTTTTGAAATAATTTTTCTTCATCGTGCATAGAAAATTTTGATTGTTCTTTTTTTAATAAATTTGATCTATTAAGACAATTAAAAGCAAGGTCGACTTTATTCAAATCAAAATAACATTTACTTAAAGCATCTAAAATTAAGATTTTATTTATATGATCTAATTTGGATAAATCAATTTTTTCAAATTGTTTAAATACTTTATTAGTTTTATTTATTGATGTTATTGAAACATAATTCCTAAAACTTGGAATATTAAAGTTATCAAGTTCAATTACTTTTTCAAAACATTTTCTACTTTCTAATGAATTTCCTAAAAAAAGATGGGCGGTTCCCAAATTATAAATTGTCTTAATATTTTTAGAATCTAAATTTAATATTTTTTTGTATATATTTATCAATTCTTTATAATTATTATTTTCTTTTAAAATTATTGATAAGTTTATAAGTGCTGGAATATTATCCTCTTTTAAACTTATTGCTTTTCTATAATGAGATATAGCCTCATCTCTTTTGTGGATCAATTTTTTAGTGTTGCCTAAATTATTAAAAGCTTCAGAAAATTTAGGGTTAAGTTTTATTGCATTTTCAAAAGATGAAATAGCATTTTCATATTTTTTTATCTTTTTCTGAATATTACCTAAAGTATAGTAGGCTTCATCACTTTTCTTTAATATCAAAAGTTTTTTAAAGTAATTTTCAGCTTCTAAGAAGTTTTGAGTGTTAATAGAAGTTAGTCCTAATATATGAACTAAATCACTATCATCAGGTGTTTGTTGGTGCAATATAAAGCCTAGATTAGAAACTTCTAAATATTTTTTTTCTTTAAATAGTTTAAGAATTTTTTTTTTTTCTCTGCCAAAATTATTTGAATTCATTAATTATTTGTTATATTTTAAAAAATATGAAAAAAGAAGATCTTCCAAATATATTACCAGTTTTTCCACTTTCAAATTTTATAATCTTCCCCCGAACAACTGTTCCATTAAATATCTTCGAGCCAAGATATGTTCAGATGATAGATAAGTGTATGAAAAGTAACAGAATTATAGGAATGATACAGCCCAAAAAGACAGGAGAGTTAAAAAAACCTGATTTACACAGTGTTGGTTGTGCTGGTAAAATTACAAGTTTTAATGAAACCGATGATGGAAGATATTTGATAGTTTTAAATGGGATTTGTAGATTTAAAATTACAGACGAAGTTATTAATGATAACTTATTTAGAGAATGCAAAGTAGAATATAGGGATTTTTATAGTGATTTAGTTGAAAATAAAGATTCAATCAAATTTTCAGACTTAAAATTAATATTTCAAAATCTTAAAGGACTTTTTAAAAAACAAGGATATGAAATTAATTGGAAAGAGATCGAAAAACAAAGTTTAGACCAAACAGTTAACACACTATCTATGGCATCTCCATTTTCATTAGAAGAAAAACAAGTCTTACTTGAAAGCAAGGATTTAAATATAAGAAAAGAGAAGTTAGAAGAAATCCTAAATACTTATATTTTAGACAATTTTAATAACAAAACTTTACAATAATAATATTTAATTAGATAAGAAAGTTGCATATTTGTTCAAAAGTTTATTACCTTTTAAAAGTTTAAATATAGGTTCTGATAAATTATTTTTTAACTTACTATCGAGGTTGAAAAAGGTATTTATAGTGTCTATTCCTAATCCATAGATAAAATTCAGATGTTTATTTTTTTCTTGAAATATTTGGGCAATTATTTCTCCGTCATTAATACCTGATTTAATATTTTCATCTAATATATTTGATAGAGATTTTATATCTCTAATTGTCATATTGAATCCTTGTCCTGCCAGTGGGTGAACTTTATGTATTAAATCTCCAAAAGATAGAATATTTTTATAGAAATAGTCTCGAAGTACCAAGAACTTAATGCTAATAGACTCAACTTCACTAATTTTAGTGATCATATATTGATGATTACATTGATTAATGATTTGAAGAAGATTTAATTTGTCAATAAGTTTTGTTGAATTATTTGAAAATACAATTGAAGTTTGATTATTAGACAAAGGAAGAAATGCTATTGGACCTTTTTTTGTAAAAATTTGATTAGCAATTTTATTTTCAACTTTTTTGTGATCTATTATTGCTGTGTGAGCTAAAGACCTATAATTTTTTTCTATTTTTTTTTGAAAATACTTTTTTGTTATTGAATTATTTTGTTCTGAGTTAACAATTAAATCATAGTTTCGTTTCTTAATAACATCTAAATTATAGTTTTTAAGTTTAATAAATTTTAAAGATTTATTTTTTTTCATCAAATTATACAATGTACTATATTTAAATAAGTAAAAATTTTTTTGATGTTTATTTTTGAACTCAAATAACTCTGATGATTTATTTTTGTCAGAATGAATTTTAATTTTTTCTGTTGGCCACCCCAAATTGGAGATTCCTTTAATATTTTCTCTCAAAAATTTATAATTTTCATTTGATATAGCGATTGTCCTAACTGTATTTATTAATATTGATGGATTAGTTTGTGAGATAATATCAACATTGATCCTTTTCTTAAGTAATATGTTTGCCAAAACTAAATTTGTTAAATTATTTCCTAAAAGACAAATATTCATAATATTATTTAATTTTATCAACAAAAATTAAATGATACAAAGTGACAAATCATTAGTGATAAAATGAAAATTAAAAATTTAGTAGATAATACAACAAGTTTTCTTCTTAAAAGGTTATCTGAATTAATGGGTTTAGCCTTACTTTGTCTGTCTATGTTACTCTTAGCATCATTAATTAGCTATTCACCTGAGGATCCTAACTTTATTTTTCCAGAGAATACAGAAATTAAGAATTTATTAGGCTCAAAAGGTAGCTATGCCTCTGATATTTTATTTCAATCAATCGGTTTAATCTCATTATTAGTACCGATTTCTTTTTTGTTAATATCTATATCAGTAATAATCGAAAAAAAAATTTTACATATTATTGAAAGTTTATTTTTTACAATTCTATATTCTATAACAGGAACATTATTCTTTACAGCTTTCCATACAGAATCATACTGGCTTACAATTAATGGAAATAATGGATTTTTAGGTAATTTATTTGAAGAGACCTTTTTTATGAATTTGATAAACTTAAATAATCAAATTAGTTATGTAATTTTAATTATTTTAATATCATTATTTTTTCTTCTTAGTATTAATTTCAAGTTAAGATATTTAAAATTCTTGTTAATAATTTTCTCTAGATCTAAAAAGGCACCTTCTAAAAGTATTGTTGAAAATTATAGTGAAAATTTATTAGATGAAACTGAATATCTTAATAATGAAACTAGGGTCCAAGAAAATTTTTCATTTGATAAAAATACGACTCAGCCAGATAAAAAAGTTATTAAATATAAATTACCCTCATTGGATTTTTTAAAAAATCCTTCAAAGAAAGATAAAAATTCATCAGAAAATAAGATTGATGAAAAAATGTTAGAAAAAATTTTATTAGATTTTAGTGTAGAAGGAGAGGTTAAAAAGGTTAGCCAAGGTCCTGTTGTTACATTATATGAGTTTGAACCTGCTCCAGGTGTTAAAGTATCAAAGATAATTAATCTTTCTGAGGATATTGCTAGAAATACTAGTTCAGAATCTGCAAGGATTGCAACAATCCCTGGAAGTAATACTATAGGAATTGAATTACCTAAACCTCAACGGGAGAATGTTTTCTTAAGTGAAATAATTTCTGACTCTAGTTATAAAAAGAAAGACATAAAACTCCCGATTGCTCTTGGTAAAAGTATTTCTGGGTTGCCAATAACTAGTGATTTAAGCAGTATGCCTCATTTGCTTATAGCTGGTACAACTGGTTCAGGTAAATCAGTTTGTATTAATACAATTATTTTATCCCTTTTGTACAAACACTCCCCAGAAAAATGTAAATTTATATTGATCGATCCTAAAATGTTAGAATTATCAACATACGAAGGAATTCCTCATTTGCTGTGTCCCGTAATAACAGAAGCAAAAAGAGCAGCTTCAGTTTTAGGTTGGGTTGTTAAAGAAATGGAAAATAGATACAAATTAATGACCAAAGTTGGGGTTAGAAATATTGACGGATATAACGAAAAACATAAGGTTTCTATGCCTTATATTGTTGTAATAGTTGATGAGATGTCAGATTTAATGTTGGTTGCTGGAAAGGATATAGAGAATTATATTCAAAAACTTTCACAAATGGCGAGAGCAGCTGGAATACATATAATAATGGCTACTCAAAGACCAAGTGTTGATGTAATCACAGGAACAATAAAAGCTAATTTTCCAACTAGAATATCATTTCAAGTTACATCTAAAATAGATAGTAGAACAATTCTTGGAGAACAAGGAGCTGAGCAATTGCTAGGTAAAGGAGATATGCTTTACATGACCTCGGCTAACAGAATGACGAGAATCCATGCGCCATTTGTATCGGAAGGAGAAATTGAGAAAATAAATAACTTCTTAAGAAATCAGGCTGAGCCAGATTATGTGGATGAAATTCTAAATTTTGCAGACGAAAAAGAAGTTAATAATAATTCAAAAGATAATGAAAACTTAGATGAATTGTACAATACAGCCCTTGAAATAGTTAAATCTGAGAGAAAAGCATCGACATCTTTTCTACAAAGAAAATTACAAATTGGTTACAATAGAGCAGCTAGAATAGTTGATCAAATGGAGGCAAACGGAGAAGTAAGTCAAGCGAATCACGTTGGTAAAAGAGAAGTTCTTAAATGAGAAAATGTTTAATTTATTTTTTCATTTTATTTTTTAATTTAAATGCACATAGTTCAAATCAAGAAATTATAAGTCATTTAAAAAAAATAAATTCTTTGGAATTTAAATTTATACAGAAGATAGACAATAATAATATTGAAAAAGGTGAGTGTATTATTTTATATCCGAAAAAAATTCTTTGTAAGTATTATGATATTTACAATAAAATCCTAGTTTCGAACGGTAAATCTTTAGTTATTAATTCAGATAAAATCAAAAATTATTATAGATATCCTTTAGATAAAACACCTTTAAATTTTATTTTAGATAAAAAATTTTTAATTTCAAAAATGAAAGAAGTAGAAAATGACAAAAATTATCCTTTTTATTATGTATTTAATTTTGAATACGAAAATAATCGAATTAAGGTTTTTTTTGATAAAGAAAGTTTAGATTTAATAGGTTGGGAGACAAAAGACATATACCAAAATCTAATACAAACTTTTTTAAGTGATATTAATACAAATGTTAATATTGAAGAAAATATATTTTCTTTACAAAAGTATGTTAATTAACCTCAACATTTATTTTTTCAGATTTAAATACCTGCATTCCTCTAGCTAAATAATTTTTAATTGCATTTTCATGATCTAGTGAACAAGTGTGGAGCCAAACTCTTGTCATACCTTCCTCAAATAATTTCTTAATAGCCTCAGAAAGAAGATAGCCACCACATTTCTTTCCAAAATATTCCTCCAAAATACCAAAATATGCGATTTCAGAATGATTATGGTCCAGATCACGAATAGTTTCATAATATCCAGCTAGGTTGTTATTATCTTTTAAAATAAAGGTTTTTATTCTAGGATTTTCAACATACTCAATCCATTTTTTATCTCCCCAGGTTAATCTATCTATCCATCTATGCTTTTTTCCAATTTGCTTATAGAAAAATTTGTTTAGATGGAAATCTGGTGGGTCTACTTCACTAATTTTAAAATTTGAACCTGGACTTTTTGAACGGTTTAGATCACTTATTGAATTTATCTCTAAAAAACTTCTATCAACATTAATTTTCACGAGACCATTTTACCGATTTTCTCCCCACCAAACAAATGAAAATGCAAATGTGGAACTTCTTGTCCTCCATCTTCGCTTATATTTGCTAGCGCTCTATATCCTTTGCCGGTATCAACAGATATATTTAATTTCTTTGCTACAGTATTTATGCCTTTTAATAATCCAACCATTTCTTCAGATGATGCGTTTTGACTAAAGTCATCTAAATCAACATATTTTCCTTTTGGAATTACTAAAGCATGAATTTTTTTTTGAGGATTTATATCATGAAAAGATAAAACAAATTCATCCTCATAAATTTTATTACAAGGTATCTCATTTCTTAATATTTTTGCAAATATATTATTATCATCGTAACTCATGATTACATTTTTTCTAGAACTGATTTTACTGTATCACCCATAACAGATGGATTTTTAGAAATTGTAATTCCACACTCTTTTAAAATTTCAACTTTTTCAATTGCGCTTTCTCCGTAAGCTGAAACTATTGCACCTGCATGACCCATCACTCTTCCTTTTGGTGCAGTTAGTCCAGCTATATAAGCAATAACTGGTTTCTTCATATTTTCTTTTGCAAATTCACCTGCTGCAACCTCTTGTGGACCACCAATTTCACCAATCATCAATATTGCATCTGTCTCGTCATCTGTTTCGAACTTTTCTATTATATCTCTAAATGAGCTACCATTAATTGGGTCCCCTCCAATTCCTACACTTGTTGAAACACCAATATTTAAGTTTTTTAGTTGTTGGGCAGCCTCATAGCCTAATGTTCCTGATCTACTAATAATTCCAATTCTACCTTCTTTATAAATATGTCCAGGCATTATTCCTAACATTGATTTTCCAGGACTAATAATTCCAGCACAGTTTGGTCCAACTAATGTCATTTTAGAACTTTTAGTGTATCTTCTCATATACCTTTTTATTCTGATCATATCGTGAGAAGGTATTCCATCAACTATTGCTACGCATATTTTTATTCCAGCATCTGCTGCTTCCATCGCAGAGTCGGCTGCAAAAGCTGGGGGAACAAATAAAATAGATGCATCAGCTCCTGTTTCATTAACAGCATCTTTAACTGTATTAAAAACCGGTAAATCTAGATGCTTTGAGCCTCCTTTTCCTGGGGTTACTCCACCGACTACATTTGAGCCATATTTTATCATCTCATCTGCATGAAAAGATCCCATTTTACCTGTAAAACCCTGGATAATTATCTTGCTATTTTTATCTACTAGTACAGTCATGATTTATTTATTTAGTGCAGTAACTGCTTTATTAGCTGCGTCTTCTAAAGTATTTGCCTCTATATAATTTATTTTACTCTCTTTTAAGATTTTATTCCCTTTTTCGACATTAGTACCTGCTAAACGGATAACTAATGGAACTTTAATTTCAATTTTTTTTAATGCATCTACAATTCCCTCTGCAACCCAATCACATCTATTGATACCAGCAAAAATATTTACAAGAATTACTTTAACTTTTTCATCCATTGTAACTAATTTAAAGGCTTTAACTATTTTTTCTGGCGTTGCTCCACCTCCTACATCTAAAAAATTTGCAGGAGCTCCTCCAGCTAACTTAATCATATCCATAGATGCCATTGCAAGTCCTGCACCATTAATTATATTACCTATATTTCCATCTAAACTGACATAATTTAAACCTCTGTCTGATGCAAAAATTTCTTTTGAGTCTTCTTGAGTTTTATCTCTTAGCTCTGAAACTTGGCTTCTTCTAAACATTGCATTGTTATCAAAACTCATTTTACAATCTAAAGCTAAAATTTGTTTTTGTTTTGAAATTACCAATGGATTAACCTCAACCATTGTTGCATCTAATTCACTAAAAGCTTTATAACATCCAATAATAGTTTCAGAAGCTCTTCTAATTAAATCTGGCTCTATACCAAGACCAAATGCTAATTCTCTAGCTTGAAAATTTTGCATACCAACTGCAACTTCAATTTTAGATCTAATAATTGTTTCTGGTTTTTCCTTTGAAATTTCTTCAACACTCATTCCACCTTCTGTTGATGCGACTACCATAATACTTTCTGAGCTTCTATCAAAAACCAATCCTAAATATAATTCCTTTTCAATATCTGTAGCTTCTTCAATATAAATTCTATTTACAATTTTACCTTCTGGTCCTGTTTGGTTTGTTACTAATTTTTTTCCTAATAATTTATCTGTTGCTTGAGCAACTTCTAATGGTGTATTGCAAACAATTATCCCTCCAGCTTTTCCTCTAGCGCCAGAATGGATTTGTGCTTTTACTACCCATCTTGATCCACCAATTTCTCTAGCTTTATTCTCAGCATTCTCTGGACTGTAAACAATTCCACCTCTAGGAATTGTTACTCCAAAGTTTGAAAGTATTTTTTTTGCCTGATATTCGTGAATGTCCATAATTTTATTTATTTATTATGGATTAACTTATCGATATTTACAATGTTTTCAGCCATTCTAGCTGATGCAGCATCTATCATCCTGCCATCAAGCTGAGCAGCTCCTTTACCCTCTTTAGCCGCCTTTTCAAGCTCTTCTAAGATCCTTTTAGCTTTAGTAACTTCTGCTTCTGGTGGAGAGAATACATTATTTGCTAATTCAATTTGTGAAGGATGTATTGCCCATTTACCCTCAATACCAATTGCAGCACCTCTTTTAGCGGCTGCTGTATAAGCATCTGGATCATTAAAATCTCCAAAGGGTCCATCAATTGCTCTTATTCCATATGCTCTACAAGTCATTACTAACTCTGATAAACCATGATGCCACTGGTCTCCTGGATAATTTTCATTAAGACCACCTATAACAGTAGTTCTAGCTCTTAAACTAGCAGCATAATCTGCAACACCAAAATGAAATGCCTCTAACCTTTCACTCGAAGTTGCAATTTCTTTGATATTCGACATACCTAATGCGGTTTCAATTAAACACTCAATTCCAATTTTATTTTTTAATTTTTTATTTGTTTCAATTTGAGTTAACATGCAATCAACCATGTAAACATCACTTGCTGTTCCTGCCTTTGGAACCAAAATTGTATCTACATTTTCTCCAGCTTGTTCAACAATCTCAATTAAATCTGAATACATGTAATGAGTATCTAAACTATTTATTCGTACAGAAATAGTTTTACCACTACCCCTCCAATCCATTTCATTCAAAGCTTTAATAACATTTGCTCTAGCAGATATTTTATCATTAGGAGAAACTGCATCCTCTAGATCTAAAAAAACATAATCTGCTGCCGAACTAAGAGCTTTCTCAAACATTTTAGGAGATGAGCCTGGTACTGCTAATTCACTTCTTTGTAATCTTGATCTTGCAGGTTTATAAAATTTATGGCTCATTTTTTTCTTTTATCTAATTCTCTCATTACATCTTCAATTTTAATATTGTTTGCTTCAAGGTACATGGCTAGATGATAAAATACATCTGCAGCTTCATGAATTTTATTTGTATCTTCTTCTACTGCCTCTATCAATTCATTTATTTCCTCAAGCACTTTAGCTTTACTCAAAGATTTATCACTTAGAAGCTTATTAGTATAAGAACCATCAACTGGTGAAGATTTTCTTTCTCTTGCAAGTTTAAATAGGCTCTCAAGGGTATTTAGCATCTCAAATCCTAACAGGTATTCCTTTTGAGTCCAAATATTCTTTAGCTTCTTTGACAGAATATTTTCCATAGTGAAATATAGATGCTGCCAAAACTGCACTAGCATTGCCTAATTTGATGCCATCAACTAAGTGATCAAGATCACCAACTCCTCCTGACGCTATTGTTGGTATGTTTACCATAGATGAAATTTTAGACATAAGATCAATGTCATAGCCTACCTGAGTACCATCTCTGTCCATTGAAGTGACCAACAACTCACCTGCACCACTCTCTTCCATCTTTTTTACGAACTCTAAAGCATCAATTCCTGTATTGTTTCTACCTCCATGAGTAAAAACCTCCCATTTCTCCCCATTTTTTTTGGCATCAATTGCAACGACAATACATTGAGATCCAAATTTTTTTGAACTTTGAACAACAACATCTGCATTTTGAACAGCAGCTGTATTAATTGAAACTTTATCTGCTCCACAATTTAAAAGTTTACTAATATCATCTACACTTCTAACTCCGCCGCCAACAGTTAAAGGTACAAAACATTTTTTAGAAGTATCTTTTACAACTTCGTAAATTGTATCCCTATTTTCATTTGAAGCTGTTATATCTAAAAAACAAATTTCATCTGCTCCACCATCACTATAAATTTTTGCTTGCTCAACAGGGTCACCTGCATCTTGTAGATCAACAAAGTTTATACCTTTAACAACTCTTCCGTTTTTAACATCCAGACATGGTATAATTCTATTTTTAAGCATCTATCTCTTTTGCAAGTTCCTCTAATTTAATATCTCCATCATATATAGCTTTACCAACTATAATTCCTTCAATATTTTTATTTTTAATTTCTTTTGCCTTTTTAATATCATCTATTGATGAAACACCCCCAGATATAATTACAGGGCAATTAGAATTGTTAGCAACATTTTCTGTTTCATCAAAATTTGGACTTAACTTCATTCCATCTCTATTAATATCTGTATAAATTAATCTACTAGCTCCATAATCATTTACATCTTTTAAAAATTCTAAAGTTTTTAACTTGGAATTTTCTTTCCATCCAGACACAGATAAACAACCATCTTTAGCATCTAGACCTAAAGCAATTTTATCTGGAAATTTTTGGCAAGCTTCTTTTAAAAAATTTTTATCTTTAATTGCAGCACTTCCTAAAATTACTTTTTCAACACCAGCATCAGTATATTTTCGAATACTTTCAAAGTTTCTAACACCACCACCTATCTCAATTTTAAGATCAAATTTCCTTACAATTTCCTCAATAATATCAATATTAACAGTCTCTCCAGTTAAAGCTCCATCCAAGTCAACTATATGTAAATTTTTAAATCCGTGATCTTTATATTTTACAGCTTGTTCAACTGGAGACATGTCGTATTCAGTTTTATTATCAAAGTCTCCTTTGACTAACCTCACACACTTTTTATCTTTAATATCTATTGCAGGAAAAATTTTCATAAACTTATGAAGTTATTAATTATTTTAAGACCAATTTTATCACTTTTTTCAGGGTGAAATTGAGTTCCAAATATATTTTCTTTTTCTGCAGCACAAACAACATTTGATGAGTAATCAGTTGTTGCTGAAATTACAGATTTGTCTTCAGGTACAAACTCATAACTATGAACAAAATACATGTGAGAGTTATTTTCTATGCCTTTAAAAATCTTACTATCTTTTATAATGTTAATTTCATTCCAACCAATGTGTGGCAGCTTAAATTTACCCCCTTGGTTGTCAATTTTAGATACTTTGCCTGAAATCCATCCCAGCCCTTTAGTTTCAGTTTCTTCATAGCCAACATCTGAAAACATTTGAAGCCCAACACAAATTCCAAGAAGTGGTTTTTTACTTTCTAATGCAAATTCATTGAGAGTATCTATCAAACCATTAATATTCTTAAGCCCATCAATGCAGCTTTTAAAAGATCCTTGTCCTGGTAATACAACTTTATCGCTAGCTTTTATGGTCGTAAGATCTGATGTAACTGCAATATTTACTTTGTCTTTTGCAACTTCTTTAAACGAATTGATGACCGAACTTATATTGCCTGAATTGTAGTCAACAATTGTGACATTCATTAAATTTATAGAGAACCTTTTGTAGAAGGTATTGTAGTTTTATTTCTTGGATCCATTTCTAAAGCAGCTCTTAACGATCTTGCCAATCCTTTAAAGCAAGACTCGATAATATGGTGACTATTATCACCATAGATATTTTCAATGTGTAAAGTTATTCCTGCAGCTTGCGAAAAAGCTTGGAACCATTCTTTAAATAATTCTGTATCCATCTCACCTAATTTTTCTACTTTCAATTTTACTTTCCAAATTAAATAAGGTCTATTTGATACATCAATTGCAACTCTAGTTAATGTTTCATCCATTGGTATCATTGCATGTGCGTATCTTTTTATACCAACAAACTTTTTAGATGCTTTTTTCAAACATTCACCAATCGCAATTCCCGTATCTTCTGTTGTGTGGTGGAGATCAATGTGCGTATCACCTTTAGCTTTAATGTTCATATCCATGGAAGAGTGTTTTGATAATTGCTCAAGCATATGATCTAAAAATCCTATGCCTGTGTCAACTTTGTACTTACCCTTTCCATCAATGTTTAAATCAACACTAATGTTAGTCTCTTTTGTTTTTCTACTTATTTTGGCTTTACGTTTCATAGTTTGAAAAAGGTATATATCTATTATTCAATTATGGCAATAATTCTAGGTTTGGTCTTGAACTATAAGATTTAGTATCCATTTATAATCTATGACAACAATCGTATTAGTAAGAAAAGACAATGAAGTAGTAGTTGCTGGTGATGGCCAAGTTAGTATGGGAAACACAGTAATTAAGAAAACTGCAAATAAAGTTCGTAAGATTGAGAAAAGAAATGTGATCGCAGGTTTTGCTGGATCTACAGCAGATGCCTTAACATTATTTGAAAGATTAGAGTCTAAACTAGAAAAACATGCTGGAAATTTAGCAAGAGCAGCCGTTGAACTAGCTAAAGATTGGCGAACAGATAAATATTTAAGAAGATTAGAAGCCTTAATGGCTGTTGGTGATAAAGAAAATAGTTTCATTATTTCAGGAACAGGTGATGTCTTAGAGCCTGAAGGTGATGTAATTGGAATTGGATCTGGGGGAAATTATGCACTAGCCTCAGCAAAAGTATTGATGGATACAGATTTATCTGCAGAAGAAGTTGCCAAAAAAGCAATTAAAGTTGCTTCTGAAATATGCGTGTTCACAAATGATAATTGCAACATAGAGAAAATTTAAAATGGAAAAATCAAACGTCACAACTCTACCAAACGCTAAAGTAAAAAAAGAAAAAAATAATATTCAAAATTCATTATCTCCAAGAGAAATTGTTTCTGAATTAGACAGATTTGTCGTTGGACAAAATAATGCAAAAAGAGCTGTTGCAATTGCTTTAAGGAATAGATGGAGAAGACAAGCTTTAGAAGGTGATATGAAAGATGAAGTTCTTCCAAAAAATATTTTAATGATGGGACCAACAGGTGTTGGTAAAACAGAAATATCAAGAAGGTTATCGAAACTGGCTGAAGCACCATTTGTAAAAGTTGAAGCTACAAGATTTACTGAAGTAGGTTACGTTGGAAGAGACGTTGAACAAATAATTAGAGATCTTTTAGAAATTGCTATCGCAATGGAAAAGGTAAAGAAAAGAAAAGAGGTTCATGCGAAAGCACAAAAGTTAGCAGAGGATAGAGTTCTTGATGCAATTGTAGGTAATAAAGCAAGTGTTGCAACAAGAGAAAGCTTTAGAAAAAGATTAAGGGATGGTGATTTGGACGATAATGAAATTGAAATAGCTGTAACTGAGAGTGGTGGCGGAATGCCGTCATTCGAAATTCCTGGTATGCCCGGTGCAAATGTTGGCATGATTAATATTTCAGATATGCTTGGAAAGTCTATGGGCCAAAAAGCTAAGAAGAAGAAGATGTCAGTTAAAGAGTCTCATGAAATATTACTAAATGAGGAGGCGGATAAATTAATTGAGCAAGACAAAATTATTAAATCAGCAAAAAATACTACAGAGAACAATGGTATAGTGTTTTTAGACGAAATAGATAAAATTTCAGCGAGAACTGATAGGGTTGGAGGAGATGTTTCAAGAGAAGGTGTTCAAAGAGACTTGCTTCCTCTAATCGAGGGAACAACTGTCAGTACTAAATATGGTCCAATAAAAACAGATCATATATTATTTATAGCTTCAGGGGCATTCCAGTTAGCAAAACCATCAGATCTTTTGCCTGAACTTCAAGGAAGACTGCCAATTAGAGTTGAGCTAGATGCATTGAATAGTGAGGATTTTAAGCGGATTTTAAAAGAGCCAGACAATAGTTTGATTAAACAATACAAAGCTTTACTTAAAACTGAAAATGTTGATTTAGAATTTACAGAGGACGGAATTGATACCATCGCAACAATTGCAAGTGAAGTAAACACAACTGTCGAAAATATAGGTGCTAGAAGACTACATACTATAATTGAAAGAGTTTTAGATGAAATAAGTTTTACAGCAACAGATAGAGCAGGTGAAAAAATAAGTATAGACTCTGAGTATATTAAGAAAAATATTGGTGAACTTGTTAAAGACGCAGATTTATCAAAATTTATTTTATAGTTCTTATTTTTTTTTTTTTAAAAAAATATCAAAATTTCCAAGAGATGGATTTTCAACAGCCTCAAAATCAATACTTATAATTTTGCTCATTAAATGATCACTACTTTTAATATAATTAGGCACTGAGTGTTTTAATATACTCAAATCATTAGATTGATATGGATCATTTAAATTTTTGGATCTTAAACCCTTCCCTGTAATAACATTAATTTTATTAACTCCGTTAATAAAACATTCTTCTATGTAGGAAGACATCTTTTGATTTGCCTCCTCTAGAGTATAACCATGCAAATCAATTGATCTTTCAATATATCTTTTAGTTGCTACAGATATTTTTTGATCTTTATTTTCTAATTTATCAGAACTGTTTAAGAAATTTTGCCAATCTTGTTTATCTTTGTCTGATATTTTTTTTATCAACTAAGCCTGGGTGTCTACTATTAACCAGTTAGGATTTTTTGATGTGCTATCTTTTGTAAATTTCCAAGTATCTAGCACTTTCTTAACTTTTTGAGCATCACCTGATACAACTTTATTATCTTTATCTTTAATGCAAGATATTATTTCACTTACAAATTCAACAGTTACTTCAAGCATATTTTTATTTTGATTATGCTCTTTTATTTCTGCAGAATTAATACCAATAAATGTAGTATCGGATGTAACATTTCTTGATTTTTTATCTTTAATTGCTTCGTCAAATTGATCGTATACATCTTTTGCTAAAAGATTTTTTATAGATTTTAGGTCACCCTTAGAAAAACTAGTAATAATACTTTCATAAGCTATTTTAGCACCATTCAAAAAGTCTTTTTTTGCTGCATCATCAAAAGTTTCAGCATTTAAAACTGGTGAGGCCTTAGTTTCTGGAACTTCCTCATGAGGGAAACTTGAATTGATATTTTCCTCAAATCCTGTTTTTTTACCTAAAATTCCTCTTAATCTAAGGAAAATAAAACCTGCTATCATTGCTAATAAAATAATATCGATGTACTCAAAGCTATAACTCATATAGTAATAATATTTACTATGTTGATTAATTTCAACCTGGAATTTACATTATAGACAAATGAACACAGTAATAATTCTTATTTTGGGGATACCTCTTATTGAAATCTACCTATTTATAAAGGTTGGATCAGAAATAGGTGCAATAAACACTATTTTACTCATTCTAACAACAGCAGTAGTGGGTATTTGGTACGCGAGATATGAGGGCTTCAACACATTACGCTCAGGGATGTCTCAATTGGTCAAAAATGAAATTCCTCTTTATGAGATAGTTTCTGGAGCAGCAATAGCTTTTGCAGCTCTGCTATTGATATTACCTGGTTTCGCTACTGACATAATAGGTATTTTATTAGTTTTTCCATTTACAAGAAGAATCATTTTAAGCAAGTATTCAAAAAAAAATTCAGGAAATACCAAAAATACTAATAGAGAAAAAAATTATATTGAAGGTGAGTACGAAGATATAGAGGATAAAGATGGAAAATAAATACAAAATAATTGTTAGTTATATTCAAGATTTATCAGTAGAAATACCAAGTCCAGAAAGTCTTGTAACAATTAGAAATTCAATTCCAGAATACCAGATGAAGGTAAATATATCCTCAAAACCTTTAAAGAGAAAGATTATAGAAGTTCAAACAACTTTAACATACGAGAATCCTAACAAAAAAAAAATTAGTGGTTTTTTTCAAATTAAATATGCGACTGCAATAGATATATTAGATTTAAAAATTAAAAAAGCTGAATTAGAAAAAATAGTGTTATGCGATTTACAAACAAAGATTTATCCTGAGTTGGAACAAAAGTTTTTAACTATTCTTAAAAATTCTGGTTTGCCCGATTTAAAGTTTGGTAAGAAAATTGATTTTGAGGAGTTGTATAAATCTAGATTGAATTAAAAGAAATTTTTTTTTAAATTTTTTTTTAAAAATTCTTTATGATTTGAAAGTTCCTCTTCACTGGGAGTTACTATTTTTTTGTAATAATCTAAGACAGTATTTGTTAAAGAAATTTTAATTTCATTACTTTCATTTAAATTTAAGGTTGGCTCTTTTTGACCAATTAAGTTTATATATACTTTAGCGAGTAATTCACAATCTATCAATGCAGTATGCTTTTCCCTTTTTGAGTTATCTATTCTAAATCTTTTACACAATGCATCTAGACTAATACCCGACCCAGGAAATTTATTCCTTGCTAATTCTAATGTATCAATAACATTTGAAATATTAATTTTTTTCTTACCAATTAAAGATAATTCATTATTAAGATGACCAATATCAAACTCAGCGTTGTGAATGATTATCCTTTTATCCTTAATAAATTCTAAAAATTCATCTGCAATCTCAATAAATTTTTGCTTGGTTGATAAAAATTCATCAGAATAACCATGAACCTCAAATGCTTTTTGTGACACTTTTCTCTCTGGATTCAAATAAAAATGAAATATATTTTTTGTCGGCACTAAATTATCTAACTCTATACATCCAATTTCAACAATTCTATGACCATCTCTAACAGATAAGCCTGTTGTCTCAGTATCTAGAACTATTTCTTTCATTTAAAATCTCATTTTTAATTAGTTTAATTTTTTTTTTCATCACATTTGTTGAAAAATTATTATTAATGACAAAGTCAGCTAATTTTTTTTTTTTGGATAAAATAACCTGATTTTCTTTGAGTTTCTTAATCAATTTGTCATCAAAATTAGGTCTCTTTTTTAATCTGTTCAAGACTTTTGTTTTTTTTGATTTAACAAAAATAATTATATCTTTTTTTTTATTGAGCTTGTTTTCTATTAATAAAGGGATATCAAAAATAATCATTTCACTCTTCTTATTTCTTACTATAAATTTTTTCATATTTTTTCTCACAAATGGATGAACAACGGAAGATATAATTTTTAGATTTTTTTTATTTGAGCTAATGGAGGATATAAGCTCCTTTTTTTTAATGGGAAATGTTTTTATAAATTTTGGTAATTTTTTTTTTAATTTTTTAAAACACTCTTTATTCTTTTTATAAATATATTTTACTTCATCATCTGCATTAAATACTGGATAGCCAAAAAGTCTTGAAATAAAAGATTTTCCTGAACCTATACCGCCAATTATTCCAACTCTAATCATTTTTAATTTTAGATCTCATAGTTTCAGTTTTTTATAAATTCAATTAATTCTTTGTTAATTTCTGGCTCAATATTATGCCAAATATTAAAAGCTTGTTGCCCCTGATATAAAAACATATTTAAACCATTTACAATTGAATTACCCTCAGAATTTCCTGCCTCCGAAAACTCTGTGTGAAATGGTGCATATATAACATCATAAAAAAGCTTATTTTGGCCAACTTGAGAAAAGTCTATACCAAATTTATCTACTTTATTTAAACCTAAAGTAGTGGCATTTATTATCATATCAAACTTTGGTAAATCAGCCCATTCTACTACATTAATCTCGTTGAATAAATTTTTTAAATCATCAGCTTTTTTTTTAGTTCTGTTACTCAAAAATATTTTTGATACTTTCATTCTTAACAATGAAAAAATTATTGACGGCACAACTCCACCAGCACCTAATATCAGAACTGTCTTGTCACTAACATCATAATTCAATTTTCTAATACTTAATTCAAATCCATTAATATCAGTGTTATCTCCAACCAGATTACCTTTATTTAATGAGATAGTATTTACAGATTGTGTCTTTAATGCATTACTACTTAAAATATCTAGGTGAGATATTATTGATTTTTTAAAAGGCACAGTAACATTTAAACCCTCCAAATCTCCCTTTTTTATAGATTTACATAGTTCAGGTAAATCATTATCATAAGTTTCTAGTTTCCCATAAATTGCATCTAAACTATTTTTTTTAATCCAATAATTATGTAACTTTGGAGACAAAGAATGTTCAATTGGGTTCCCTATTACTAAAAATTTTTTCATTTTTGAATTTCTAAATATTCCTTAATTTTTTTGATAGGTAAGCCCATTATCGTATCTTCATCTCCATCGATATTTGAGAATAAGGCTCTACCTTCTCCTTCAATTTGATAAACATTATAAGCATATAAAGCTTCATCACTTATTTTACTTAGATAGGTAGTTAATTCATTTTCAGAAAAATCCTTCATAGTCAAGTAAGCTTTGTCGGTATAGTTCCAAACCATAGATCCATTTTTAGATATACAAACTGAACTAATCAAAGAATGTTTTTTTCCATTGAGTTTCTTTAAAATATTCAAAGCCTCTTCTCTACTTTCTGGTTTTGAAATTAATTCTCCAGTTAAATCGATAACGCTATCTGCTCCTAATACTAAAGCATTATTAATTTTTTGACTTACCTTGTTTGCTTTTAATTCTGCTAGATTTTTAGAAATAATTTCTGGTGAAGCTCCTTCCTTTAATAAACTTTCTTTTATAGGGTCTTCATCAACATATGAGGCTTCAACCTTGCTATTAATATTATGATTATCTAGTATTTCTTTTCTAACTTTACTTTTTGAAGCTAAAATTATGTCAGGCATTTTTTTTATTCTTTATTTCAAAAATTTTTATTACTGAGGCAGCGGTTTCTTCAACTGATTTTCTTGTTACATCTATCGTTGGCCAATTATTCTCTTTGAATAATTTTCTAGCACTATTTAGTTCATCTTTAATCTTTTCAATATTTACATATTCACTATTTTGATCTTCTTTCAAAGAACTTAATCTATTTTTTCTTAAATCATATAATCTTTCTGCCTCTGTAACTAAACCAACAACGCACGGTTTAAAATTTTTTTCAGTGACTTTAGATGGTACAGAATTTTTATTTACTAGTGGAATATTTGAGGTTTTGAATCCTCTATTAGCTAGATAAATAGAGGTTGGTGTTTTGCTTGTTCTGCTTACTCCTAATAAAATAATATCTGATTTTTCTATATCATCAGTCTGATTACCATCATCATGGTTCATCGTAAATTGAATGGCTTCAATTCTGTCATAGTATTCTTCATTTAGAATATGTTGCCCGCTTGGTTGGTGAGAGGCTTTTTGATTTAAGACTTTTGAAAAATTTAAAATCAAGTCACCAAGGACTCCAAAACAAGGTATATTTCTTTCGTAAGCTTTTTCCGTAAGGTACTTTGCTAATTTGCTGTTAACAATTGTATATAAAATAATTGAGTTTTTTTCTCCTTTTGCCTGTTTTAGTATAGCTAGGGTTTGACTCTCAGTTCGAGTAAAAGAAAAATGATTTGTTTCGTATTCGAAATTAGGAAATTGTGCCTTTAATGCTAAAAAAATTCTATCAAGTGTTTCACCAGTAGAATCTGATATTAAGTATATTTGATATAAATTTTTCATGTATAAAGTGTTTATAATCTATAAGTAAAATAAGAAAAATTTAGATTTATGCCTCTGGATAATAGTTGTTAGTTTTTTTTCCATTAAGTTACCTAAATTATAAAATGTTAATAAAGTTATACATAATATGCATAAAATATGAGAAATCCTAATTAATCGCCATAAAATATAACTAATTAGAGATCTAAATTATTAATAAAAAGTTAGCAAACTGTGATAATTGACTAATTTACGTTATCCACAATTCATAATACTAATAAAGTAAATAATATTAATCTATTTATATGAGTCCCATAACAAACTGTATAAAAAATAAAGACACTAAAACCAATCCTATATGGTTAATGAGGCAAGCTGGGAGATATTTACCTGAATTTCGAGAAATAAGAAAAAAAAATACAGATTTTATAAAGCTTTGTTTAAATAGTGATTTAGCATCTGAAATAACTCTTCAACCTATAAAAAGATTTGGATTTGACGGAGCGGTAATATTTTCTGATATCTTAATGTTACCGTATGGTCTTGGTCAAAAAGTAGAATTTGAAAAAAATTTTGGACCAAAGCTTGGAGAACTAGAGTTAGATAATATTAAAAATGTTGATGAAATTAATTTTACAGAAAAAGTTTATAAAGTTTACAAAGCAATTTCCAAAACTTCCAAGGATCCTTTGATGGATAGTAGAGATATGATAGGATTTGTTGGAGCTCCGTGGACTATACTTGTATATATGATTAATAGATCATCACCCAAAAAAGGTCTAACAGGTGAATTCTTTAAAGATGAATTTCTAATAAATAGACTATTAGGAATTATTGAAAAATTTTTAAAGGTTCATATTAAAAATCAAGTTGAGGCTGGTGCTAAAGTAATTCAAATTTTTGATAGTTGGGCAGGATTATTAAATGATAAAATTCCAGAATATATCTATATACCCACATTAAATATTGTAGAATATGTTAAACAATTAGGCGTGCCTGTAATTTGTTTTCCAAGAGGTATTAAAGACTACAAAAATTTCTGCGAAATAGTAAAACCAGACGCAGTAAACATTGATTATGATACAGATCCAAAAAAAATAGTTGATGAAATTAACATTCCTGTACAAGGTGGTCTAGATCCTAAAATTTTACTAGCTGATAAAGAAACACTTAAAAGAGAAACACAAAAATATCTAAATATTTTTAAAGATCACCCATATATTTTTAATCTAGGTCATGGAATACTACCAGAAACTAAAATTGAAATGGTTGAAGACTTAATTAAAATCGTAAGAAATTTTAAATGAGATCAGATCACCCAAAAGTTAATTATGGTAAAACAGGGATTTTAATTATAAATCTTGGCACACCTGATTCCACTAGCTGGTTTGATATAAGAAAATACTTAAAGGAATTTTTGTCAGATAGAAGAGTTATTGAAGTAAATCCACTTATTTGGCAAGTAATTCTTAATTTATTTATACTTACTTTCAGGCCATCAAAAACTGCTAAAGCTTACAAAGAAATATGGATGAAAGACAGGAACATGTCACCACTTAGGTTTTTTACAGAAAGCCAAGCTCGTAAATTATCTGAAAAAATTGGCAATGAAAAGTTGATTGTTGATTTTGCTATGAGGTACGGCAATCCAAGTATTAAAAGTAAAATCAATGAACTTCATGAAAAGGGTTGTGAAAATTTAATTATACTACCTCTTTATCCTCAATATGCTGCTGCAACAACTGCAACTGTATGTGATGAGGTTTATAGAACCCTTATGAAAATGAGATGGCAACCAAATCTAAAAATAATTCCTCATTATGAATCTGAACCTCTATATATAGATGCTATCAAAAATAGTATTGAAAAAAAAATTAACGAAATTAATTGGAAACCAGACTTAATAGTAGCTTCATATCATGGAATACCAAAAAAATATTTTGACAAGGGAGATCCTTACCATTGCTACTGTCATAAAACTACTAGGCTGATTTCCGAAAAATATTTAGATATTAAAATTATTACAACATTTCAATCAAGATTTGGTCCTCAAGAATGGCTGCAACCTTATACAGACAAAACTTTTGAAGCTTTGCCCAAAGAAGGCAAAAAAAATATATTAGTTATATGTCCTGGTTTTTCATCTGATTGTGTTGAGACTTTAGAAGAAATATCTATTCAAGGGAAAGAAAGTTTTATCAAATCAGGTGGTGAAAACTTTGAAATGATACCTTGTTTAAATGATAATGAAGATCATATTTCTTTATTCAAACACCTAATTTCAAAAAATTTATAATCAATGAGTGGATATCTTTTATTTAAATCACTTCACCTAATAGCAGTAATTTCATGGATGGCAGGCTTATTATATTTACCAAGAATATTTGTCTACCACGTTGAAAATTTTGAAAAGAAACAAGCTACTGAAATTTTTGAAACGATGGAAAGAAAACTTTATAATTATATCATGCGACCAGCCATGATTTTGTCTTGGCTTTTTGGAATTATATTGATTTGGATTAATGGAATTGAAAGTTTGGCCTATTTATGGTTACAACTTAAAATTCTATCTGTAGTGATTTTAACAATTTATCATGAGTATCTTGGTAAATGTATGCGCTCGTTAAAATCTAAAGAAAACTCAAAATCATCAAGATTTTTTAGGATAATAAACGAAATACCCACAGTATTACTTATTTTCATTGTTTTTATTGTGGTTTTTAAGCCTATCTAGGGTTGAAATTTTTGCGTCAGTATATATATTTAGATCATCTTAAACAAATCTTCCACACATGAATATTCAAGAATTAAAAGAAAGAAGCTCAGAAAAGTTAATCACCGAAGCTGAAAAGCTAGGTATAGAAAACGCTAGCACACTACGTAGACAAGAAATTTATTTTGCAATTTTAAAAAAACTTGCAGAAAAAGGTGAAGAGATTACTGGTGGAGGTGTTTTGCAATTACTCCAAGATGGTTTTGGTTTTCTTAGAGCAATGGAGTCAAATTATTTACCTGGAGCAGATGATATATATGTAAGCCCAAGTCAGATAAGAAGATTTGGTTTAAGAACTGGTGATTCAGTGGAAGGACCTATTAGATCTCCAAAAGAAGGAGAAAGATATTTTGCATTACTTCAAGTAAGTAAAATAAACTTTGAAGAACCGGATAAATTTAAGCATAAGATTGCTTTTGATAACCTTACACCTTTATATCCAAATAAACAGTTAGCAATGGAAGTGGAAATAAATAAAATTGAAAAAAAACCTGATTTAACCCCAAGATTAATTGACTTAGTTAGTCCTATTGGTAAAGGCCAAAGGTCTTTAATTATATCACCTCCCAAAGCTGGAAAAACCATGATACTCCAAAGTATAGCAAATTCTATAACTGCCAATCATCCAGAATGTTATTTGATGGTATTACTTATAGATGAAAGACCTGAGGAAGTAACCGATATGCAAAGAACAGTTAAAGGTGAAGTTATAAGTTCTACTTTTGATGAACCTGCTCAGAGACATGTGGCTGTTGCTGAAATGGTTATAGAAAAAGCAAAAAGATTAACAGAACATAAAAAAGATGTTGTAATTTTATTAGACTCAATCACTAGATTAGGAAGAGCTTATAATGCTGTTGTACCAAGTTCAGGAAAAGTTTTAACTGGTGGTGTGGATGCAAATGCTCTTCAAAGACCCAAAAG
>CACLAY010000001.1 GCA_902604975.1 uncultured Pelagibacteraceae bacterium | reverse complement strand
CAGATATACTTTATAGAGGAAGATTAGATATAATCACATCCAATTGGAATGGTTATCATAGAGCTTTTGTATTAGAAGGTAATAAATTTAAAGATATCGCTACTCCAACCTACAATATTCCTACTAAAATTAGAACAGTAATAGCAGCGGATTTTGATAATGACGGCTATGATGAAATATTCATGAATAATATTGGTGAACCAAACAAATTATTTAAAATAAAAGAAAATGGATTTTTTGAAGAGATAAAAATTCAAAATGCATACGAGTCTAATGGTTTAGGAACAGGAGCTGCAGTTGCTGACATAGATCAAGACGGAATTTTAGAATTATTAGTTTCACATGGAGAGTCTGGTATGCAGCCACTAACGATGTATAAAGCAGATATTAAAAAAGACTTTAATTATATAAGAATTAAGCCTCAAAATAAATTTGGTGCACCTGCAAGAGGAGCAACGGTTATACTTAACTCAAACCTAAGAAATCATGCTAAAACCATCGATGCTGGTTCTGGATATTTGTGTCAAATGGAACCCGTAGCTCATTACGGTATTAGAGAAAGTGAAAAAAATATTTCAGTAAAAATAGTTTGGACTGATGGTTCATCACAGTTGATAGAAATAAATGAACTTAATAAAACAATAGAAGTAAATCAAAAAAAATAGGACAATAACACTCAATTCAATAAGTAAACTAATTAAAGTATTCTGAGCACTAAGTCATGAAAAAAATAAAATATTTTACAATTTTCTTTTTACTAATAACTTTTAGTTTAATTAAACCAACATACTCAAATCAATTAAATTATTATGCTGATTTAGTAAAAGATTGGCCAAAAATTTTTCCTGATCAAAATAGAAATGCTGCAGGTCCAAAATTTTTCAAACATATTTTAACAAAAGAAATCACATATCAAGATTTTATAGAGTACAATAAGTTATATTGTGCTGTGTCTGGGTCATTGATTGATCCAAACAGCAAACCAGAATTTGTTTATCTTAAAAATGCAGAAAATGACGAGAAAATATGCGGATTTTATCATAAATGTTGTTATCCATGTTCTTGTGATTTGATGAAATATTCTAAAGTAATAAAAATGAAATATACTTTTACAGACGGTCAAAAAGAATTTTTTGTACTCACAATAAAAAATCCCTGTGGTAAAAAAGATTTTCCAAGAGAAGTAAATAAGGATTATTTTTGTGATGGAAATAAACTTGATAATAATCAAGTATTTGTATTAGACGAGAGACTAGTAATTGGTTTATTTCATAATGCTACAAAATGTAATTCTCAAAGTATTGTTGCTATCGATAGTCATGAAGTTACGGGACAATATTGTGAACTAAGAAATAATGCTCCCCTTGATGAAGTACAAGGTGGTATGGGAGATATATTTATAAGATTAGCAAAAGATAATTAAATTATTCCAATTCCTTCCTTATAAAAATAAGCGCCCAAGATTAGAATTGCTAAAACATAAATAATTCCAAAAATTGTATATTTAATTTTTTTTTTCATCTAATTTTTCCAAAAACTTTTTGCTTTTTTAAAAAATTTTTTAATACTTGGATTTGATTTTTCATTTTCAATTTCTCTAAATTTTTCAAGTAACTCTTTTTGCTCTTTATTTAAAGATACTGGCACTTCAGTGTTCACTTGTACATAAAGGTCTCCATAATCATTTCCTCTCATCAATGGCATTCCTTTTTCTCTCAATCTAAACTGTTTTCCACTTTGTGTTCCAGCTGGAATTTTTATCTTTGCCTTTCCACCATCGATAGTGGGTATTTTTAATTCAGTTCCAAGTGCTGCATCTGCAATAGATATTGGGCATTCAAAAAATAAATTTTCTTCAGATCTTTTGAAAAGTTCGTGAGAATTAACATTAATAAATAAATAAAGATCACCATTACTAGCTCCCCTGGAACCTGCTTCCCCTTTACCAGATAATCTGATCCTAGTTCCATCGTCTACTCCTTTAGGAATAGTCACAGAAAGGCGCTTACTTGCTTGTTTTTTACCTTGACCACCACAACTTGTGCAAGGATCGGTTATTTGTTCGCCTGAACCAGCACATTGAGGGCATGTTTGTTGAACAGTGAAAAAACCTTGGCTAGAACGAACTTGTCCATGGCCCCCACACATAGAGCATGTACTTGCGCTTTGACCTGGTTTAGATCCTGAACCACTACAAGTATCGCATCTATCAGATGTTGAGAATTTAATATCTTGCTTCTTTCCAGCATAAGCTTCTTCTAGGCTTATAGATAGATCATATCTTAAATCAGAGCCACGGTTATTAGATCTTCTTGATCTTCTTCCACCACCACCAAAACCTTCGCCAAAAAAGTCTTCAAAGATATCTGAAAAAGAGCCAGAAAAGTCAAAATTTCCAAAACCACCTCTTCCACCTCCTCCACCATTTTCAAATGCAGCATGTCCAAAGTTATCGTAATTTTGTTTTCTCTCTGAATTTGACAGCACATGATAAGCTTCTGAAGCTTCTTTAAATTTTTCTTCTGCACCTTTATCGCCTTTATTTTTATCAGGGTGGTATTTTACAGCTTGTTTTCTATAGGCTGCTTTTATTTGGTCGGGACTTGCACTTTTTTCAACACCTAATACATCGTAGTAATCTCTTTTTGCCATAACTAGTTATAGACAAATGGTTGATAGTTTAGGCGCTTTTTTCTTTATCGTCTTTTACTTCTTCAAAGTCTGCATCAACAACATTATCGTCTTTTTTCCCTTCATCTTTTGCATCTTTAGGTGCATCACCAGGTTTTGTACTTTGTTGTGATTTGTAAATAGCTTCTCCTAGTTTCATTGAAGCTTGAACCAAATCTTGAGTTTTCTTTTTAATTTCTTCTACATCAGTTCCTTTTAGAGCATTTCTTACATTGGCAGATGCATCTTCAATAGCTTTTTTATCAGCATCAGAAACTTTACTACCATGCTCTTTTAAATTCTTTTCTGTGGAATGAAGAAGAGTATCAGCTTGATTTCTTGCATCTACAGCTTCTCTTTTCTTTTTGTCAGCTTCTTTATTTGTTTCAGCATCTTTAACCATTTGATTTATTTCTTCATCGCTTAAACCACCTGATGCCTGGATCTGAATCTTTTGTTCTTTACCTGTCCCTTTATCTTTTGCCGAAACATTTACAATTCCATTTGCGTCAATATCAAATGTAACTTCAATTTGAGGAACACCTCTTGGAGCTGGAGCTATACCTACTAGCTCAAAATTACCTAAAATTTTGTTGTCTGAAGCCATATCTCTTTCACCCTGTAATACTCTAATTGAGACTGCGGGTTGGTTATCCTCAGCTGTTGAGAAAACCTGACTTTTTTTAGTTGGTATTGTTGTATTTTTTTCTATCAATTTAGTTGAAACTCCACCTAAAGTTTCTATTCCAAGCGATAGTGGCGTTACATCTAGTAGTAGCACGTCTTTTACATCTCCCTGTAATACTCCTGCTTGAATTGCAG
This sequence comes from uncultured Pelagibacteraceae bacterium, assembly GCA_902604975.1. Taxonomy (GTDB): domain Bacteria; phylum Pseudomonadota; class Alphaproteobacteria; order Pelagibacterales; family Pelagibacteraceae; genus Pelagibacter. The sequence goes on along the minus strand of CACLAY010000001.1, from coordinate 191,224 downwards.
CCCCCATTGCAACAACTTCATCTGGATTTACAGACTTGTTTGGTTCTTTACCAAAGAAATTTTTAACTTCTTCTATTACTTTTGGCATTCTTGTCATTCCACCAACAAGTATTATTTCATCAATTTCACTAGCACTTAAACCAGCATCTTTAAGAGCTGTCTCACATGGTGGAATAGTTCTAGAAATTAGATCTTCAACAAGAGCCTCAAGTTTTGCTCTAGTCATTTTCATATTAATATGTTTTGGGCCTGTTTTATCAGCTGTAATAAATGGTAAATTTATTTCAGTTTGAGCGGCAGATGATAACTCAATTTTTGCTTTCTCAGCAGCTTCCTTAAGTCTTTGCAATGCTAATTTATCTGATTTTAAATCGATACCATTTTCTTTTTTAAATTCAGTCAATAAGTAATCAACAATTGTATTATCAAAGTCTTCACCACCTAAAAAAGTGTCACCATTTGTAGATTTAACCTCGAATACTCCATCTCCCAACTCCAGAATTGATACATCAAAAGTACCACCTCCTAAATCATAAACTGCTATTTTATTGTTTGTTTTTTTATCCAACCCATATGCAAGTGATGCTGCAGTCGGTTCATTAATAATCCTTAAAACCTCTAGTCCAGCTATTTTACCAGCATCTTTAGTTGCTTGTCTTTGCGCATCATTAAAATAAGCTGGAACAGTTATTACAGCTTGAGAAACTTCTTGACCTAAATATTTTTCAGCAGTCTCTTTCATTTTCTGAAGCGTAAACGCTGAAATTTGAGAAGGAGAATATTTTTCACCTTTCGCTTCAATCCAAGCGTCTCCTTTATCAGAGTTAACAATTTTAAATGGTGCAGTCTCAACATCTTTTTTGACAGATGGATCATCAAAATTTCTTCCTATCAATCTTTTAACTGCAAATATTGTATTTTCAGGATTAGTTACCGCTTGTCTTTTAGCAGGTTGTCCAATTAATTTTTCATCATTATCTGAAAATGCAACAACAGAAGGAGTAGTTCTTGCACCTTCAGTATTTTCTAAAACTTTAGCTTGTGTGCCCTCCATTACAGCCACACATGAGTTTGTTGTTCCTAAATCTATTCCTATTACCTTGCTCATTATTTAATACCTTTCCGACATATAAGTGCTAATTATAAGACTACAACCGTCTTTAAAATTTAAATTTTTGTTGTTTTTACTGGTTTTTTTCATCTTTTTTCTCTTCTTTTTCTACCTCTTTAACTTTTTTCTTTGAAACACCTACTAAAGAGGGTCTCAATAATCTGTCTTTCATCATAAAGCCTTTTTGAATTTCTTGTACAATGGTTCCTGGATCCTTTGTATCATCCTCAACTTCCATCATTGCTTGATGAAGGTTTGGATCAAGTTTTTCATTAATAGATTTAATAGGCTCAATATCATTTTTTTTAAATATTGAAAGCATATCATTGTTTATAATATCTAAATGTTCTATGATTTTTATAAGTGCTTCAGTATCTTTTAATTTATCATCACTCTCCAATACAGCTTTTGATCTCTCAAGATTATCTAATAGGTTTAATGCCTCTTTTGCGAAAGCATATCCACCATACTCGTATGCATCTTCTTTTTCTTTTTCAAATCTTCGTCTCTGATTTTCCATCTCTGCAAATGTTCTTGCTAATTTGTCTTTAAGTGTTTCTAACTCTTGTTCAGGAGTTAGCTTTTCATCATCATTTTTCTCTGACTCTGAATTTTTATCCTCACTCTTTTGAGACCCAACATCATTTTCAGCTGTTTGAGCATTTAACTCATCTTCTTCATTTTTACTTATATTTATATTTTTATTTATTTCTTCTTTATCCATATTGTTTATATGGTAAGAAAAAGTATAATTTCTAGGTGCCTAAAAAAAAAATTAAAGAGATATTCATTGGCTCAAATAATAAAGGAAAACTAAAGGAAATAGCAGATCTATTACCCAAAAGTTTAAAAATTTACTCAAATTTGGACTTTAAAATACCCAGTCCAATAGAAACTGGAACCACATTTACACAAAACTCTCTTTTAAAGGCAAAATATTTTTCAGAAAAAACTAGTAAAATTTGTTTATCAGATGACTCTGGAATTGAGATTGATATTTTAGATAAAGCACCCGGCGTATATTCAGCAGATTGGTCAGGGAAAAAAAGAAATTTCAATTTAGCTATTAAAAAAGTTTACAAAGAAATTTCTAAAAAAGATAAAAATTGGAAAAAAAAAAAATTAAGTGCGAGATTTATTTGTGTACTCACTATCTTTTGGCCAAATGGTAAATTTATAAGTAAAATCGGTAAAATTGAGGGACGAATATCTAATTTAAAGAGAGGAAAAAATGGTTTTGGATATGATCCAATCTTTATACCTAAAGGAAAAAGATTAACTTTTGGTCAGATGGACCCTCATAAAAAATATAGTATAGACCATCGTTTTAATGCTTTTAAAAAAATTAAAAAATTTTTTTAAATTTTTTATCTTCAATGCTATAAAAGTTTAGTTGATGGGTAATTGTATTTTTGCTTATTTCAAAGACTCCTATTTTGCCTTTAAATCTATTTTTTTTATAAAACATTTTTTTTGAAATCTTAAAATTATTTTCGTAAATTATAAAATATACTAATCCCGCCAAATCATAGCTTAAAAATGAAAGTTGATCTCCATTTAAACCATAAGTTTTTTTAAAATCTTTCATAAATAATTCATAGTTATCTTTATTAATTGACGGAAAATATATTGGATGAAGAGAGTCATCTTTTAAGAGACTTTCATCAAACCATTGATTTAAAGTTATATAAGAAATTCTCTTTGATGAGACATCTGTATAGAGAAGTGACGTAGCTACACTTTTTAAATTTTCATCAAAGTCAGCTATAATGACTGAGTCAAAATTAATATTTCCAAGCGTATCTCTTTTCTTTAAATTTTGTATTTTTTTTTCCTTGTCTTTAAATGACAAATTTTCAAGTCTTTGTATTTCAAATTTAAGATTATTTTTCCTTAATTTATATCTAGTTAATTCTTCAATTTGCTTGGTAAGTTTTGTTGGCTCTCTATCATAATAAAATACCTCTATATGTTTAATTTTAGTTCTATTAATTGCTTCCTCTATCTCTTTTTTAAATTGTGCTCTTGGAATTAAAATAATACTCTTTGATAAATTTTTTTTATTTTTAAATTTTTTTATTGTTTGTATTTGTGATATTGCATTTACACCGGCACTAATTACATTTTTTGGATTACCAATTAATTTGTTGGTAAAAGATATAAAAGTTACTTCTTTCAAATCATCAAGATATTTTGTACTTTCGTTGAAGACTGGACCAATGATTATTCTTACACCGTCTTTATATAATTCTTTAGATACTTTCAGAGCATCAATAGGATTTGATTTTGTATCTTTTGGTATTATCTCCACCCTTTCATCGTTAATTTTATTTATTGCCATTCTTATTGATTTTACAATTTTTTCACCAATTAAAGAATTTTCACCACTTAAAGGAACAATTAATCCAATCTTAATTTTTTCAGACGCAAATATGTTTTGATTAAAAAGGGTGATACTTAATGCAATAAACATTAACAATTTAATTAAAGTTTTCATTTAAGTTTTATTAATATATTTATTTAGAGAATTCATATGAATTTAAACAATAATAAATTTAAACCTGGGCTATATTGTGTTGCAACACCAATTGGAAATATGGGTGATATTTCATTTAGAGCCGTTAAAATCCTTCAAGACTCAGATTTAATTTTATGCGAAGATACAAGAGTTACAAAAAAAATACTTCAAAAATTTGATATAAATAAAAAACTTATTTCAAATCACAAATTTAACGAAAATAAAAATTTAGAGAAAGTTATAGAAATACTTAAAAATAATAAAATAGTATCATTAGTCTCAGATGCTGGAACGCCTGCTGTTTCAGATCCAGGTAAAATATTGGTTCAAGAGTGTGTTAAAAATAAAATTAATATTTTTCCCATACCAGGTGCATCAGCGGTTAGTTCAGCAATATCAATAAGTGGATTTTCAGATAATTTTTATTTTTGTGGATTTCTCCCGGAAAAACAAAATCAAGTAAAAAAATTATTTAAAAACATTTCATTATTAGAAAGTTCAATTGTTTTTTTTATATCGCCAAATAAACTCATTAAAAGAATGGATGATATAAAAGAATTTTTTTCAGACAGAGATATTTTAATTTGCAGGGAAATTTCAAAATATCATGAAGAATATATTAGAACTTCTGTACAAAAGTTATCAGATGTAAATTTTTCAAGAAAAGGTGAGATTACTATAGTCATTTCTGAAATAAGAAAAGAAAAATTAAGTTTTAAAGGGCTTGAAGAATCAGATAAAAAAAAAATTAATAAATTAATTAAAAAAATGTCTATAAAAGATATTGTAAAAAAAGTTTCAGAAGATAGAGAAATTTCTAAAAAACTAATTTATAAATATTGTCTCGAAATTAAGAATGAAAATTAAAAAAATTATAATACTATTAAGTTTTGTTTTACTCTCTAGCTGTGTTGGTTACTCTTCCACAGGTGTGTTAGGTACTGGAGTTTCAATTGCTTTAGATCCAAGGAGCCTTGGGACTCAAATTGATGACTCTTTAATGCAACAAAATTTAAGAGCAAGATTATTATCAACAGATAAAAGTTATATTATTTCTGTAAAAACAAAAATTCTTGATGGAAGAATATTTCTTACAGGAAAAGTAAACTCTGTTGAAGATAAACTAAAAATTACTAAGTTGGCTTGGGAAATTAAAGGCGCTAGATCTGTGAATAATGATTTACAAATTAAAGAAAAATTTAATTTTAAAAGATCAGCAAAAGATTTACTAATAACTTCACAATTAAGAGCAGCGTTAATTGGAAGCAAAAACATTAAAGCAGTCAATTATAATATCGATACTTATAAAAAGAAAATTTATGTTTACGGTATAGCTCAAAATAAAAAAGAGAGAGATGAGGTTATAAAAGAGGCCAAACAAATCTTAGATGTTGAGGATGTAGTTACAAGTATTTTCTTAGTCGATGATTTGAGAGTTGTTAAAAAATAGTAAATATTTTATTTTGTTTTTTTATAATTAATTACTCCAGCTGAATAAGCAGCAACAGATGCTAAATCCAATATTTCAGAGGTGGAAGATCGCAAAGGTGCAATTTCTATTGGTTGTGCAAGACCGATTAATAATGGACCAACAATCTTTGCCCCCCCCTAAAGTTTTCATAATCTTGTTAGAAATTGCTGCACTATGTTGACCAGGCATAATTAAAATGTTTGCCTTACCCACTATCTCTGAAAAAGGATACAAATCAGAATATTCCTCACTAAGAGCAACATCTGGCTGCATATCTCCATCAAACTTAAAATCTACTTTCCTTTTTTTTAATATTTCAACAGCATCTCTAATATGTTTTGTTCTACTTGTAATTGGCTGGCCGAATGTTGAATGAGATAAAAAAGCAACTTTTGGATCAAATCCAAATAATCTCACAACTCTTGCAGATGAAATAGCTATATCAGCCAATTCCTCAGAAGTCGGGTATTCATTTACTGATGTGTCCCCAATAAATACAGTTTTTCCTTTACTCACTACCATATTTAATCCAAACATAATTTCACCTAACCTTGCAGGAATTACTTTCTTAATTTTTTCTAACGATTGAGAATACCTCCTCGTATTACCTGTAACCATTGCATCTGCATCTCCACATTCAACCATACATGATGCCCAGATAACTCTATCATTTCTAACCATTCTATCACAATCTCTCTCAAGCAAACCTTGATCTCTGTGCATTTTCTTAAAGAGTAGTTTTACATATTTGTCTCGCAATTCTTTATTGGTAGAATTAACAATTTGAATATCTAAATTTTCTCCAAATCCAATTTCTTTTAATCTTTCTTTAACGACGTTTTCTTTTGCAACGATTATAGGAGTTCCTAATCCACTATTTTTAAATGCAATTGCAGCTTTTAAAGTATTTTCATCTTCACCATCTGCAAACACAACAGTTTTTTGATTTTTCTTAATTTTAGAGTTTATCCCTTGTAAAATAGTTACTGATGGATCTAATCTTTGTTTCAATCGTTCAGAATACAAACTAAAATTTTCAATTTTTCTTCTAGCTACACCACTTTTAATAGCAGCTTTTGCCACAGCTACTGGAATTACACTTATTAATCTTGGGTCAAATGTAGATGGAATTATATAATTTTTTCCATATTTTGGCCTATCCCCACCCATAGCTGCAGCAACTTCATCAGGAACTCTCCCTCTAGCTAATTTAGCAATAGCATTAGCAGCAGAAATTTTCATTTCTTCATTAATAGTTTTTGCTCTCACGTCAAGAGCACCTCTAAATATATATGGAAAACCAATTAAATTATTTACCTGGTTTGCATAATCTGATCTTCCGGTAGCTATAATTGCATCTTTTCTTATCTTATATGCTTCTTCAGGCAAAATCTCAGGATCAGGATTGGCACACGCAAATATAATTGGATTTTTTGCCATTTTTTTGATCATTTCTTTTTTCAAAATTCCAGCTGATGATAAACCTAAAAAAACATCTGCATTTTTTAATGCATCATTTAAATTTTTATTTTTTGTTTTTTTTGCATATTTCTGTTTCCACTTATTTAATCCTTTTCTATTTAAATTAATAACACCCTTACTATCAATCATTGTTAGATTTTGTTTTTTTACTCCTAATTTTAAAAATAAATCAGAGCAAGCCATAGCAGATGCTCCTGCACCGTTTACTACAACTTTGATTTTAGAAATTTTTTTTTTAGTGATATGTATTGAATTAATAAGTGCTGCTGACGTAATAATTGCCGTCCCATGTTGATCATCATGAAATACAGGTATATCAAGTATTTTTTTCAGATTTTCCTCAATTATAAAACATTCTGGAGCTGCAATATCTTCAAGATTAATGCCTCCAAAACTGACTGCAAAGTTTTTTATGCTGTTGATTATTTCAGTCGGATCTTTGCTATCAATCTCTAAATCAATAGCATCTATGTCAGCAAACCTTTTAAATAAAACTGCTTTACCCTCCATTACAGGTTTGGAAGCAATTGCACCCAAATTTCCCAATCCTAAAATTGCAGAACCATTACTTATGACTGCTACAAGATTTCCTTTAGTTGTGTATTCATATGCTAGCTCTGGATTTTTATAAATCTCTTTAACTGGTGCTGCTACACCAGGAGAGTATGCTAAAGCCAGATCCCTTTTTGACGTCATTGGCTTTGATGAATTTATCTCAATCTTGCCAGATTTATTTGAATTATGAAATTCGAGAGCCTCTTTATCAGAATAATGTTCAATTTTGTTTTTTTTCATTAGCTAAATTTAATATACTATTAAGGTAAATTTAGGACTAATATGATTTATGAACCTCATTAAGTCAACAAGCACGTTTAGTTTATTTGTTTTATTAAGTAGAGTTCTTGGTTACATAAGAGATTTTTTTATAGCAATATACCTTGGATCAGGCCCTTTAGCAGACGCCTTCTTTGTAGCATTTAGAATTCCAAATACCTTTAGAAGATTATTTTCAGAAGGAACCTTTAATGCAGCTTTTGTCCCTTCTTATTCTTCAGAACTTATTAAAGGAAACAAAAATGCAAACTCATTTGCAAATACAATTTTTAATTTATTATTATTAGGACTGTTCTTCACAATCTTAATAATTGAAATATTTATGCCAGTATTTATTAAAATTATTGCACCAGGATTTATAAACGATCCTGAAAAATTAAATATTGCAATTGACTTAACAAGAATTACTTTCCCATTTTTATTTTTTATTAGTTTAGCATCTTTTTTTTCAGCAATTTTAAACTCACATAATAAATTTGCAGCTGCTGCTTCAGCGCCAATAATTTTAAATACATTGTTGATAATTTGTTTATTATATGCTGAAAATTTAAATGATAATTTAGTTTATTATTTATCCTATACCGTTACTCTTGCAGGACTTCTTCAATTTATTTTTTTATCAATATTTGTTAAAAAATACTTTGTAATAAAAATAAATTTTAATTTTAAGATAAATGAGAAAGTTAAAAACTTTTTTAGCAAACTTTTACCAAGTATATTTTCTTCAGGTGTTACACAAATAAATATCTTAGTTGGAACAATTATTGCATCATTTCAGGCAAGTGCTGTTTCCTATTTATATTATGCAGAGAGAATTTATCAGATAAATTTAGCAATAGCAGGCATAGCTATTGGTACTGTAATACTTCCAAATCTAAGCCGTCATATTAAAAGTAATAACTCTATAAAAACGATAGAACTACAAAATAAAGCTTTAGAGCTTAGTTTATTTTTAAGCTTACCTGCATCATTTGCTTTAATGTTTGGTTCAGAACAAATAACGTCTGCTTTATTTGGTTATGGTTCTTTTGATCAGATGAGTGTAAGTAATTCTGCAAAAGCTTTGTTCTATTTTTCGTTTGGACTTCCAGCATTTTCTTTAATTAAAATATTTTCAACGTTTTTATTTGCAAGAAACGATACCAACACACCATTTAAATATTCTTTAATTTCTGTAATTTTAAATATTGCAATTAGCTTGACGTTCTTTTCAAAGGTTGGTTTTATTATAATACCAATCGCTACGACAATCTCCTCATGGTTTAATGGTATTATTTTACTAGTCTTTGTAATTAACAAAAATTATTTTAAATTTAATTCAAATTTTATTAGTCAAATATTTAAAATTATTATCTCAAATATAATTGCAATTTCTATATTTTATTTTTTAATTAATTATTTAGAGAGCTCATTAAATTATGCAAATTATTATAAATTTATTTTTATTGTTTTGATTGTTTTTTTAACTTTCATTTCATACATTGGAATTTCTATTATTATAAAAGCCTTTAAAATTTCAGATATTAATTTAAAGTATTAACAAATGTCTAAAAAAATCTTTTCTGGTGTTCAACCCACAGGTAATCTTCATTTAGGTAACTACCTTGGAGCTATTAAAAATTTTGTTGATTTAAACAACGACGATGAAAATGAGTGTATTTTTTGTGTTGTAGATTTACATGCAATAACTACTAAGCAAGATAAAGAACAATTAAGAAATAATATTCGTGAAACAGCCGCTACATTTATAGCAAGTGGCATTGATCCTAGTAAAAGTATTATTTTTAACCAATCAAAAGTTCATGCACATTCAGAGGGTTCATGGATGTTGAGTTGTATGGCCCCAATGGGCTGGTTAAATAGAATGACACAATTTAAAGAAAAAGCTGGAAAAGATAAAGAAAAAGCTTCGGTAGGTCTTTATATTTATCCTATATTAATGGCTAGCGATATATTACTTTATGATGCAACGCATGTTCCTGTCGGTGAAGATCAGAAACAACATTTAGAATTAACTAGGGATATAGCTCAAAAATTTAATAAAGATTTTAATTGTGCTGATTTTTTAAAAGTTCCAGAACCTTTAATTAAAAAAGATTTTTCAAGAATAATGAGTTTAAAAGATGGATTAAAAAAAATGAGTAAATCAGATCCATCAGATCTTAGCAGAATTAATCTAACTGATACAAAAGACGAAATTACAAATAAAATTAAAAAAGCAAAAACAGATTCTTTTCCAATTTCAAATGAAAAAAATAAATTAAAAGATAGGCCAGAAGCTGAAAATCTGCTTGGTATTTACTCTAGTATTTCAAATCAAACTTTAGATAAAACTTTAGAAGAGTTTGATGGTAAAAATTTTTCAGATCTGAAAAGTCAATTAGCTGAAATTTTATCAAGTAAAATTTCACCAATCTCCGACGAAATTAAAAAATTGATTAACGAACATAAATATTTAGATGAACTTTTAGAACAAGGAGCAAGTAAAGCAGAGGAAATTGCAGGTAAAAAGATAAATGAAATGAAGAAAATTATAGGTTTTTAAAATTCTTTAAATTTAAATATTTATTGCTATATAGATTGTATGTTCATTCAAACACAAGAAACGCCAAATCCAAACTCTCTTAAATTTATACCAGGAAAAGGTGTGTCAAATGACGGTCCTTATGAATTCTTAAATGAGGATCAAACAGAAATTCCTGTATTAAAAAGCATTCTATCAATTAATGGTGTCATAGGTATATTTTTAAGTGAGGATTTTTTATCAATTAATAAAACTCAAGACGAAAAATGGGAAAATATAAAGCATATAGTGATATCACATCTTAATGAATACTATGATGAAGGTAATGAGTTTATAATAAAAAAAAAAACAGAAGTTGATGGCCAAAAAGATTATGGTGAAATTGAAAATAAAATAATTAAGATATTAGAAACTAAAATTAGGCCAGCAGTTGCAAGAGACGGGGGAGATATAGTATTTAAGGAGTTTAAAGATGGAAAAGTTACTGTTATGCTAAAAGGTAGCTGTTCAGGATGCCCATCTTCAACTTTAACTTTAAAACAAGGTGTCCAAAATCTTCTTTGTCATTATATCCCAGAAGTAAAAGAAGTTTTAGCTGTATAATATATTTTCTATCAATTATAAGAATTTAAAAGAGACATGAAAAAAAAAAATTTAAAAACAAAACAAGATAATAGTAATATAAATTTTTTTAAAACTTTTTTAATAAGTCTAGTTGTAATCCTTATATTCTCAGTTTTGCCTAACTTACTAAGCTTCATGAAAATTAATTTAGAATCAAACGAAGTAGTTTTAAATTCTTCAAAACAAAATTTTGATGAAATATTAGACAAACAGAATAAAAAAAATAAAATAATTAAAGACTCAATTAAAGACAGATATTCATGGAATATTTTTGAAGATATTGATGTTTTTGGAAAGAATGAAGAAGATGAGGACCCTCAAAGATTAAGTGCCTCAACAATTGAGGAATTATTTAAAGATAATGGATATGATCTTGATACTGTTAAAAAAACTAAATTGGTTAATGTAGGGAATCAATTATCAAAACTTCCTAAAGAGCTTCAAAATATAGAAAGTCCAAAAAAAAGAAAAAAACTATTTATTAAAATTGTACTACCATTAATTATTGAGGAAAATCTTAAAATAAGATTTGATCGGAAAAAACTTTTTGAAATTTTAAATAAAAATAATACCTCACAACGTGATAAAGCATGGCTTGAACTAAAATTTAAACAGTATGGCGTTAAAAATAATGATTTAGCAAAACTTAAAATAAGAATGGATGAAATTCCTATTTCACTTTCAATAGCTCAGGCAGCTAAAGAAACTGGTTGGGGAAGTTCGAGATTTGCACAAGAAGGAAATGCATTATTTGGACAGTGGACCTGGTCTGGTGAAGGAATAAAGCCTTTAGAGATTGAAAAAGATAAAAAACATAGAGTTGCAAAGTTTAAAATTTTAAAAGCTTCTGTTAGAGCTTATCTAAGAAATTTGAATACACATCCTAGCTATAAAGAATTTAGAATTGAACGAGCAATTCAAAGAGATAATGATGAAAAATTAAATAGTTTAAAACTAGTAGAGTATTTAGAAAAATATGCAGAAACGGGAAAAGAATATACAGAAGTTCTTAAAAAAATTATTAATCAGAATTCTTTAACTGATTTTGATGACGTAGATATTTTACCAACAAGTTTAAAAATGAAAAATTTAATTTAGAGTAAATTGGGTTCCAAACCATCTCCATCCATCTTCATCTTGCATTGAGCAATTTATTCTCCCTCTTCTTGGTAAAAATTTTTCATCAAAAATAACTTCAATTTTATCTTTTTCATATTTTAGTTGAGAGTTTTTCCACTCCCCTCCTTCATTTGAAAAGCAATTTATTTTATTGATTTTGGGTTGATTATTAAAAAATTCTATTATTAGTTTTGGTGGATTACTAGTATTTAATAAAAATTTTTCTTCTGGAATTATAGCTTTATACTGTAGCGGTAAAAGATTTATTAAAAATTTAAATCTTTCTAAATCTCCATATTTTTCATTTATAGGGAATCTAGGTAATTCATATTTATCTTTATTTAGATCTATAACTCCTGAGTGTTGACCAAAAGCATATTCAAAATTTTTAGAAATATATTTTTTTTGTTCTAAACTGTACTCACCAAATGGGTATGAAAAAAAATTAGAATTGTAGCCAAGATTTTTTTCAAATATTTTTATTGATTTAACTATATCTTTTTCAAATTTTTCGAATTTATATTTTACTAAGTAATCATGTGTATGTGAGTGATTTCCAATAAATACAAAATCTTCTTTTGATATCTCAATAATTTCATCCCAACTCATATAACCGTTTTTGCCTACAGCCTCTGTTGAAACAAATAAAATAAAAGGAATTTTATCTTTTTTTAGAATTGGCCATGCGTTCAAATAAAAAGAGGAAAATGCATCATCGATAGTAAGTAAAATTTTTTTCTCTTCACTTACTTTATTAAATTCTATATCAAAGTTTTTTGGATTTAAAAAAGAAAAGTTATTTTCTCTAATAATATTTAAATGTTCTTGAAAAATATCAATTTTTATATTGGTTGAAGGATATTTATTTTCTTCAAATCTGTGATACATCAAAGCCAAAATCCCCTCTTCATTTGGTTCATATTTTTTGTTTACAGTTTCTGCATAAGCATTTAAAAAAAAAAGATAAAAAATGAAAAATTTAATAATTGATGCGGCTAATGAAAAAATTGTTTTTGTTATCATTACTAGTAAACAATCATATATCAGCAAGCATACAAACAGTAGAGAAAACTTTGATAATTTTATGAAAATACTTTTGAAATTTCTGAATATAAAAAAAATAAAAATATCTGATATAAATCGAATATTTGTTAATTTAGGACCAGGTAAATTTACCAGCCTTAGAATTTCCCTATCAATAGCGAAAGCTATTTCTTTAGCAAATAACTCTATTTTAATTGGATTTGATTCTGATGATTTAATAAATAAAAATTACAACAATTTAATAAAATTAAATAGAAATAAAAGTTTGATAAAACCTGTATATTCGAGTTAGAATAAATTATGTCTGAAACTATAGAACAAATTTGCCAAAAGAAAGGTGTTAAGCTAACCGATCAAAGAAAAATAATTGCCAAAGTTTTATCTGAGTCAAAAGAAGTTTATGGCGAGTCGGATCATCCTGATGTTGATGAATTATATCAAAGAGTCTCTAAACTAGATTCAAAAATAAGTATTGCTACAGTTTACAGAACAGTTAAGCTTTTTGAGGAGTCAGGCATATTGACCAAGCATGATTTTAAAGGTGGAAAGGCGAGATATGAAACTGTGGATGAAAGTCATCATGATCATCTTATTGATATTAAATCGGGAGAAATAATTGAGTTTGTCGATGAAGATATAGAAAAACTTCAACAAAAAGTTGCAGAGAAGTATGGGTATAATTTAGTAGATCATAAACTAGAGCTTTATGGAATTAAAAAAAGTAAATGATAGGAATTTCAAAATTTTTTTAAGTTAAAATATGTTGAGCGGAAAAATCTTTATAAAAACTTTTGGTTGTCAAATGAATGAGTATGATTCCAACAGAATATATGATTCTGTAAGTAAGCTAGGTTTTGTGAAGACTAATAATCAATCAAATGCAGATTGTTATATTTTAAATACTTGTCACATTCGTGACAAAGCTAAGGAAAAAATCTACCATGAAATAGGTAGAGTTAAAAAATTATATAGAGATAAAAAAAAACCAATAATGGTAGTTGCAGGATGTGTTGCACAGGCTGAAAATGAAGAAATGGTCAAGAGGGAACCATATATAGATATTGTATTAGGACCTCAATCATATCACAAAGTTAATGAATTGTTAAAAAATCATATTGTAAATTTGAAACAAGAAGAAACAGAATTTGATACTATTTCAAAGTTTGGATATTTCGATCAAATAAAAAACAATAATAGCAAAATATCTGCTTTCTTAACAATTCAAGAAGGATGCGATAAGTTTTGTCATTTTTGTGTAGTACCTTATACAAGAGGACCTGAGTATTCTAGACCATTTAATAAAATCATAGAAGAGGCAGAACAATTAATAGAAAATGGTGCAAAAGAAATCACATTGCTTGGTCAAAATGTAAATGCATACTCATATAAAGAAAACTTTAGAGAGTATAGAATATCTGATCTAATAAAACATTTAGAACAATTTTCAGAGTTGGAAAGAATAAGATATACGACATCGCATCCAATAGATATGACAGATGATTTAATTGATTGTTATTCTTATAGTAATAAATTGATGCCATTTGTTCATTTACCCATTCAAAGTGGTTCAAATAAAATGTTAAAGTTAATGAACAGAAAACATACTGTTGAAGATTATTTAAAAGTTTATGAAAGATTAAAGAAAATCAATCCAGAGATCGAATTTTCTAGTGATTTTATTATTGGCTATCCTGGAGAAACTCAGAAGGATTTTGAACACACATGTGAACTGATAAAAAAAATTAAATTTATTAATTCTTTTTCATTTATATTTAGTCCTAGACCTGGAACAAAAGCTGCAAAACTAGAAATGGTTGAAAAAAATATTGCTAAAGAGAGACTGACTTTAATACAAGGGCAATTATTTAAAAATCAAATAGAAATTAATAAATCATTAGAAAATAATATTATTAATGTGCTTGTTGAGAACAAAATGAAAAAACAAAATAAATTATTTGGAAGAAATAAATATATTTCACCTGTAATTTTTAGTGGAAATGAAAATCTCATTGGTAAAGTTGTAGAAGTAAAAATTCAAACTAGTAATCAGAATACCTTATTTGGTTTATTAAATAAAAAAATGGAAGCTGCTTAAATTGAGTAATTTAATAAAAAAAAAAATTATTTCAGAATTAAAATATGTATATTCTGAAAATAATACTCTAAGCATAATATTTCAAAATAATGATTTGTTACTTGGTGTGGCAGGTGAGTTTAATAATAATTTAAAGGAATTAGAGAAAATTTCAAAAACTAGATTATATTCTAGAGGGAATTCTATCCTAGTAAAAAGTGATCCAGAAAAGAATAATTTAATCAAAAATGCTATACAATTTTTGACTGAACAGTTTTTAAATAATGGAACAATTGAAAAAAAAGATATAATTTCTTCCATAAATGAATTTATGATTGACGAAAAAAATAAAACTGAAAAAAAAGTAGAATATATAATTAAAACTCCAAAAAAGTCTGTAATACCAAGATCTGAAAGACAGAAAGATTATGTTAGAGCTTTAAAGGAATCAGACATAATTATTTCAGCTGGACCTGCTGGAACTGGTAAAACTTTTTTAGCCGTTGCTGTTGCACTAACAATGTTATTAGACAAAAAAATAGATAGAATTATTTTATCGAGGCCTGCTGTTGAAGCTGGTGAAAGACTTGGATTTTTACCTGGTGATATGAGAGAAAAAGTAGATCCATATTTAAGACCATTATATGATTCATTGTACGATTTATTAGATTTTGAAAAGATACAAAAAAAAATTGAAGTTGGTGATATAGAAATAGCCCCTTTAGCATTTATGAGAGGTAGAACTTTAAAAAATTCTTTTGCAATTCTTGATGAGGCACAGAACGCAACAGATACACAGATTAAAATGTTTTTAACTAGAATTGGAGAAAACTCGAAGATCGTAATAAATGGTGATCCCTCACAAATAGATTTACCTAACAAATCACTTTCAGGTTTACACAGATCAAAAAAATTACTGGGACATCTAAAAGAAATTTCTGTAGTTGATTTTGATCACAAAGATGTAGTTAGACACCCACTTGTGTCTAAAATCGTTAAAGCATATTCAGATCAAAGCTCAGACGGATGATAAAAGCCAATGTAATATCTGGCTACTCAAATTGGAAAAAAATTATAAAAAAACCAAACGATTATTTAAAGAAAAGACTAAAAATATTGTCCAAGAAGCCTTTATTTGTAAAAAAAAATCATGAATTCTCGATACTATTAACCAACAATAAGAAGATGAAATATTTAAATCTTAAATTTAGAAAAAAAAATAAATCCACTGATGTTTTATCCTTTCCAATTAAAATTAAAGAAAAAAAAAGACTATATTTAGGTGATATAGCAATCAGCTTTGAAATTATTAAAAAACGATCAAAAAAAACAAATTTCTTTTTTGAGTTTGATAAAATGTGGATACATGGATATCTTCATTTAATTGGCTATGATCATAAGAAATTAAATGATTTTAAAAAAATGTTTAAAAGAGAAAAATTAATATTGAAATATTTTCATAAAGTAAATTGACTTTATTAAACAAAAATAAAATTCTATTATACTCATTAGTATTTTCTTTTGGTCTAATATCTTCTTTTAGCCTTCCACCCTACAACTTATTCTACATAAACTTTTTTTCATACCCATTTCTTCTGTGGACATTATTACTTTATTCAAAAGATAAAATTGTTTCATTTAACATTGGATGGACATTTGGATTTGGGTATTTTATTTCAAATTTATATTGGATAACGAATTCCTTAACTTTTGAAGATATCTTTAAACCTTTGATACCATTTGCTTTAATTTTAATTCCATTATTTTTAGGATTATTTTATGGATTTTCAACTTTAGTTTTCTCATTTTTAAATCCCCAAAAAAATCTTTTATCAATTTTGATTTTGGCTACTATTTTGTCTATATTTGAATACATTAGAAGTTTCTTGTTTGGTGGTTTCCCCTGGAATTTAATTGCTTTTAGCTTCGTAAATTATTTAGAATTTATTCAAATACTTTCGATAACAGGGACATATGCTTTTAATTCGTTAGTTATTTTACTATTTTTATTTCCAATCATTTTATTTTTTAATTACAAAACAAAAATAAAAATAAGTATTTTTATTTTTTCTCTATTAACTCTTTTTAGTAATTATTTTTGGGGCAAATCAAATTTGAGACAGTTTGAATTGACTGAAAAAAAAGATTTAGGTTTTAATATTAAGATAATTTCTCCTACAATTAATATTAATAGATATTTTCAAAATGAAAATACCAGTGAATTTATACTTGAGTTGATTAATGTGTCTGAACCAAATCCATCAAGGGAAACACTATTTATTCTGCCTGAAGGTATTCTCTCAAGTATTTATTTTGAGGATCTTAAAAAATTTAAAGCTCTTTTTTCAGAAAATTTTTCAAAAAAACATAAGATTATTTTTGGTATGAATATAAATGAAAAACATAAGATTTATAATTCGCTTTTACTAGCAGATAATGATCTCAATATTTTACAAAAATACAACAAAAATAAATTGGTCCCATTTGGAGAATTCTTACCATTTGAAAATATATTAAGTAATTTAGGATTTAAAAAAATCACCCAAGGTTACCAATCTTTCTCTGCAGATAATCAAAGAGATTTTATTAGTTTTAATAATTTTAGTTTTGTACCACTTATTTGTTACGAAATTATTTATTCTGGTCAAATAAATAGTAGTAAAAAAAATTATGATTTTATATTAAACATCTCTGAGGACGGTTGGTTTGGAAATTCTATTGGTCCATACCAGCATTTCTCTCACTCAATTTTTAGATCAATTGAGGAAGGTAAACCAGTCATCCGTTCATCAAACAATGGGATTTCAGCCTATATTAATCCAAAAGGACAGGTAATTGACAAAATTTTAACAACCGATAAGGGATTTATTGAGATACAGTCTTTCAAAAAGTCTAATAAAACAATCTTTGGGTCTTATGGTAATAAGATCTTCTTTTATTTTCTATCTATTTATATTAGTTTAATTTTTTTTTTTAAAACACGGGGGAATTAATAATGAAAAAAAATTTTTTATTTACTAGTGAGTCAGTGTCAGAAGGACACCCAGATAAAGTATGTGACAGAATTTCTGATATGGTTGTGGATAGTTTTTTAGCTTCTGAACCTCAAGCACGTGTTGCTTGTGAAACTTTAACAACAACAAATAAAGTTGTGTTAGCAGGAGAAGTAAGAGGTCCGGAACTTAAAGAAGATGAATTAATTTCAAAAGTAAGAGACTGTATTAAAGATATAGGTTATGACCAAGACGGTTTTTCTTGGAGAGATCAAACTAAAATTGAAACACATTTACATTCTCAATCAGCAGATATTGCAATGGGTGTAGACTCGTCAGGAAATAAAGATGAGGGCGCTGGAGATCAAGGTATTATGTTTGGATATGCTTGTAGTGAAACAGATGTCTTAATGCCAGCTCCAATTCACTATTCTCATAAAATTTTAAGACTAATGGCAGAAGATAGAAAATCAGGAAAGTTGAACGGAATAGAGCCAGACTCAAAAAGCCAAATTACTATTGAATATAAAGATGGTATACCATCAGCGGCAACATCAGTAGTTATTTCTACACAACATTCAAAAGATGTTAGTTTAGCTCAAGTAAAAGAACTTTGTATGCCATATATAGAAAGATCTATCCCTAAAAACTTATTGGGTAGTCTTGATGAAAAAGAGATTTATATCAATCCTACTGGAAACTTTGTAATTGGTGGCCCAGATGGTGATAGTGGTTTAACTGGAAGAAAAATTATTGTTGATACATACGGTGGTGCTGCACCACATGGTGGAGGTGCATTTTCTGGTAAAGATCCTACAAAAGTTGATAGATCTGCAGCTTATGCATCAAGGTATTTAGCTAAAAATGTTGTGGCATCAAAAATTGCTGATAAATGTTTAATTCAATTAGCTTATGCTATTGGAGTGTCAAAACCACTATCAATTTATGTAGACTTGTTCGATAATGACGAAGAAAAGAACGTGCATGTTGAAAAACTTATAAAAGAAAACTTTGATTTGAGTCCAAGAGGAATTAGAGAAATGCTAGGTTTAAATAAACCTATTTATGAAAAAACTGCTGCCTACGGTCACTTTGGAAGAATTCCAGAGGATGATGGATCATTTTCATGGGAAAAAACAGATAAATCTGAAGTTTTTAGTAAGTAAATATTGTTGTAAATCAACAAAAAATAACTATATTTCAAGCACATTGTTGAAATTTCAAAAATGGGCCTAGGCCCATTTTTTTTTGGATAAAATAATTATGTTAAATAGAAGAGCAGATAAATTAGAATTACTAAGAATTGCTGAAGCAGTTGCTTTAGAAAAATCTATAGATAAAGAACTTATTATTGGGTCTATGGAAACAGGAATTGCAAAAGCTGCAAAGTCTAAATTTGGATATGATAATGAGATAAAAGTAGAAATTAATAGAGATAATGGAGACATTGGTATTTTCAGAAAGTTATTAATTGTTGAGAAGCCAGAAAACTCAAATATAGAAATCACACTTGAAGATGCAGTTAAATTAAATGAAATTAATAGAGACAAAAAAATTGGTGAAGAAGTTCTTCAACCGCTACCGTCATTTGATTTTGGAAGAATTGCTGCACAGACAGCAAAACAAGTAATAAGTTTTAATGTAAGAGAGGCAGAAAGAGAGAGACAATTTAATGATTTTATTGATAAAAAAGACACTATTTTAAGTGGAATAGTTAAGAGATTAGAATTTGGAAATGTAATAGTTGATCTTGGAAGAACTGAAGCAATTATTCAAAAAAATGAAATGATACCAAGAGAAAATATTAAAGCTGGAGATAGAATTAAAGCATACTGTCTAGATGTAAGAAGAGAGCCAAGAGGTCAACAAATATTTCTTTCTAGGGCGCACCCAAAGTTCATGGATAAGTTATTTACTCAGGAAGTCCCTGAAATTTATGATGGTCTAATAGAAATTAAATCTTCATCAAGAGATCCTGGAAGTAGAGCAAAAATTTGTGTAAAAGCCATAGATACCTCTCTTGATCCAGTTGGAGCATGTGTTGGAATGAGAGGCAGCAGAGTTCAAGCTGTTGTAAATGAGCTTCAGGGTGAAAAAATAGATATAGTTAATTGGTCTGAAGATCCTGCCATAATAGTTGCTAATGCTTTATCCCCTGCCGAAGTTCAAAGAGTAAATGTAAATAATGAAGCTAAAAAACTTGACGTAATATTAACAGAAGAAAACCTAAGTAAAGCAATAGGAAGAAGAGGTCAAAATGTAAGGTTAGCCACAAAATTGTTAAACTACGAAATAAATATTATGACAGAACAGGAGGACTCTGAGAGAAGACAATTAGAGTTTAAAGAGAAGACAGATAACATAGTGAAAAACCTAGAATTGGATGAGACATTGGGGCAACTACTGGTTGCTGAGGGTTTTTCGTCAATAGATGATATTAAAGATAGCAAATCAGATGCTCTTGTAAAAATTGAAGGTATTGAAGAAGATACAGCAAAAGAGTTAATTGAAAGAGCAAAAGAATTCTACGACAAAGATCAGGAGGAAATATCTCAAAGAATTAAAGATCTTGGTTTAGAATCTGACTTAATAAACCATGAAGGGCTTACACCAGGAATGTTAGTTACATTAGGAGAACAAAAAATCTTAACATTAACTGATCTAGCAGATTTAGCATCTGATGAACTCACTGGTGCATATGATGTTATCAAAGGAGAAAGAGTTAAAATTAAAGGTTTTTTAGAGGATTTTGCTCTATCAAAAATAGAAGCTGATAATTTAATTATGTCAGCGAGAGAAAAAGTTTACAAAGATTGAAAGATGGAAAATGGAGAAAAAAAAATTAAAGTTATCAATATCAGGAAGCTCAAAAAAGACTTTTAGTAGTATAGAACAAGCTAAATCAAAATCTAAAAACACTGTTGTAATTGAGAAAAAAACATCAAAATTCTCTGGAAAACCTCAATTTTCAAGACAAAACAATGACAACTTTAGACAAGATAAAAATTTTGTATCTAAAAACAGCAGTTTTAATAGACCTTCCTCTCAACCAATATCAGATTTCGAAAAAAGAAAATTAGCTGAGCAACGAGCTACTAGAAGACTTAAAGGTGAGACTGCACCCAAAGAAAGTAAGTCAAATAAGATTTCGGGAAAAAGAAGAGAATTAAAATTAACAATTTCAAGAGCATTAGACGATGAAAATTCTGAAAAAAAATCTAGAAGTTTAGCATCTTTAAAAAGAGCAAAACAAAAAGAAAATAGAAATTTAAATCAAACAGATGATAAGGATGGTTTTAAGCAAATTAAAAGAGAGGTAAATCTTCCAGAAGTAATAACAATAAAAGAGTTAGCAAATAGAATGGCAGAGCAATCTAGTAGCATCATTAAACACTTGCTTGGTATGGGTGTAACAGTAACTATAAATAATACAATTGACGCTGATACTGCAGAATATTTAGTAAAAGAATTTGGTCATAATCCTATACGTGAAACCAAGGCTGAAGATATAATTGAGAAAATCAAAGAGGTAAAATCAGAGAATTTAAAAAATAGAGCTCCAATAGTTACTGTAATGGGGCATGTTGATCATGGTAAAACTTCAGTTTTAGATGTGTTGAGGCAAGCTAATGTAGTATCAGGAGAATTTGGGGGCATCACTCAGCATATTGGAGCTTATCAGATTAATCACGAAAATAATAAAATAACATTTATTGATACCCCAGGTCACGCGGCATTTACAGAAATGAGAGCTAGAGGTTCTAAATTAACAGATATTGTAATTCTAGTCGTTGCAGCAGACGATGGGGTTAAACCACAAACAATCGAGTCCATTAAACATGCAAAAGCAGCAAAAGTGCCTATAGTTGTTGCTATAAATAAGTGTGATTTACCTGAGGCAGACCCACAAAAAATAAAAAATCAACTTCTAGAATATGAACTAATCGCTGAAGATTTATCTGGTGATACTTTAATGGTAGAAATCTCAACAAAAACAAAAAATAATTTAGATAAGCTGGTAGAATCTATTTTGTTACAAGCAGAATTGTTAGACTTAAAAACAGATTTTGAGACAAATGCTAAAGGTATAGTGCTAGAGTCTAAAATAGACATTGGAAGAGGCCCAGTTGCAAATATTGTTGTAACCGCAGGAACTCTTAAGAAGGGAGATTATTTTGTTAGTGGATTAAAATGGGGGAAAGTAAGAGCAATTATAAATGATCAAGGAAAAAATATTGATACTGCAGAACCTGCTACTCCAGTCGAAATTATTGGAATCAACGGTGCAGCTAAATCTGGGGATGATTTTATTGTTCTGCCAACTGAAAAAGAGGCCAAAGCACTTTGCGAAGCCAGAGTCGAGGAATCAAAAGCTGATAAAATACCGCTTAATTTTGTCACTCAAGACTCTGCATTTCAGAACTCATTATCAGAGGAATTAAATATAATAATTAAATCCGATGTCCATGGCTCATCTGAAGCTATTAAAAATGCTATAGACCAGATTAAACATGATGAAGTTAAACCAAAAATACTCCTTTCAGATATAGGAATGGTTACAGAAACAGACGTAACATTAGCAAAAGCGTCAAATGCAGTAATTATAGCGTTTAATGTTAAACCAAGTAAAGAAGCCAAGAAAAGAGCTGAACAAGAAAAAATTACTATTTCATCTTATAATATAATCTATGAAGTACTAGATTATATAAAAAGTAAGATGGCAGGTTTATTGTCACCAGATGTTGAAGAAAAAATAATTGGAAGCGCAGAAATACTTGAAATATTTAAGGTTTCAAAAGTAGGAAAAGTAGCTGGATCAAAAGTTGTTGAGGGAGAAATAACCCAAAACTCTAGCGCAAGACTCATTAGAGATGGAACTATTATATTTAATGGGAAAATTGGTTCTATATTTAGAGAAAAAGACCAAACTAAACAAGTTTCAGCAGGTCTAGAATGTGGAATTACTTTAAAAGATTTCGCAGATTATCAAAAAAAAGATATTATTGAAGTTTATAACTCAACAGTAACTGAAAGAACAATTTAAATGAGTCAATTAGGAAAACAGATTACACAAAGACAATTAAGAGTAGGTGAAATGATAAAACAGGCTTTAGGTACACTTTTTATAAGAGATGAAGCAAAAATACCAAGTTTAACTACAAAAGAAATCACAGTTACAGAAGTTAGAATGTCACCTGATCTAAAAACCGCAAAAATATTTGTAATGCCTTTAGGTGGAAAAAATGCAGAGGAAATAGTAGAAAAATTAAAAATATCATCATTTATGATCAGAAAAGTTTTATCAAAGAAAATTATTATGAAATTTTTGCCAAAACTATTTTTTGTGAAAGATGATTCTTTTGATTATGCAGAAAAAATAGAAAATTTAATTAAACAAACAAATAAATAAAGGAAAAAATGAAACAAAAAGTTAAAGAACTTCAAATCCACGAGAAGGATACTGGATCCTCTGAAGTTCAGATTGCTCAATTAACTGGAAAAATTGAGAGTCTATCAAAACATATAAAACAATTCAAAAAGGATAAACATTCTTCTGTAGGCCTTTTGAGAGCAGTGAATAGAAGAAAAAAATTATTAGACTATTTAAAGAAAAATAATATGGAGTCTTATAAGGCAGTGTTAACAAAATTAAATTTAAGGAAGTAAATGTTTAAAGTAGTAAAAAAAGAAATAGAAGTCAGTGGAAAAACAATAAGTTTAGAGACAGGAAAAATAGCAAGACAAGCAGATGGTGCAATTATAGCGCAATGTGGAGAAACAGTTGTTTTAGCAACAGTTGTAGGTGCAAAAAAAGTAAATCCAGATATGGATTACTTTCCATTATCTGTAAATTATCAAGAAAAATATTATGCGGCTGGTAAAATTCCCGGTGGTTATTTTAAAAGGGAAGCAAGACCAACTGAAAGCGAAACTCTAATTTCAAGACTGATTGATAGACCTATCAGACCATTGTTTCCTGATGAGTTTAAAAATGAAGTGCAACTTTTACCAACAGTAATATCTTATGACAAAGAGAATGAAGCTGATATTTTATCTATTATTGCCTCTTCAGCAGCTTTAGCAATATCAGGAATGCCTTTTATGGGTCCTGTTGGAGCTTCTAGAGTTGGCTTCATTGAAGGAAAATACGTCCTAAATCCATCAAAATCTGAATTAGAGAAATCTAAACTAGATTTAGTAGTAGCAGGAACTAAAGATGCTGTTTTAATGGTTGAGTCTGAAGCAAATGGCTTAACAGAGGAAGAAATGTTGAATGCTGTTAAATTTGGACACGAGGGTTTCGTTCCAATAATAGAAATGATCGAAGATCTTGCGAAAGATTGTAGAAAACCAGAGTGGACAGTTGAGAAAAAAGATCTTTCTGAGATAAAAAAGAAATTAGAAGATGAATTTACTGAAGATTTAAAAAAAGCTTTCTCTACTAGAGATAAGCAAGATAGATCAAATCAAATTTCTGAAATTACTGAAAAAGCTAAAAAGTTGTATGAGGAAAATGAGGCTTACACTGATTTAGATGTAAATTCTCAACTTAAAAATTTGGAAAAATCTATTGTAAGAACTGATATTCTTAAAAATAAAAATCGTATTGATGGAAGAGGTCTAGCAGATGTAAGACCAATTATGTGTGAAGTTGGAATATTACCTAGAGTTCATGGTTCAGCTTTGTTTACAAGAGGTGAAACACAAGCCATTGTAACAACTACACTTGGAACTTCAGATGATGAACAAAGAATAGAGAGTTTAGATGGTCTTCAAAAAGAGAGATTTATGTTACATTATAACTTTCCTCCATTCTCAGTTGGTGAAACTGGTAGAATTGGAACTGGTAGAAGAGAGATAGGCCACGGAAAGTTAGCATGGAGAGCAATTAACTCGTCACTACCATCAAAAGAAAGTTTCCCCTACACATTTAGGATTGTATCAGAAATCACTGAGTCTAACGGTTCTTCATCAATGGCAACTGTTTGTGGAACTTCACTTGCTCTTATGGATGCAGGCGTACCAATAAAAGAGCCAGTTGCTGGAATTGCAATGGGTTTAATCAAAGAAGGTGATGATTTTTCTGTATTATCAGATATTCTTGGTGATGAAGACCACCTTGGAGATATGGATTTTAAAGTTGCAGGGACTAAAGACGGCATTACATCTTTACAAATGGATATTAAAATTACAGGAATTACATTTGAGATAATGGAGCAAGCTTTAAACCAGGCAAAAGATGGAAGAATTCATATTTTGGGTGAAATGAATAAAGCATTAGACAAATCCAGAGACGATGTTGGAAAACATACTCCAAAAATGGAAAAAATTACGGTTGATAAAAAAGATATTGCGGCAGTCATTGGAAAAGGTGGAGCAACAATTAGAGAGATTGTAGAAAAATCTGGTGCTAAAGTTGATGTAAATGATGAAGGTGTAGTTACAGTCGCTGCTCCAGACGAAGAGTCAAGAAATATTGCTATGCAAATGATTAAAGACATCACAGCTAAAGCTGAATTAAATAAAATTTATAATGGAAAAGTTATGAAAATTATGGAATTTGGTGCTTTTGTTAATTTCCTTGGAAAGCAAGATGGACTTGTTCATATTTCTGAGCTTGCAGACAAAAGAGTTGCTAAAGTAACGGATGTTGTCAAAGAAGGTGACGAAGTAAAAGTAAAAGTTATTGGATTTGATAGAGGAAAAGTTAAATTATCTATAAAGCAGGCTGCTATCTAGATAAATGTCCAACCCATTTATTTTAATTGCAAGAATACGCGTTAAAGATGGTAAGGTTGAAGAGTATCTCAGGATAGCAAAAGAAGCTGATGAGGCTGTTAACGCATCAGAGCCAGACATGCTTATTCATACTTTCGATCAAGATCCAACTGATCCTTTAGAATTTACTTGGAGTGAAGTTTACCGAAATAGTGAAGCCATGCTGCATCATCTAAGTAATGCCCCTGTCCAAGCTTATGTTGAAAAGCACAACAAAATTGCGGAAAGATTCGAAATTGAGGTCTATGGAAATATTACGGAAGAGACTATCAAGGCAATAAAAGATACAAATATCCCTTTCAAGCATTTTAAAACTACTAATGTTGGTTATATCAGAAAAATATAATTACTAACTCTCTGGGATGAAAAGCAAGCAAAGACCGTTGCTACAATATCTTTTTCCACCATCAGGGCCATCATTAAAAACATGGCCGTGATGAGCACCACAATTTGCACAGCTGTATTCAGTCCTCTTCATGCCAAAAGAATAATCAGTTTTTGTTACAAACACACCTGGTATTGCCTCGGTGAATGATGGCCAACCAGTTCCGCTATCAAATTTTGCAGTGGACTCAAATAGTTTCACACCACAATTTGCACAATGATAAGTCCCTTTTCTTTTCTCATAATTTAATTCGCTAGTTCCAGCACGTTCTGTACCCTCTTCAAACATTATTATTTTTTGCTCATTTGTGAGATCAGGATTTATTATATTGTATTCACTCTCATCTTTTTTTAATTTTTTTTTAAAACCCACAATGTTATTTGCTAATGAAGTTAATGGATAAAATATAAAACCTAATATAGAAGCACCAGCAATTTTCAAAAATTTTCTTTTCACAATGATGAGTAGTTAGTTATTTATTTTTTTTTCCAAGCTTATTTATTAAGAATAAAGCAATAGCAGTCAATAGGGCAAAAACTTCTAGTGCATGACCAGAACCTTCAAGGATTAATTGTACTATAAAAAATATAATACAAACTACAAACCAAACTAAAATTAACATAATGATAAAATTTTAAGATATATTTTTTGGATCTGGCATTCCTACTTTATTATAACCAGCATCAACATAGTGAATTTCACCTGTAACACCACCTGCCATATCACTTAGAAGATACAATGCTGAGTTTCCAACATCAATATTATCAACGTTTCTCTTTAAAAAAGAGTGATCAGCATTCCATTTGTATAAGAATTTAGCATCTCCAATAGCTGATGCGGCTAAAGTTTTTATTGGGCCAGCACTTATTGCGTTAACTCTTATTCCCTTAGCTCCCAAATCTCTTGCTAAATACTTTACACTGGACTCTAAAGCTGCCTTACAAACTCCCATTACATTGTAATTAGGAATTGCTTTATTAGCTTCATAGCTGAGTGTAATCAAGCTGCCACCCTCTTTCATCACTTTCGAGGCTTCTTTTGCAACTTCAGTAAATGAAAAGCATGAAATCAACATACTTCTTAAAAAATTTTCTCTTGTTGTATTTAGATATTCTCCTGAAAGTTCAGATTTGTCAGAAAAAGCAATTGCGTGAACTACAAAGTCTATCTCACCCCATTGAGATTTAACATCCTCAAATAATTTTATTACATCTTCTTTTTTTTCAACATCACAGCTAAAAGTAACATTAGAATTTAGTTTTTCTGCAAGAGGAACTACTCTTTTTTTAAGAGCATCACCTAAATATGTAAAAGCTAATTCTGCACCTGCCTCTGAAAGTTTTTGAGAAATACCCCATGCAATAGATCTTTCATTAGCAACACCCATTATCAGTCCTTTTTTACCCTTCATTAAAGACATAAGTTAGACTTTCTCAAATACTAGAGTTGCATTTGTTCCACCAAATCCAAAACTATTAGACATGACAGTATTTAAAGTTGCTTCAGTTTCTGTTTTAGCAACTATTGGAAATTTTTTAGCTTCATCATCCATTTCACTTATGTTGGCTGACCCAGTTATAAAATTATTTTTCATCATAATTAAACAATATATTGCTTCATGTACTGATGCAGCTCCTAACGGATGACCTGATAAAGATTTGGTCGAACTAATCTTAGGAATCTCATCTCCAAAAGCATCTTTAACAGCATTTAATTCAGTAATATCTCCAACTGGAGTAGAAGTTCCATGAGTATTTATGTAATCTATTTTATTTTTTGAAGTTGCCATCGCCATTTGCATACATCTTACCGCTCCCTCACCTGAAGGCGCTACCATATCATATCCATCTGAAGTTGCTCCATAACCAGTTAATTCTGCGTATATTTTTGCTCCTCTAGCTTTAGCGTGTTCATATTCCTCAAGGACTAAAACTCCTGCACCTCCAGCGATTACAAAACCATCTCTAGTTTTATCGTAAGCTCTTGATGCTTTCTCAGGTGTATCATTATATTTTGAAGATAATGCAGTCATTGCATCAAACATTGCTGTCATTGCCCAGTGTATTTCTTCACTACCACCTGCAAAAACAACATCTTGTTTTCCCATCTGAATAAGTTCCATAGAATTTCCAATACAGTGTCCACTAGTTGCACAGGCTGAACTCATTGTATAGTTTGTACCTTTAATTTTAAATGGAACAGCAAGTGTTGCTGAGGCGGTACTTGCCATTGTTCTTGGAACTATAAATGGTCCCATTAGTTTAGGCGTTTTAGCTCTAGTTTTGTCTGCTGCTAAAATTACGTTTTCAATTGAAGGTCCACCTGAACCCATAACTATTCCGGTTTTAAAATTACTTACTTCACTTTCTTCCAACCCAGAATCTTCAATCGCCTCTTTCATTGCAATATAATTGTAAGCAGATCCTGAACCCATAAATCTAATTGTTTTTCTATCTATATGATCCTCAAGTTTTATATTAGGCTTTCCATGAATATGACTTTTTAGATTATGTTCTTTGTATTCTTCAGAAAAAGAAATTCCTGATTTAGTATTTAATAAAGATTGATGAACTTCTTCCTGATTATTCCCAAGACATGAAACAATTCCCAAACCTGTAATTACTACTCTTCGCATTATTTAAATAATCCTACTTTAAGACTGTCTGCAGAGTATATTTTTTTGCCATCAGCAAGAAGAATACCATTTGCTAGTCCAACTGTTGTTTCACCTTTAATCAATATTCTTTTCATATCAATAATATATGTCGCCATTTTGACATTTTTTAAAACTTCCCCTGTAAACTTTACCGTGCTTACTCCTAAAGCTCTTCCTCTCCCAGGATTTCCAAGCCAACCCAAGTAAAAGCCAACTAGTTGCCACATCGCATCTAAACCTAAACATCCTGGCATTACTGGATCTTCTTTAAAGTGACAATCAAAAAACCACAGATCATCTTTTATATCAAGTTCAGCCTTCATTAATCCTTTGTCAAAAGCTCCATTTTTTTCACTAATTTCAGTAATTCTATCAAACATTAGCATTGGTGGAGAAGGTAATTTTGCATTTCCAGGGCCAAAAAGCTCACCATTTGCGCAACTTATTAATTCATCATAATTAAAGGAACTTTTTTTCATAATTTTTTAATCTTATTACTTGATTTACAAACATTATAATATAGATATTCTTTAGAATAATTATAATTAGTAATGGCTTACGCTGAACAATATATTGATAAATTAAGAAAATCAGGTCTTAGACCCACAAAACAAAGAATTAGAATTTGTGAAGTGTTGTTTGATGCTGAAAAGACCTTTCACTTTACTATTAAAGAATTGGTTAAAATCATTGAAAATCAAGCAAATATTAAGGTTTCTTTAGCAACCGTTTACAATACTGTTCATGCATTTATCAAAAAGGGTTACTTAAAAGAAATACCACTAAATGCTTCACAAAGTTATTACGATACAAATGTAACTCATCATCACCATTTCTTTGACGAGGAAGAAAATAAATTGATTGATATTCATCAAGATGATGTTGATGAAGTTAATATTAAAAGAACAATCCCAGGAAAAAAAATAAGATCAGTAGAAGTTATTGCTAAAATTGTGAGTGATAATCAATCTCAAAATTAATTCAACAATATCAATAGTTTAAATAATACATTATATTTATTCTAAACTGTTGACATATTATAATTCCTCTATATATAAACCACTTTAGAATCATTATTAATAGTAGGAGTAAATATGTCATTAAAAGGAAGTAAAACAGAGGAAAATTTAAAAGAAGCATTTGCTGGAGAGAGCCAAGCAAATAGAAGATATCTTTATTTTGCTCAAAAAGCGGATGTTGAAGGCTTTAACGATGTTGCAGCGGTATTTAGATCAACTGCTGAAGGTGAAACTGGACATGCCCATGGTCACTTAGAATATTTAGAAGAAGTTGGTGATCCAGCAACTGGTAAACCAATTGGTGAAACTAAAGCAAATCTTGAATCTGCAATCCAAGGTGAAACACATGAATACACAGATATGTATCCTGGAATGGCTAAGACGGCTAGAGATGAAGGTTTTGACGAAATAGCTGACTGGTTTGAGACTTTAGCAAAAGCTGAAAAATCACACGCAGGTAAATTTCAAAAGACTTTAGAAAGCATCGCTTAAACAAAATTTGTGGACGAAACCCCTCTCGTCCACAAAAATCACATTTATAAAAAAATCTATGAGTAAAGAAGGCGGCACACAAGCACCTATAAGACACCCATTAAAATTTAGGGATCCTGATTTTATAAATCCTGAGAAAATTGATCAGGAGATGAGAAGAGTGTTTGATATTTGTCATGGATGTAGAAGATGTTTTAATTTGTGTGACAGTTTTCCAAAATTATTTGACTTTATCGATGAGACAGACGGTGGAGAAGTATCAGACCTTTCAAGTGACAAATTTAAACCTGTTGTAGACGCTTGCACTTTGTGTGACATGTGTTTTATGACTAAATGTCCTTACGTACCACCACACGAATTTGATTTAGATTTCCCGCATTTGATGTTGAGATATAGAACGGCTCAAAGAAAAAATGGTGATATATCAAAAACTGCTAATCAATTAACTCAAATTGATCGAAATTCAAAAATAGGAATATTTTTTAGCTTTTTTATAAATTGGATTACCAATGTCAAAAATAAATTTGCTAGAAAGGTTTTAGAATTTTTTACTGGAATAGATAAAAGAGCTATTTTACCAAAATATAACAAAGAAACATTCGCAAATTATTTTCAAAAATTTAAAAAAAATATTTTATCAAAGTATAAAGAAAGAAAAGTTGTAATTTATTCCACTTGTTTTGTAAATTTTAATAAGAAAAAAACCGGAGAAGCAGCTTTGAAAGTGCTTCATCATAATAATGTAGAAGTAGAGCATTCTTATGCAGGTTGTTGTGGCATGCCTTATCTAGAACAAGCAGATCTAGATCAAGTTACAAAACAAGCAGAATTAGTTTCTAGAGAATTAATTAAATATGTCGAAAAAGGTTATAAAGTAGTAACCTTAACAGCAAGTTGTGGTCTTATGTTAAAATTTGAATGGCCTTTATTGATGCCAAATGATGGAATAATTAAGAAACTTTCACAAAATACACTCGATATTGATGAATATGTAATGGATATTGCCAACAAAGAAGGACTGGTAGATGGCTTAAAAGAAATTGATGGAGGAGTAACTGTTCATAATGCTTGTCACGCTAGAGCACAAAATATGGGGAATAAGGCAAGAGATATGCTTAAATTAATTCCAAATATTAAATTAGATGTTGTTGAGAGATGTGCTGGTCATGGTGGAACCTTTGGCATTATGAAAGAAACTCATGATATAGCAAATAAGGTGGGCAAAACTACCGCAAGCACTGTTAAAAGAAAAAATAATAAATATATGGCATCTGACTGTCCATTGGCTGGTAAGCATATTAAGCAGTTGGCTGATGACACAAACATTGTAAATGATGAAGCTGTGCATCCAATCGAGATAGTCTCAAAAAGTTATGGATTATAGAATGCCAAAAGAACAAAAAATTATTACAAAAGAAGATCTTCTACCTTTAGATGCATACAAAAATGTTAGAAGGCAAATGAGGAAAGAATTAGTTGAGTTTAAAAAGAATAGAAGAATTCTTTTAGGGCCTTATGCAACATTTTATTTTGAATGTTATGAAACTATGATTGCCCAAGTTCAAGAAATGCTTTACATTGAAAAGGGTGGAGATGAACAAGTAGCAGATGAACTTGCTGCATACAATCCTTTAATCCCAAATGGGAAAGAATTAGTAGCCACTTTAATGTTTGAAATAGACAATCCAATTGTAAGAGCAGAATTTCTTGGAAAGCTAGGTGGAGTAGAAAATAATATATTTATTAAAGTTGAAGATGAAAAAATTTATGCAGTTCCAGAAATGGATGTAGATAGAACTTCAGATGATGGAAAAGCATCTTCAGTTCAGTTTATTCATTTTAAGTTCTCAGATGATCAAATAAACAAGTTCAAAGACCAAAACAATTCAATTGAAGTAGGTATTGATCATAAAGAATATTCACACACAACTAAATTTTCGGAAGATAATATTAAAGCTTTATCACCAGATTTTAATTGATTTTTCCCCAAAGATTATCATCTTTCAATATCCAACCTTCATAATCTTCAGTTTTGATATTGCACCATTTATCTTGGCATTTAATAACAATCAAAAGTCTACCTTTACTTAATTTAGCTAAAGGCTTTGAAAATTTTGTTGGTTTCTTAAAGAGAATTTTTTCTGATGTAGTGATTAATGATATATTATTGTCTAATTGTGTCCAATGTATCCAGCCACTATTGTTTTTATGATCAATTATTTTTCTAAAATTTTCCTTCCTATCTATCACTTTTAAGGGGTATCCAGCTTTTCTATAAATATATTTAATTTGGTAGTCCATACTCGGCCCATACCTAACATGCACTTTATTATGTTTTAAAGTAACATAATAATTTATTTTTTGAGCGAATGATGTAATTGGAAAAAATAATATAACAAAAAGTATTAAATATTTTCGCATATACATCCTTTTCTTTTTTTAAATAACACTTTTCTAAATTTAAGATTTAATAAATCTACAATCAAAATATGTGAACTTAAATTTTTACCGACATTTAAAATTGATTTCAAAACCTCATTAGCTTGTAGACTTCCAGTAACAACTGCGGTTGATCCTAAAATACCATCTGTTTCACAATCCAAAACTCCCTCTGCTGGTTCACCTTGGTAGAAGCATTTCAAACAGGGACTTTTCTTTAAATTAAAATCAAATGTAAAAATATGTCCCTCAAATTTACTTATAGCTCCAACAATAAGTTTTTTTTTATATTTTAACGAAAATTTGTTTAAAAGAAATTTTGCTTTAAAATTATCAGTACCATCAACAATAACATCATACTGTTTAAGAATTTTTCCTAAATTTTTATCTTCTGCTTTAACTCTATATGTTTTTAATTTTACCTTTTTATTAATTTTATGAATTTTTTTTTTTAAAATATTAACTTTATATTTTCCAACATCATCAGCAGTGAACATAACTTGTCGATGTAAATTTGATATACTCACTTTATCATGGTCCATCATACCAATTTCACCAATACCTGCTCGACAAAGCAAATCAATAACTGGTGTCCCTAAGCCACCACACCCAACAACTAAAACTTTACCATTTTGAATTTTCTTTTGACCTAAAACTCCAACTTTTTTTAAAATAATTTGTCTTGAATATCGCTCTAGGTCTTTGTTACTAAACATTTACTATTTACCAGTAGATCCAAATCCTCCAGACCCTCTGATTGTCTCTGGTAATTCATTTGTTTCTTCAATTTCTACTTTTAAAATTGGCATTAAAACCATTTGAGCAACTCTATCTTCATCATTGACAGTAAATTCATCTTTACCATGGTTAAATAAAATAATTTTTAGCTCTCCTCTATAATCACTATCAATTGTACCCGGTGTATTTAGTACGCTAATACTTGATTTTGCGGCAAGACCAGATCTTGGTCTAATTTGAACTTCCGTATCTTCAGGAATTGCAATTGCAATGCCTGTTGGTATCAATTTCGACTCATTTGGTTTGATTGTTATAGTTTCATCTACACATGCCATCAGATCCATACCCGAAGATCCACTAGTTTTATAACTTGGAAGTTTTGCTTTTTGGTTAAGTCTCTTAAATAAAACCTTTACCATTGATTAATTAAGCTCAGAGATAACTCTATCCACTATCTCAGATGCTATTAAAGATTTGTTTTTCTTTAATAACTTTTCACTTTCTTTATTTTTATAAAATATAGAAACTTCATTATCATCAGAGTCAAAACCTATTGTTTTATCAGAAATATCATTTGCAATAATCCAATCACAATTTTTTTGGTCTAATTTTCTCTTTGAATTTATTTCAAGGTTTTGTGATTCTGCTGCAAATCCAATTGTAATCTTTGGTCTAAGTGAATTATGATTTGATATATTTGATAAAATGTCAATATTTTTTTCTAACTTAAGATCCAAATTTTCACTTTTTTTAATTTTTTCACTATTGATCTCTTTAACTTTAAAATCTGCTACTGCTGCATTAAAAATAGCAACATCAGTTGGTAGATTTCTGAGAGTTTCTCTAAACATTTCTTCTGCAGTTTTAACTGAAATAAATTTAACTCCCTCAACTGGGTCTAAATTTGTTTCTCCAGAAATAAGTGTTGTTTCAAAACCATTATCTCTTAATGATTTAGCAATTTCATAACCTTGTTTTCCACTTGATCTATTAGTTATAAATCTTACTGGATCTATAAACTCTTTAGTAGGTCCAGCTGTAACTAATGCCTTATATTTTTTATTTTTTTCAATGTTCTTAAAATAATTTTCTATTGTCTCTAATATATATGATGGTTCTGACATTTTGCCTTTTCCATACTCTCCACAAGCCATATCCCCAATTTCAGGGCCAATTATCTTATAACCGTAACTTTTTAATTTTGATAAATTATCTTTAGTTGATTTGTGTTCCCACATTCTTACATTCATAGCTGGGACCAAAAACACCTGTTTATCAGATGCTAAAACGACAGTGCTAGCTAGGTCGTCGGTTAAACCATAACTTAATTTTGAGATTGTATTTGCTGTTGCAGGCACAATTAAAATTAAATCTGCCCATCTAGAAAGTGAAATATGATCCATTTCAGCTTCATTTTCTGCACTGAATATGTCTTCATATACTTTTTCCTGCGAAAGAGATGAAATAGACAGAGGTGTTACAAAGTTTTTACCACTCTTTGTAAGTATTGTTTTAATACTCACATCTCTTTTTTTTAAACCTCTTATCACTTCTAAGCTTTTGTAAGCAGATATTCCACCACATATGATTAGAAGTATTTTTTTATTTTTCATGAGGAGAATTAAAATACCAATAGGGTTAAAATTACAAGAGATAATAAGCCAATAATAGACTGGTTTCTAAATGACTTCATTTCTTCTTTTTTAGTGTTTAATTCATTATATGAGTTTGAATTTTGGGGTATTTGACCACTTGCAAGGTAATTGAGGGCTTGGTTTGCTTTATCCATTACCTCAGGTAAATTTGGAAGACGTTTTAATACTTCCACAGAGTCTTTTAATGTTTCATTAATTGAATTTATAGGATCTTTAGTTTCTTTTAGCCATTTTTCTAGAACAGGTTTAGATGTTTCCCAAATGTTTGTTTCAGGGTTTAATCTTCTTGCAACTCCCTCAACTACTACCATTGTTTTTTGTAACATAAGTAACTGAGGTTGGGTTTGCATATTAAATTTTTCGGTAACGTCAAAAAGTTGTTTTAGTAGCTTACCACCTGAAATATTTTTTATAGAATGGCCAAAAATTGGCTCACCAATTGATCTTAATGCTTGAGCAAGATCATTGACAGGTACATTATTCGGGACTAGTCCTGCTGCAAGATGCACCTCTGCAACTTTTTTATAGTCTCTTTGTATAAAACCAAATAAAATTTCAGCTAAAAATCTTTTACTGACATTATCTAGTCTTCCCATAATTCCAAAGTCTATAGGAACAATCTGACCACTTTCGTTTACAAAAATATTTCCTTGATGCATATCTGCATGAAAAAAACCATCCCTTACTGCATGCCTCAAGAAATGTTGAATTATATCAGTGGCAATTTTTTTTGTATCAATTGATCTTTTCTCAAGCTCTTCTGTCTCTCTAATTGATACACCATCAATCCAATCAAGTGTCATTATGTTTTCACTTGTATAATCCCAATAGATCTTGGGAACTTCAAAACCTGCATCATTTTTGGTATTTTCTGCATATTCGTTAGCTGCAGCAGCTTCAAATCTTAAATCCATCTCAAGACTGGTAATTTCTTTCAATAAAAAAACTACTTCAACCAACTTTAGTCTTTTAGTTTTTTTGATTAGTGACTCAATAATATAGGCAAAAAGCATCAAAGCATCTACTTCTTCATTAAAGATCTTTTTAATATTCGGTCTTAGTATTTTTATTGCTACATTTTTAATAACTCCACTATCGTTTATTTGAGCTTTATGTACTTGAGCGATCGAAGCAGCTGCAACTGGCTCACTTATATTAATAATTGAATTATATAGTTCATTACCTAAATCTTTTTTAATCATTTCTTTAGCTTGTGATTGTGAAAAAGGTGGAAGTTTATCCTGTAAATTTTCTAACTCTTTCGATAATTTATCTCCTATTATGTCAGGTCTTGTTGCTAGAAACTGGCCAAGTTTAATAAATGTTGTACCCATAGATGCTAATGAATTAGATAATTTTTCGCCTTCACTTAAATTATCAAATGACATATCTTTTTTAGTAAAAGAAAAGGATAGCAATTTAAATATTACACTTATTAGTAAAGGTGGTTTGTTAAATTTTGATACAATAGTTAAAGCATCGGATTTAGCGAGCTTTCTTCCAAGTTTAAATAACGTAATTAATCTTTTGAACATTATATTTTCCAACCAGAATGGATAGCTACTATTCCGCCAGATAAATTTCTATATGAACAATTTACAAAATTATTTTCCCTCATTAAATCTATCAATTCTTCCTGATTAACAAATTCTTCTATACTTTTGGTCAAATATTCATAAGGGTCTTTATCACCAACAACTACTTTTCCTATGTGAGGAATTAATTTCGAGTAATTATTGTATAAAAAATCTAAATTAGAATTTTGAATTTTTGAAAATTCTAAACACATATATCTTCCACCAGGTTTAAGAACTCTATAGGCTTCTGATAAAGATTTATCCAAATTTTTTGTATTTCGTAAACCAAAACTTATTGTATAAAAATCATAAGTGTCATCTTTGAATGGTAACTCTTCTGCCTCTGCAACAACCCATTTAATATTTTTATACTTGCTTAGTCTTTTTTTACCTTTTTCAATCATTTTGCTATTCGAATCTGAAGAGGTAATTTCTCCATTCTTATCTGTATAATCTAAAAATAACTTTCCTAAATCACCAGTTCCACAAGCAACATCTAAATATTTTTTGTCTTTGGTTGGTTTCATCCAATTAATAAGGTTTTTTTTCCAAAGTCTATGAATTCCAAACGACATAAAATCGTTCATCAAATCATATTTATCGTAAACTTTATTAAATACTCCTTCGACAAGACCTGGTTTATTTTGAAGATTTTGTTGCATATTAATTATATTAAAACACTAATATAGTATGAAATGCCTGAATTACCAGAAGTAGAAATCGTCAAACAATCTCTGAATAAGAGTATTACAGGAAAAACTATTAGAGACATATTAATAAAAAATAGAAATTTAAGGTTTAAGATCCCAAAATATTTTGAAAAAAAGATAATAAAAAAAAAAATTATTAAAGTAGATAGGTTCTCAAAACACTTAATACTCAAATTTGAGGATAGCTCTAATTTAATGATACATCTTGGAATGTCAGGAACTATTCATTTAATTAGCAAGTCTAGAAAAAAAAATTCCATAACTAATACAAGTTTTTATCATTCTCCATTATTACCTAAAAAGCATAATCATGTAGAAATCAAAATTGATAACTTTAAATTAATTTATAATGATCCAAGAAGATTTGGTTATTTTTCTTATTTTAAAAATGATGAAGAAATAAATAATAACTTTAAAAAATATGGACCAGAACCTTTTGATCCTTTATTTGATAAAAATTATATCTTTAATTATTTTAAAAATAAAAAAAAAAATATTAAGAATTTTTTAATTGATCAAAATTTTGTTTCAGGAATTGGTAACATTTACGCAAGTGAAATATTGTTTTTATGTAAGATATTACCATTTAAAGAGGTAAGCTCACTTAGTTTAAATGATTGTCAAAAAATTTCTCATTTTTCAAAAGTAGTTTTAAGAAAAGCAATTGAGAAAGGTGGGTCGAGTATCAGGGATTTTATGAATACAAGTGGAGACCAAGGTTCTTTTCAAAAAAATTTTAATGTTTATCAAAGAGAAAATAAAAAATGTTTAAAATATAATTGCAAAGGGACAATACATAAAAAATTTATTTCAAATAGATCTAGTTTTTTTTGTAATTTATGTCAAAAATAAACAATTATTGTATTGACCCAATCACTATCTGAAGATATACACTCACGCTTATGGCGAATACAAAATCAGCAATTAAACGTACTAGAAAAATTAAAAGGCAAACTGCTGTTAACAGATCTAGAAAGAGTCGTTATAGAAGTGCATTGAAAAAAATGAACTCTATAATCGAAAAAAAGGATAAAAAAGAAGCTTTAGCATTTCTACCGAAACTAAATTCTGAATTAATGTCAATTGCAAAAACAGGGATCATTAAAAGACAAAATGCCTCAAGAAATGTATCGAGAATTACAAAAAAAATTAATTCTTTATAACAACCTGCAATAAGTAAAAACTTTTTCACATACAACTTAAGCGTACAATTCATAGATAATTTACTACATCTAAAAATTTAATTTAAAAAATCACTATATGTTGATTTAGTAAAATTTTAAATTTTAAATCTTGTACCCGACTAGGTTGAAAAAAAATTTTTAAAAGATTCAATCTAAAATTTATTCAATCATAAATTTTATTTATTTTTGTTTTTACAAATAAACTTATTGAAAAATTTTTTTATAAGTCTTAAGTGGAATTCCCTCATGAAAAATAATTTACAAAATAGTAAAGCACTCGAAAAGAAAATAGATTGGCAAAGTATTAAAAAAGAATTAAGAGAAAAACTTGGCAACGATATTTTTGAGAGTTGGATAAAAAAAATTGAATTAGTAGATGAATTTCATAATTATATACTATTTTCAGTCTCAACAAGATTTATAAGAGATTGGATCGTATCAAGATATTTAGACCAAATATTGCAGACAATTAAAGAATACAAAAAAGACTTGGTAAGGATTGAATTCACAATAAAAAATAGCAAAGAAACTGAAATTAGTGAGACAAATACTTCATCTCAAAATTCTTTTGAAACTAATAACGACAATGTGTCATTTATAAAAGACTCTTATCTTCAATATAATAGAATAGATCCAAATAAAAACTTCGAAAATTTCATAACTGGAGGTAGTAACAAGTTAGCATTTGAAGCATCAAAAAAAGTTTCTAATGATATAGCTCACTATAATCCTTTATATTTATATGGTGGTGTAGGAATGGGTAAAACGCACTTACTAAACGCTATTGGTCTAGAATTGAAAGAAAAGAATAAAGTTATGTTTATATCAGCAGAAAGATTTATGTACCAATTTGTAAAGTCTATAAAATCAAATGAAATGGTTAAGTTTAAAGAGTACTTTAGAAATACTGATATTTTATTAATAGATGATATTCAGTTCATGAATGGTAAAGAAGCTATGCAAGAAGAATTCTTTCATACATTCAATGCATTATTAGATAAAAATTCACAAATAATAATCTCAGCAGATAGACCACCGAACAAGCTTACTAGAATACAAGAAAGAATAAAATCTAGATTTTCAGGAGGTTTAGTTGTCGACATTCAAAACCCTGATTTCGAACTTAGATATAAAATTATTAAATCTAAAACTGAAGAATTAAAATTATCTTATTCAAATCAAGTAGTTATTTCTGAGGAAATTCAAAAATTTTTAAGTACAGAAATTAAAACTAGTATTAGAGAATTAGTTGGAGCACTAAATAGAATTGTGTCATTCACAAGGATTTATAATAAAGTTCCAAGTTTGTCTGAGGTTAAAATAGTTTTAAAAGATTTGCTAAATCTTACTGAGAATAAAGTGGATATTGACACAATCCAGACAATAGTCTGTAAATTTTATAAGATTAGTAAAAATGAGATGCTTTCACCAAGAAGATCAAGATACCTTGTAAGACCAAGGCAGACAGCAATTTATCTTGCTAAAATGCTAACATCTAAATCATTACCAGAGATAGGTAGGTCTTTTTCTAATAGAGATCACACAACTGTAATTCACTCAGTTAAAACTATAGAGCGATTGAGAAAAGAGGATAATGAATTAAATATTAATATTGATAGTTTAAAGAATAAGATTTTGTATAATAAAGAAAATGAAGTTTAGTTTAAATCAACAAGACCTTCAAAAATCTTTAAATTATTGTCAGGGTGTAATTGAAAAAAGAAGCACCTTACCAATTCTTTCTAACGTATTGTTAGATGTAAGTAACGGGAAACTAACAATTACAGCGACTGACCTTGATTTGATTTTTATTCATCAAATTCCAAATGTAGAAATATTAGAGGAGGGTAAAACCACTTCATCCTCATCAATAATGTATGATATCGTTAGAAAATTTTCTTCTGGAAGTAAAATTAACTTTTCTAATCCAAGTGAAAATAAATTACATTTAGAGTCGGATAAATCTGTTTTCAATTTAAATTGTATCAGTGCCTCTGAATTTCCGTTAACAGATGAAAACTTTAATGAAAATGAGTTTTCAATTAAATCAAAAGAATTACTAAAACTATTAAATAAATGTAAATTTTCAGTATCTAACGATGAAACTAGACATTACTTAAGTGGAATTTTTTTACATCAGACAGAAGTGGAGGATAAAAATTTTTTAACAGCAGCGGCTACTGACAGTCATAGAATGTCAATTTCAAAGATAAGACTTCAAAACAAAATTCAATTTGATCAAATAATTTTACCAAAAAAGACTATTTTTCAGCTTTGCTCGTTATTAGAAGACTATGAGGGCGAAGTAAAAATATCAAATATAAAATCAAAAATTAAATTTGAAATTAATAATAGTATATTAATTTCAAAGCTTATTGATGGAAAATTTCCAAATTATGTTCAGGTAATACCTAAAGAAAATAAGAAAAAACTAGAAATTAATTTGAAATCATTTTTAAACTCAGTAGACAGAGTTGCATCAGTTTCGTTAGATAAAAAAGATGGAGTTAAATTTAATCTTTCAAAAGATAATCTTGATCTTTCAGTAAACAATACAAACAGTGGTGATGGTAAAGAAAGTTTAAATGTTAAGTTTGAACATGAGCTTGATATAAGTTTTAATTCTAGATATTTAATTGATGTTGCTTCCCAACTCGATGGAGATAACATCGAAATTTATTTAAAAGATACAGGTTCACCAGCTTTAATTAGAGACCCAGCTGATTATGATAGTATATATATTGTAATGCCAATGAAGGGCTAATTCATTGTGTCTAATTCATTATATATTTTACTTTCAATATAATTTGTAAAATCTACTGCGCTCATTCCAGGTTTAACTGCGGTAAGAATTGATATGATTATTGTTTTTTTGGAAGTTAGTTTTCCATTTTTTGGCCAAACATTTCCAGAATTTATGGCCACAGGTTGGCATTTTATTTTTAACTCATCATAAATTCTACCAACTCCTTTTTTAAAGGGAACTTTTTCATTTGGTAAAACTCTAGTTCCTTGTGGGAATATAATTAATGGCCTTTCTGAATTTCTTACAGAATTTTTTATTTTATCGATTAAACCTAAATTGTCTTTACTAATTTTATTTCTATTTATTGAAATTGATCCTATTTTATTTAAATACCAACCAAATATAGGAATTTTTATTAATTCATATTTTAAAATAAATATTGGTGAATTAAAAATTGTTTGTAGGTAAAAAGTTTCAAACATAGATTGATGAGAACAAGCAATAAAGAACTTTTCATTTTTAATAATATTTTCTCTACCCTTAACAATAATTTTTGTTTGTAAAAAAATTTGTAAGCACAGAGCAGCCCACTTTCCCATCATTTTTCCACCAAATAAAACTATTCTAGTTGGCATTATTAATGATGGTAGGAATATTATTGAAATTATTGATATACCTAGAAAGAAAAAAAATAAAAATAGTAGTTTTCTTATCATTTTTTTCAAAAACTAAATAATATCTTTAAGTTTTTGTCTTTTTTTAATTATATTTATTTTCGAGCCTTTAATTAATATTTCTGCAGGTTTAGGTCTAATATTATAATTTGAAGATAAAGATGAGCCATATGCTCCTACGTCACAAATAATAATATAATCTTTCTCATTTAATTGTTGAAATTTGTTTGTTGTTAAGAATTTATCTGTTGTTTCGCAAATCGGACCTACAAAATCATAACTTTTATTAGTCATTTTATTGGTTTTTATTAATGGAATTATTTTATGCTTAGCCCCATACAATGCAGGTCTCATAAAATCATTCATAGCCGCATCTACAATAATAA
The DNA here is from genome assembly GCA_902604975.1 of uncultured Pelagibacteraceae bacterium. Classification (GTDB taxonomy): domain Bacteria; phylum Pseudomonadota; class Alphaproteobacteria; order Pelagibacterales; family Pelagibacteraceae; genus Pelagibacter. The sequence goes on along the minus strand of CACLAY010000001.1, from coordinate 148,990 downwards.
AATCTTTTTTAGAATTTTCTTTAATATAAATAATTTTAGAAATTAATATTGCAGTATCTCCGATAATTGATCTACCAGGTTCAAAAATAATTTTTGATTTGTGTTTTTTTAAAAATTTTTTAATAATTTGATTATATTTTTTAAAATTAAATTTTTTGTTGTCTTTGTTATAATCAATACCCATACCACCACCAAGATCTATATACTTAAAATTAAAGTTAATCTTTTTTATTAATTTGTCTACAACGTTGAGCATTTTTTGGTAAGGCTTATTATCTAGGATTTGACTTCCAATATGAACACTTAAACATTTTAGATTTAAAAATTTTGAACTTTTTATATACGTTGAAACTTCAATAAATGTCTTTTCATTAACACCAAATTTATTTTCTTTTTTACCAGTTGAGATTTGTCTAATTGTTTTTGCATCCGTATTTGGATTTAATCTAATTCCAATATCAACCTTTTTGTTCTTTGATTTTGCTATACTTTCAATCTCCAATATTTCGCTTTTTGATTCGCAATTGATTAATAAAATATTTTTATCTATTGCATAAATCAATTCTGATCTAGTTTTACCCACTCCAGAAAAAACAATTTTTTTTGGATTTATTCCTGCTTTAAGTGCAATCATTAATTCACCTTTTGATACAACATCTGCTCCTAATCCACTTCGTTTAATTAGTTTAAGTATTTCTAGATTACAGTTTGATTTAGTTGAAAAACATATGATTGGAGAAAACGATTTAAAACTTCTTTTAAAGTTACTTATATTTTCATTAATTTTTTTCTCAGAATAGCAAAAAATTGGTGTTTCAAATTTTTTAATTACTTTAGTGAGTCTGGATTTTTCAACTGTAAAAGTATTATTGATATATTTCATCTTTTTCTGACATTTTAAAAATATGATTTTGTTTATAAAAAGTCATAAAATTACTATCTAATTTTGTCTCAAATAAATCATTTTTTCTTCCACATGAATTTAATAAAATTAAACATATAGCAATTAATATTACTTTTTTAATCATAGTTATTTCTTTTTGTAACTTGATATCATTTTCTTAATGTTGTCGAAAGAAGTTCCACCATAAGAAACTTTAGAATTAACAGATTTTTTTAGCTCAAATACTTTCAGTACATCAGATGTTAAACCTTTTTCAATTTTATTTATCTCTTTTATATTGAGTTCTGACAATTTTTTTTTGTTTTTTTCAGCAAAATTTATTATTTTAGCTGTTTGTATATAGGCTTTTCTAAATGGATAATTTAATTCTCTTACCATATAATCTGCTAAATCAGTTGCTGTAATGTAGCCACTTTCCGCAAGTTCAAACATTCTTTTTTTATCTGGTGAAAAATTTTTAAGAACATCATTTAATATAATTAAGGAATTTTTTAATTGATCAAATGATTTAAAAACAATTTCTTTATCATCTTGCAAATCCTTAAAGTAAGACAAAGGTAACCCTTTCAATGTTGTAAGCATAGAAAATAGATTTCCAAACATGTGACCTGTTTTGCCTCTCAAGTATTCTAGAGGATCAGGATTTTTTTTTTGAGGCATAATAGATGATCCAGTTACAATTTTATCATTCAAATTAATAAGTTTAAAAGCATCTGAATTCCAAATTATAAACTCCTCTGCAATCCTAGAGATATGAACAGCGCATGCAGAGCAAGAATAGAGAAAATCAATTACAAAATCTCTATCAGAAACAGTATCAATTGAGTTTTTAGTTGGTCTAGTGAAACCTAGTTTTTTTGAAGTATAAAATCTGTCTATTTTAAAAGAAGTACCTGTTAAAGCAGCAACACCGAGCGGACTTTCATTAAGACTCTCTAAATTATTTTCGAATCTTTTTTTATCTCTGTTAAACATTTCTAAATACGCCATTAAGTAATGAGCAAAAGAAACTGGTTGTGCATTTTTTAGGTGAGTGAAACCAGGCATAATTGTCTCTACATTTTTTTCTGCTTTTTTTAAAATATTTTTAATTGTTGCATCAATATTTTTAGCAATTTCTTTATTAGCTTTTCTCAGCCACATTTTAAAATCTGTGACAACTTGATCATTTCTTGATCTAGCTGTGTGAATATAACCAGCATCTTCTCCAATTAGCTCAAAGAGTCTATGTTCTATGTTCATATGAATATCCTCAAGCTTATAATCAAAAATAAATTTTTTTTTTATAATCTCATTCTTAATTCTATTCAAACCCCAAACTATCTTATTTTTAATTTTAAAATTTATAATTTTTTGTTTAAACAGCATCTCGACATGTACGATGGAGGCCTCAATATCCTCTTTAAATAATCTTTTATCAATTGCTATTGATCCACCAACCTTTTTAAAAAGGTTTTTTGACTCCTTTTTAATTCTAGTGTTCCAAATTGGTTGATTGTTTTTATTTTTACCCATGATATTTAATTATTCTAAATTGTATGAAAACCATTTTTTTTAATTATCTTATAATAATATTTTACTTAATATCATTTAGCGTCTCATATTCAATAGAGCGTCCAGAAATTAAGAATCTTATTATACATAAAGACAAGAAAAAAATTGAAAATATAGAATTTATTAAATCTGAAGGTGAAAAAGTTAGTTTAAATTATTATAAATCAAACCCATTAGTAATAAATTTTTGGGCTACATGGTGTGCTCCTTGTAAAAAAGAAATGCCATCTTTGGATAAACTTAAAACTTTAAATGAATTTAAAAATATCAATATAATCCCAATTAATATTGGTGGTGACAGTTATAAAAAATCAAAAGAGTTTTTCGACGAAATCAAAATTCAAAACTTAGATATATTTATAGGATCTGGACCAGAGTTTTCAAAGCTATTTAAACTAAGAGGATTACCCACCACAATTCTAATAGACCGAAATGGTTTTGAGGTTGGAAGAATTGTTGGCTACATTGACTTTAATGACAAATCTTTACTTGATTGGTTACCAAAAAATTTATGAAATTTTCATTAAATACAACAATAATAAAACCAGAGAATAACGAGGAAGTTAAAAGTGCTGTAATTTTACTTCATGGATATGGAGGTGATGGTAAAGATATAAGTATGTTAACTTTAAACTGGAAGAGATTTTTAAAAAATACTGTTTTTTTATGTCCTGATGCACATGAAGTATGCAGCATAAATCCAGTAGGGTTTCAATGGTTTGATTTAAATAATGAAGATCCAGAATATACCCTTAAAGAATCAAAAAAAGCAGAAAATGTTCTAAACAGTTATATTTCAGAAGTAAGCAATTATTTTAATTTAGAATATTCACAAATTTGTGTTTCTGGTTTCAGTCAAGGATGTATGATGTCATTGAATGTTGGTCTGACATCTGAAAAAGAATTTAGTTGCATAGTAGGATTTTCCGGAAGAATTATAAACATGAAGGATCTATCTCCAAGAATAAAAACTAAAACTGATATTTTAATGATACATGGTGAAAATGACCCAATTGTCCCTCCTAATAATTTACTAGAAGCTAAGGATTTTTTTATTAGAAATAAAATTAAAATTGAAACTTTAATGATTAAAAACTGTGATCACCATATACCTATGGAAGCATCAAGTGCGGCATTAAACTTTATTAAAAAAAAATTTATTAGTTAATAAATATTTAATATAATATTTGATGTGTTGATATAAAATATATTTAATGTATGTTTCAACTATGATTGAGCTGTCTGATCAAAGTATTTCTCTAGAAAAATGTCCTGCATTAGTTTTAAATGCAGATTATAGACCTTTAAGTTATTATCCACTTTCACTATGGAGTTGGCAGGACTCAATTAAATCTGTTTTCTTAGATAGAGTTTCTATAGTTAGTTATTATGATAGACAAATCAGAAGTCCTTCGTTTAGCATGAAACTTCCAAGTGTAATTGCACTTAAATCATACATAAGACCTCAATCAAATCCTAATTTTACAAGATTTAATGTTTTTTTAAGAGATAAGTTTAGTTGCCAATATTGTGGCAGCAAAGATGAGCTAACATTTGATCACTTACTGCCAAGATCAAAAGGTGGAAAAACTAATTGGGATAATGTTGTAACAGCTTGTTCGTCCTGCAATGTTAAAAAGGGAGGAAGGTTAATAAAGAACTCAGGTATGACATTAAACCAATGGCCTTTTCAACCTACCACAGAAGATCTTCATAAAAATGGTAAGAATTTTCCACCGAACTTTTTACATAAAAGTTGGATGGACTATTTGTATTGGGATGTTGAACTTGAACCGTAACTAAATTTTTTCAGAAATTTTTATAGCAACCTTAGAGCCAGTTTTAATTACCTTGTCCATAATTGAATAAAGACCTTTCTTTGTAGCTCCTTCCTCGTAGGCTATATCTTTATGATGCAATTCATCTTGTCTAAACTTTGTTATTTTCTCTTTTAAATCCTTTTCATCCACCTCTATTTGATCAATTTGACTTTTGTAATGCTCATCAATTACTTCTTCAACAGAAGCTGTACATAACATAGCAGCTTTTCTCCCAAGTATTGTTGAACCAAATCCAAGACCCAATCCAAGTAAATCCCATAATGGCAGTAATTTAGTTGGTTTTATATTTCTTTTTTCTATTTCATCTTCAAAAAAATTTGAGTGTTCCTCCTCATGCTTTTTCATTTCAATGATTTTTTCTTTTAAATCATCATTTTTTATAACGGTATTTAAAGCGAGCAATTGACCTTCATAAATTTTAATTGCACCTCTTTCCCCTGCATGATCTACTCTTATAAATTCTTCTAATTTTTTTTTATTAGTTTTTTTCATAGGTCAATGTTCTAATAGAAAAAATAACAATTAAAATTGATAAAATTGTATTAATTGCCGCTAGTGAAACTCCAAAGATTTTAAAACTAGCGTCTTTACAGTCAACTGGCATACTTTTACTAAGAGACTCAAGTAACTTTGACTTATTTGATATATCTAGAGAGTCATTAGTACAACTTGAAATTTCTTCAATTAAATTATTTTCAATTCCGAAATGATAGCCAGAAATTATAGTGCTTATAGTAAATATCATGATTATTATTATTAAAATTTTATCATTTGTAGAATAATTATATCCGATAAAGCTTACAAATATTGCAGCTAGGTAAGGCAATCTTTGATAAATACATAACTTACATGGTTCATATTGCAGTATATATTCAATATACAAAGCAGAAATTATTGAAATTAATGAGATAAATAAAATTATTAAATAAAATTTTTTTCTATTTGGAAACAAGATCATATTTAATTAATAAAATTATTTAAAAATTTATATATAATATAAGCAAAAATAATTAAAATTACTGATAGAAAAATAGAAAATTTTAAAAGTTTTTTTTCAATAACTTTTTTCATTGTAGTTCCAAAGTTTCCAACTAAAAATGCTATTAAAAAAAAACGCGAACCTCTTGTAACAAGAGAGATGATAATAAAATAAAAAATATTAAAGTTTATAAAACCACTAGTGATTGTAAGTAACTTAAAAGGTACTGGTGAAAATCCAGCAATTGCTAGGAGCGTTATCCAGGCTATAACACCACCTTCTGAGGAGACTTTATCTTTTAAAAATGAAGCATTATCTACACCATAAATATCAAAAATCTTAAGACCAATTTCATTAAAGAAAACGTATCCTATAAAATACCCAAGGCAAGCTCCCAAAACAGATCCTATAGTTGCAATTAATGCTATTCTAATCCATTCATGTTTTCGAGCTATTGTCATAGGAATTATCAAAACATCGGGTGGTATTGGAAATATAAAACTTTCAATAAAAGATATAAAACCCAAAATAGATTTGGATTTTTTATGACCTGCTAGTTTAATAGTTTTATTGTACAGTTCTTTAAACATATTTTCTTTTAATATAATAAATGATTTAATACTATTAGTTAAAATATGCAAAGCTTTGGGCGAATGGCGGAACTGGTAGACGCGTTGGACTCAAAATCCAATAGTAGCAATACTGTGAGAGTTCGATTCTCTCTTTGCCCACCAAGAAATTATGAGTACAAAAAATATTAATAATTTAGTCGAACTGTTTTTTATTAATTATAAAAAGCAAAAAAAAGATAATATTTTTTTAATATCCTTAAAAGACAACAGTAATTATTTTACATGGGAAAAAACATTTCATTCAGTTAAAAAACTTTCGTCTGAAATCAAAAAATATACAAATAAAGGTGACAGATGTTTATTAATATCTGAAAATAGACCAGAGTGGTTTATAACTGATCTTTCAGTAATGTTGTCGGAAGCTATTACTGTACCAGCTTATACAACTTATTCAGAGAAAGATTATGAATATATTATTGAAAATTGTAATCCAAAATTAATTTTTGTTTCTAATCAAGAACAATTTAATAAAGTTAAAGAAATTGTAAAAAAAAAAAGTTTTGTTGTTAAAATATTTTCTTTTGAAGCATTAGATATAGATTCTGAAAGTTATATTAATGTTAATAAATTATTCTCTAATTTAGATTATCAAGATTCAAATGTGCCAGACTTGTCAATTAAAAGAAATGATCCAGCTTGTATTATTTATACCTCAGGAACACAAGGTAACCCAAAAGGTGTAATCTTAAGTCACGGCGGTATTTTAAATAATTGTGATGGTGCACTTGATATATTGAGACCTTTGCTAACAGATCAGACAAGATTTTTAACATGGTTGCCTCTCTCACATTCTTATGAACACACTGTTCAATTTGTTCAAATAAGTGTTGGAGCAAAGATATTTTATGCTGAAAGTATTGAAAAATTAATTAAAAATATGAATGATTGTAAACCCCAACTAATGACTGCAGTACCTAGGTTTTACCAAAATTTATTTCAAAAGATTAATGCAAGCTTTAACAAGACGACAGGCTTAAAGAAAAAATTAATATTAAAAATGCTAGAACTAGGAACCAAAAAAATTAATAAACAATCTCTAACAATTTTTGAAAAATTGATTGATAATATATTGGAAAAAATAGTAAGAAAAAAAATTAAAAGTCAATTTGGAGGTGCTCTTAAAACTTTCGTTTCCGGCGGTGGAGCCCTTGATAAAGAAGTTGGTATTTTCTTAAATGCTATTGGCCTTCCTACCTTACAAGGATATGGATTAACCGAGACCTCTCCAGTTGTAAGTTGCAACCCCATTAATGATATTAGGGTTGAGACTGTAGGACCACCATTTAAAGGAAATGAGGTAAAAATAGCTTCAGATGGAGAAATTTTAGTTAAAGGTGAAAATGTGATGTTGGGTTATTGGAATAATGAAGAAGAAACTAAGAAAGTTTTAAAAGATGGTTGGTTACATACAGGGGATATTGGAATTTTTAAGAATGGTTATTTAAAAATTACTGATAGAAAAAAAGATATTTTGATTACACCTGGAGGAGATAATATTTCTCCAGTTAAAATTGAAAATGAGTTGTCAAATTCTAAATTAATTGATCAATCAGTTGTTTATGGAGACAATAAACCCTATCTAGTTGCATTATTAGTTCTATCGGATGAAAATACTAATGCAACTAATGATCAAATTAAAAAAGAAATAGAAAATATAAATAAAAATCTTTCTAAAATAGAAAATATAAAAAAATTTTTTATAATTAGTGAAAAATTTTCAATTGAAAATGGAATGCTAACTCCAACTCTAAAACTTAAAAGATATAAAATTGTTCAAAAATATAAAAATGAATTTGAAAAACTTTATTAAAATATTTATAAAAAACACTTTATTAATAGCGATTTAATTAACTTTTTTTAATTAATAAAAAAATATAAAAAAATTATTTTTTTTTAATTTTCAAAAAAAATTATATGTTTGACATAACTATTCAAAAAAAATAAAAATTAGTTAATAACGAATCATAAAGATTCGTTTATAAAAAAAGGGAGCTAAAGATGGCTAAAAGAAAAAAGAAAGCTGCTAAAAAGAAAACTAAGAAAAAAGCTAAGAAAAAAGCTAAGAAGAAAAAAAGAAGATAGTTTAGTATTCTTTTTAATTGATAACGCTTCTCATGGCGCTTGCGTGAGGAGCGTTTTTTTTAATCCGTTATTTCTTGATTTATAACTTCTTCAGTTGCTGTCTTTTCTTCAACTTTTTGAGTTTGTTTCTCTAAGTTTCTCTTTAGAGCCTTATCAAGTTTCTTTTGAGCATCTTCTATGCTTGATCCCATTACAATTTTGAATTCCGTTAACAATCTTTCGAATGCTTTTTCAAATAATTGTCTTTCACTATAGGATTGATCAATCATAATATCATCACCTTTATTCAGATCTCTTACTACTTCGGCTAATTCGTATATTTTGCCAGATGAAATTTTTGCCTCGTATTCTTGTGCTCTCCTACTCCACATCGAACGTTTAATTTTTGGCTTGCTTTTTAATATGCTTACACATTTGTTAATCTGGTTTATTGTTGCTAAAGCTCTTAAATGTGATTGTTTATTTACTGGAACCATCCCATTAGCTTTATCTCTTTCAAATTTTAATACATAAGTTTCTACATCGATACCACCGATATTAATTTTTTTTGTTTCGGTTATCTGACCAACACCATGTTTTGGGTAAACAACATAATCTTTAATTTTAAATAATTTTTTTTCAGTCTCTTGTTTTTTAACTTTTTTTATTTCAGGTTTTTGTTCATTATTTTTAGGTATTCTTAATGGATCAGATTTGACTTCAACTTTATCTTTTTTTTTTATTTTTTTAACTATTTTCTTTTTATTCGACTCCTTAGTTATCTTTTTAACTTTTACTACTTTTGAAACTTTTTTTGACTTAACAATTTTTTTTGCAGGCTTAGTTTTTTTATTAATAACTTTTTTAGTCTTCTTTTTATTCAAGATTTTCTTTAAAATATTTTTCATATTTATTTTTTACATCTTTAAATTGTTCGTGATCCGCTGGTGGATCTTTTTTTTCACTAATGTTTGGCCATAAGTCCGCGTATTTTTTATTCACTTCTAACCACTTTCCACCACTATCGTCATTATCAGAGATTATAGCGTCTACTGGACATTCTGGCTCGCAAACGCCACAATCTATACACTCATCAGGTTTAATTACAAGCATATTTTTACCTTCATAAAAGCAATCCACTGGACATACTTCAACACAATCCATCAATTTACATTTGATGCATTTATCATTTACTAAATATGTCATATTTTTTTTTGGCGAACTTTCTCTTTAATATCACCTACAACTTTTGAATTTAGATAGAGTAAACCAGATAATCTTCTCATTAAGTTTGTTTCATACATATCAGCATCTTCATCGGAATATATAATATCCCATAATGCTTCTATTATGATTTTTTTATCCTCTTCATTAATATTTTTAATTTCTCTTGTAAAATCGAGAATTTGATTTGAGTCTTTTTCTTTTTCCTCTGCATCTAGTATTATTTTATCAATATTTTCAGCTTCTGCTCCCATTTCAATAATTGCATCTTTAATAATTTTTTTTTCTTTATTTGTATAATTCTCATCAATCCTAGCTGAATGAATTAATAAACAAGCAACTGCAATTATTGATGGATTACTATTTTTTTTTTCACTTTCTTCTTTTTTAAAAATATTGAACATTATTTTAAGTTAAGTTGAGAAAGAACATTAAATGGATTATCATTAATAGTCTTATTGTTATTTTTTTTTATTGTCCTTCTTATTGGAATATATTTGAAGTGAAGATTATTATTTTTTTCATAAGTTTTGTAATTCATTTTTTTTATTAATTTCACAAAATTCTCTTTATTACAACCTAACAAATTCAACATTTCAGGAATTAGCTTGATCTCTTTAATTTTATCTTCCGATTTAGTATTATAAATCATTAGGAATAATCTCTCTAAAATATCTATTCTCACATATAAATTTTCAAATTTTTCAAAACCAGATAGAAGCATTAAATTTTTATTTAATTTCACCTTTTCCTCCAAAAAATTTAGTCCAAAAGTGGGAGGTAGGAAGTCAAAATTCTTCTCATTAAAATTTTTCCATAAAAGAATTCTTAACGATACTGAACTTGGTTTAAACAATTTAAATAAAAAAACGTGGTATCTTCCAAATTTAACACCTAAGTTTCTTAATTTTTTTCTCTCATCTTGGTTAAGTTTATTTAAATAATTCAAAACTTCTTCTCTTTTTACAACGCCATTATTTTCATAAAGATGATATGCTAGAGCTCTTAATTCTGAATTATTATCTTTAACATTTTTCAAATCTATTAGACTTTTTAGCTCTGTTTCAATTTTTTTATTAAGCCAGTTTTGCAAATAAGAGGTTAGTCTGGATTTTTCACTATTCTCAATCATTTCATCAATAATTAATTGAATTTGTGGATTTAGATAATCTGAACCTGGAATTAATTTAGCAATTTGATTGTTGTTCCAATAAACTTTAAAATCATCTTTTAGCTCAACTAAACCAGTATCAATTATCTGAGTAATCCTTTTTATAATTTCGGGAACAACGTTTTGTCTTGCAGCCTTTTTTAAAGATTTTATATCAGCATCTAATGTATCAACCTTTAAATCTAAGTCCAATTTAAGACCTTTTAATCGGCCAATATACTGTTCGTTAATCATTACTTCCTCATTATTTACAATCTCTGTTTCAAACATAATATCTTGTTTTAAACCTCTAGCTAAAACGCTTGCTCTTTTATCAATAAATGTTTTTGTTAATTCATCATGAAGTCTGTCAGATAGTTTATCTTCAAGAGTTTTAGCTCTTTCTATCCAATAATCTTGATTTTCAACCCAATTAGATTTGTTGGAAACATAAGCCCAAGTTCTAACGTTAGCAATTCTATTTGATAAAGAGTCAACATTCCCATCCAATTTGTCTAATGAGGATAATTGTTCTTTCATGTAGTGGTTAGGAACTTTTTTTTCACCATTTGTTAAAAAATTAAAAATTTTACTTACAACCTCAAAATGATGACCATAAGTTTTCTTTACAAAATCAGGAATTTGACAGCATTCCCAGAGTATTTCTAAAGTTTTAGTATTATCTTGAATTTCTATACTTGGTACTTCTTTTAAAAAATATTTTAATACTTTTTCATCTTGGCATTCACTTATTCTTCTAAGCCAGTCTTTCCGAGGTTTCTCGTCTAAAGATTTTAATAATGATACTTTATTATTAAAATTTAATTTTGAGTTTCTCCAAAAAATTGTTTGTATATCTGGAAAGCTGTGAGTTTCTAATGCTTCAATTTCTTCTGGTCCAACTTCTTTACATTCACCGGTTGTGCCAAATATACCATCATTTAAATATCTTCCTGCTCTACCTGCAATCTGTCCAATTTCAGAAATATTTAAATTTCTTAATTTTTTACCATCAAACTTTTTTAAATTTGAAAAATAAACATTATCTAGATCCATATTAATTCCCATTCCAATTGCATCAGTTGCAACTAAATAATCTACGTCACCTGATTGATATAAATTCACCTGGGAGTTTCTTGTTTTTGGGCTAAGAGAACCCATCACAATGGCAGCTCCACCTTTTTGACGTCTAATCAATTCTGCAATTGCATAAACTTCTTCGGTAGAAAAGGCTATTACTGCACTTTTTCTCTCTATTCTTGAAATTTTTTTGTGACCGCCAAATGATAATTTTGAGAGTCTCACTCTATTTTTAAATTCAATATCATCATCAAGATTTTGAATAATTTTTTTAATTGAATTTGAACCCATGAGCATAGTAAGCTTTTCACCCCTCATATTTAATAATCTATCTGTAAAAATATGACCTCTTTCATGATCATTACACATTTGTATTTCATCAATACCTACGAATTCTAAATTTTTATCCAATGGCATTGACTCAACAGTACAAAGAAAATATTTGGCATTTATAGGAATTATTTTTTCTTCACCAGTTATCAAAGCAACTTTTGATGGATCAACTTTTTTAACAATTTTGTCATAAACTTCTCTTGCTAAAAGTCTTAAAGGGAAACCAATCATACCAGAATCAAAAGAGAGCATGGTCTCTATTGCTAGGAAGGTTTTTCCAGTATTTGTTGGTCCAAGAACTGCTGTGATTTTATTTTTTGTCATTTCTAGCTTTGGTGTGACTTTTAAAGCCAATACTATATATTGTTACCTCTAAAGAACAAAAATAGGCTAAAACTAGTCCGAATCATTGAGGAAAAAGTTCTCATTTTTATTATTTAATGTTTTAAGGTTATCATAATTTCTAAAAATTAAATATATTTTTTTATGCCTCAGAAATTGTGGGAAGCTGATTCTCTAACAAAATCAAAATCTAATTTATTTGAGTTTGAAAAATTTTTAGCAAATAAGTTTAATTATAAACCAGAGAAAAATTATAAAAAATTATTTAATTGGACAATCAAAAACCCTAAGCTTTTTTGGACCTCAATTTGGGAATTCTCAAATCTCAAAGGTATTAAAAATGATAAATTTTATTTTCCAAAAGAAATTATTAAAAGTAAATTCTTAATAAAATCTAAATTAAATTATGCAGAAAACTTATTGTCAAAAAGTGATACTTCGAAAGCTGTAACTTTTATTAGTGAAAATGGATATAGGGAAGAAAAATCCTGGAAAGAATTATATAATAATACTTCAAAGTTAATCAAATTTTTTAAAGATAATAAAATTAAAGATAAAGATAGAATAGCAGCATATACAGCAAACCAAATTGAAACTGTTGAAAGTTTTGTTGCAACTAGTGCAATAGGTGCTATCTGGTCTTCTTGCTCTCCAGATTTTGGTACGCAAGGAGTTATAGAAAGATTTTCTCAAATTAAACCAAAATTATTAATCATTACAGATAGGTATTATTATAATGGTAAAGAAATAAATATTCTTCAAAGATTACCAGCTATTCTTGAAAAAATTAAATCTATTAAAAGTGTTTTAATTATTAATTATCCAGGTAAAAAAAATTTAAAACAAAAAAAAATTAAAGGAATAAAAATCTTTTATTTCAATAAATTAAAACACAAAGAAAAAAGCAAAATTACATTCAAAAAATTTGATTTTGATAAAGAGCTGGCTATTTTATATTCTAGTGGAACAACAGGAAAACCAAAATGCATATGTCATAGAGCTGGGGGTGTTTTGCTACAACATTTAAAAGAACACAAACTTCACTGTAATGTTAAGCCAGGAGATAATGTTTTTTATTTTACTACCTGTGGATGGATGATGTGGAATTGGTTAATAACATTTTTAGCATCAAAAGCTTCTATTGTTCTATTCGATGGCTTTCCAATGCATAAAAAAAATGATTTACTATTTAAAATAGCTGAGAAAGAAAAAATTTCACTCTTTGGTGTAAGTGCTAAGTATATAGATCAATTAAGAAAGCTTAATATAAAAATTAAAAATAAATATAAACTAAAGTATCTTAAAATTATTTGTTCAACTGGATCACCTTTATCATCAGATGGTTTTGATTATGTTTACAAAAACATAAAAAAAAATGTTCATTTAGCATCTATTGCGGGGGGAACAGACTTAGTGTCATGCTTTGTGTTAGGAAATATATATTCACCAGTTTATAGCGGGGAAATTCAGAACAATGGGTTAGGAATGAATACTGATGTTTTTTCTGAAAGAGGAAAATCTTTATTAAATAAAAAAGGGGAATTAGTCTGTAAATCACCTTTTCCTTCAATGCCAAAATTATTCTGGAATGATAAGAATAATGAAAAATATAAAAGCGCATATTTCAAAAAATTTAAAAATGTTTGGCATCATGGAGATTTTGCTGAAAGAAAATCTAATGGAGGATATGTAATTTATGGAAGATCAGATGCTACACTAAATCCTGGTGGAGCAAGGTTAGGTACTGCTGAGATTTATTCTGTGGTTGACAAATTTAAAGAAGTTAAAGAGTCAATAGTCATAGGTCAGAAATGGGATAACGACGTGAGAATTATATTATTTGTTGTCCTTAAGAAACCTAATTCGTTAAATGAAGATTTATTATTAAATTTGAAAAAGGCTATACGTTTAGATGCATCTCCACGGCATGTGCCTAAAAAAATAATTGAGGTCTCAGATATACCAAGGACAAAAAATGGAAAAATAGTTGAGATTGCTGTTAGAGATACTATTGAGGGAAATAAAATAAAAAATATTCAAGCTCTAATAAATCCAAATATTTTAAATGAATTTAAAAATCTTGATGAACTTAAGAAATCTTAAATACTTCTAAATTTATATAGACAATAATAATTGATTAATATTAAATAGTAAGAATAATTAATAAATTGGAGAGAATATGATCAAAAACTTATTTAAAAGTTCTCTAATGATATTACTTCTGACTTTTGGTTTGTCAGGTAAATCGTTTGCTCAAGAACTAAAATTTTTTACAATTGGTACAGGAGGAACTGCTTATACTTATTATCCAGTTGGTGGAATGATTGCTAATGCAATTTCTAAACCCCCAGGGTCTAGAGAATGTGGTAAAGGTGGAAGTTGTGGAGTTCCCAACTTAATTGCATCTGCTGTTTCATCAAGAGGATCAGTAGATAATGTAAATGCTATTATTTCAGGTTTGAGAAATTCAGGATTTGCACAATCTGATGTTGCTTATTGGGCCTACACTGGTACTGGAACTATGGAAGGAAAAGAACCAGCAAAAGATTTAAGAACTATAGCTGCACTATTTCAAGAGCACATTCATTTAGTTGCTCTTAAAAAAAGTAATATTAATTCTGTTAAAGATCTAAAAGGTAAAAGAGTTTCACTTGATGAACCTGGATCTGGTACGTATGTTGATGCTAAATTAATTTTAGAATCAAATGGTTTAAGTACTAGTGATGTAAAAGCTGAAGCTTTAAAAGGTAAAGCAGCTACAGATGCACTAAGAAATGGTAAAGTCGATGCAATTTTTGTCGTAGCAGGTTTCCCAACAGGAGCCATTGTTGAGTTAGCATCTGCAGTTGATATAAAACTAGTTCCTATTGATGGTGCAGGAGCTAAAGCATTAACTTCAAAATATGGATTTTTCTCACAAAGCCCAATTCCTTCAGGAACTTATGAAGGAGTGGATGAAGTAAACACTGTAGCAGTAGGTGCTCAATGGTTTACGTCTGCAAAAGAAGATAATGAGTTAATCTATCAAATCACTAAAGCTTTATGGAATAAAGAATCTAGAAAGCTAATGGATGTTGGTCATGCTAAAGGCAAAACAATAACGCCTGATACAGCTCTTTCTGGAGTAGGAGTACCATTACATCCTGGTGCAGAAAAGTTCTACAAAGAAGCAGGACTTATAAATTAAATTTATAAGTATTGTAAAATATATTGTGCCCTAGGTCATGAGACTTAGGGCATTATTATGTCTCAATTTAATATTTCTCCTGAGGAAGTTTCAAAACTTGAAGAAAAGTTTGAAATAAAAAGTAACGAAAGAAAATTAAAAAATTTTCTGAAATTATTGACTTTTATTGCGTTAGTTACAATGTCAATTTACCATTTTTATGCTTCAGGATTTGGAACAATTAGAGATATACTTCATAGAGGTATTCATATTTCTTTTGTAGTTGGTCTAGTATTTCTATTTTATAATTGGAAAAGTTTTCCTGAAGACAAATCAAAAAACAAAGTCCCTTTAATAGATATTTTTTTTTCAATTCTAGTTGTAATAACTGCACTTTATCTACCTTTATTGCCTCCAGAAATATTAGCTAGTAGGGTAGGAAATCCATCGAATACTGAGGTTATTATGGGATCAATTCTCATAATTCTAACACTTGAAGCCGCAAGACGATCGATCGGATACACGCTGCCATTAATATGCATAATATTTATGATTTTTGCACTTTATGGCCCTATTTTTCCTGGAGCTTTAAAACATGGAGGTAGTAGTTGGGCTGGTTTTGTAAATCATATTTATATAACCAACCAAGGAATTTATGGAATTGCAGTGGGTGTGATGGCTCAATATGTATTTTTATTTATTTTATTTGGTGTACTTGCAACACGAATAGGACTAGGACAATTATTTATTGATTTAGCAATGGTGATAGCCGGAAGGTATTCTGGAGGTCCAGCAAAAGTAGCAATTTTTTCTTCAGCATTTCTTGGAACCATATCTGGTTCCTCAATTGCAAATACAGTAACAACTGGATCTTTAACAATACCTGCAATGAAAAAAGTTGGATATCCTCCTCATTTTTCTGGCGCTGTGGAGGCCACAGCGTCCACTGGTGGACAAATAACTCCACCTATTTTAGGGGCTGCTGCATTTATTATGGTCGAATATTTAGAATTACCTTTAAGAGATATTTTAGCAGCCGCATTAATTCCAGCACTACTTCATTATTTTGGAATTTTTGTAATGGTTCATTTAGAGGCAAAAAAATTAGGACTTAGAGGTTTAAACGAAAGTGAGGTCCCAAAATTTATAAAAATTATACAAGACAATTGGCTTGCAATAGTACCATTGTTTATTTTAGTATATTTAATTTTAATTGGTCGTACCCCAGATTATGCTGCAGTAAATGGAATAATTGCATGTGTCGTTATTGGGTTTATTAGAAAAAAAAATAGACTTACTTTTAATGACTTATTTGAATGTCTTGCAAGAGGTGCAAAGAATACTTTAGCCGTTGGAGCCGCCGCAACATCAATAGGGATTATAGTTGGTGTAGTTACACTAACCGGTGTTGGTTTTAGGTTAGGTTATGTAGTAATTCAAACGGCGGGTGATATTGGAGGTTTCTTCTTAAACTTTTTACCTTTTAATTATTTTTCTTTAGCCGATCTAACATTATTTTTCTCATTAATATTAATTGCAATATCATGCATATTTATGGGTACAGGAGTACCAACTACTGCAACATACATAATACTGGTTGCTGTTGCTGCGCCTGCTCTCACTCAATTACAAATTGAGCCTATTGTTTCCCACTTTTTTGTGTTTTATTATGGTGTCTTAGCTGACATAACACCCCCTGTTGCTCTTGCAGCATATGCTGCCGCTGGAATTGCAGGATCAAATCCATTTACCACTGGTAATACGGCATTTAGATTAGGAATTGCAAAAGCTCTTGTACCTTTTGTATTTGTCTATTCACCATCCCTATTATTAGTTGCTCAAGGATTTAATTTTTATGATTTTTTTGTAACTTTAATATCTGCAATGATTGGAATTGGTTTGATTGGAATAGGATTTACAGGCTATCTATTTAAAAGAGTTTCTACGTTTCAAAGATGGTATTTAGGAATTATTTCACTATTATTCATTGCACCTGGTTTAAGTTCATCAATTATTGGTTTAGTTTTAGTGTTGCCAATACTTATTCTTCAATTAAGAAAATAAAACTTATCCACCTAGTCCAGCATTTGGAAGAGGTCTTCTTAAAATTTTCCAAATCCCAACTGCACTTGCAATTAATTTATTTTTACATTTGACTTTACAATTTATAAATACCATTGACTTTGTAACTTTTTGAATTTCTACTGTTCCCAATAATTCCTCTCCGATGTTCGAAGGAGCTATAAATTTTATATCCAATGAAATAGTTACACATGGTTTATTTCCGCTTGCTCTGTGACAAGCAGTACCTGCACCAGCATCAATGATTGTACAAATATAACCACCATGTGTTATCCCAGCTTTATTTAAATGTGTTTTTTTAATCTTAGTTTTAAACTCAAATTTTTTCTTGTTAATAGATCTAAATAATAAACCACCATTATGCTTCATGTAGCTTGGCTTATTACTTAATTGTTCAAATTTTTTTGTCATCAATTTTGAAAATATTTTACTATTTGTGGAAAATATTCTGGCATACATTTCGCTTCCATAACATGGTGACCATACCCATATCCATACCATTGTTTACTAGTTTTTGCTTTACAAGATTTACCATTTATTTTCCAATTTTCTTTACTTGTTGGTGTTTCAATAAAATTTATTGATTTAATATTTTTTAACCAAGCACTTGTTTTACCACCGTACGGATCTTCGTCATTATGAATTACTGAAATACGTAAATTTTTTGTCCCCTTAATTTCACTTATTTCTTTATCTCTTTTCTTTAAATAATTTCTTGAGCAAGCATACTCCCATTTGTATCTATCTTTAGTATCACAAGTTTTTGAAGTATTTGAACCCTCTTCATGATCATTATAATCCCAGAGATAATCATCCATCCCTTCTTCAGTCCAAATTTTATAAGCAGATAATTCTCCATAACAGGCAGGGTGATAAGCAATTCCCCCTCTAACTTTTTCAGGATGTCTTGCAGTATAGAGAAGTGTTAACCATCCACCGCATGAATGCCCTGATATAATTATATTATTTGCTTTGATACCTAAGGCTAAAAATTTGTCGATAATTTCATTTGTAAGATCTATTTTCTTTTCAGTTTTTGTTCTCCCTGGATATTTACCACCAGGAAAAGGTAACCATTTTGTCTTACTTTTTTTATCTTTATATGCATCCCCCCACAAAGGCTTTGTATTTACCAAATAAACTAAATTTTTTTTTGCACCAAAATCCTCCTTTGATAACTCAACTACGTTTTTAATATACTGTTTCCAAAAAGGACAGTCACCTTTTTTAGCTGCTCTATCTCCTTTGCCTCCGTGGTTAAACAAAAAAATAAGAGTATTTGAAGGATCATCTATTTTATAATTTTTTTTTAGATACTTAAATTTTTCATTTATGAAACCGCTTTTATTCATACATTTAATTTCAGCACTTACAGCTGAACAAGCAAATATAAGTAATAAAGGTAAAAATATTTTTTTCATGGTCTCTAAGATAGAGTTACAAAACTATAGCCATAATTAATATGAATACTAGAACTAAACAAAAGAAATATATTACAGATTTTTCAAGTGATACTTTCATTTATCCTTTCATTTTGGTGCGCCTGCTAGGAGTTGAACCCAGAACCTCCTGGTCCGTAGCCAAGCGCTCTATCCAATTGAGCTACAGGCGCGATTTGTACAGTTTTTATACATAATTAATAATGTAAATTATTTTTTTAGCAAATATTGATATATATATATTACAAAAATGAATCTAGATTTATTAGTTCCTGATATAGGAGACTTTGAAAACGTTGAAATTATCGAAGTACTTGTAAAAAAAGGTGACAAAATCAATAAAAATGACCCTGTTGTCACTTTAGAAAGTGATAAATCAAGTGTTGAGGTACCATCTAATTATGAAGGCACAATTGAAAATATAAATGTAAAAATTGGTGATAAAGTTTCAAAAGGTGATTTGATATTAACGCTATCTTCAGAAAATAAAGATGAAAGCGAGAAAATTAGCAATACTTTAAATGAAAAAATCCCACCCTCAACCGAAAAATTAATAGAGGAAGCAGAAACTGCTACAAAACCTGATATAAAAGTTGAAACAAAAGTTATAGAGCCAACGCAAATCAAGCAAACAAGATTAGTTAATGAAGTTAAAATGGTCAGTAGTAACGATGATATTGATCCAATTGAAACCAAAGAGTGGTTAGATTCATTAAGTGCAGTTTTGCAAAATGATGGCTCTGAAAGAGCTCATTTTTTAATTAAACAATTAATTGATCAATCTTATAAAGCTGGATCTAAAATTCCTCATACTCAAACTACTCCTTACGTAAATACTATACCTCCTGAAGAGGAAAAAAGATCACCTGGAGATCAAAACATAGAACGTAAGTTAAGATCATTAATTAGGTGGAATGCTGCTGCGATGGTAGTAAGAGCAAATAAAAAACATCCTGAACTTGGCGGTCACATAGGAACATTTGCATCAGCTGCAACTTTGTATGATGTTGGTATGAATCATTTTTGGCGAGCAAAAAATAATAAATTCGGAGGTGATCTAGTATATTTTCAAGGTCATAGTGCACCAGGAATGTATGCAAGAGCTTTTCTTGAGGGAAGACTAAATGAAAAGCAGTTAGATAGATTTAGACAAGAAGTACAAACTGGTGGACTTTCATCTTATCCTCATCCTTGGCTAATGCCAAACTTTTGGCAGTTTCCAACAGTTTCAATGGGTATTGGTCCAATGTTAGCAATATATCAAGCAAGATTTATGAAATATCTAATCAATAGAGGATTAATTAAAGATGAGGGAAGAAAAGTTTGGGCTTTTCTTGGAGATGGAGAAATGGATGAACCTGAGTCACTTGGAGCAATTGGTTTAGCGGCGCGTGAAAATTTAGATAATTTAATATTTGTTGTAAACTGCAACTTACAAAGATTAGACGGTCCAGTAAGAGGAAATGGAAAAATAATTCAAGAATTAGAGGGTATTTTTAGAGGAGGTGGCTGGAACGTTTTAAAAGTTATTTGGGGATCTTATTGGGACTCACTTTTAGCAAATGATAAAACAGGACATTTAGTAAAAATTATGAATGAGACCGTAGATGGTGAATATCAAGCATTTAAAGCAAGAAATGGGCTTTATGTGAGAGAAAAGTTTTTTGGAAAATACCCTGAAACTACAGAATTAGTTTCATCAATGTCAGATACTGATATTTGGAGACTTAACAGAGGAGGCCATGATCCTCATAAAGTTTATGCTGCATACGATAAAGCGGTCAATCACAAAGGAAGCCCTACAGTCATAATAGCTAAAACTATAAAAGGTTATGGTATGGGTAAAAGTGGTGAAAGTGTAAATACTACTCACCAACAAAAGAAATTGGATGTTGATGATTTAATGTATTACAGGGATAGGTTTGACGTTCCTTTAACAGATTCTCAAGTCAAAAATATTGAATATTTTAAACCAGACGAAAACTCTGAAGAAATTAAATACTTAAAAAAAAGAAGATTAGAACTTGGTGGATTTATTCCAGAGAGAACATCATATTCAAAACCGATTAAAGCCCCAGTTAAAGATATTTTTGATTTTATGAAAAAGTCTACTGGAGAAAAAGAAATGTCTACAACAATGGCATTAGTAAGAATGTTAACTAATCTTTTGAGAGATAAAAATGTTGCACCAAAATTGGTTCCAATTATTCCCGATGAAGCTAGAACATTTGGAATGGAGGGTTTCTTTCAAAAAATAGGTATTTATGCTCATGAAGGTCAAAAATATGAGCCAGAGGACTCAGCACAACTTTCATCTTATAGAGAAGAAAAAAGTGGCCAGGTATTAGAAGAAGGTATTACAGAAGCTGGTTCAATGTCTTCTTGGATAGCAGCTGGAACAGCATATACAAATCATGATATTGAAATGATACCAATTTATCTTTTCTATTCTATGTTCGGCTTTCAAAGAATTGGAGATTTTGCTTGGGCTGCAGGAGATAGTCAAGCGAGAGGCTTTTTAATTGGTGCGACTGCAGGAAGAACAACACTTGCAGGAGAAGGTCTTCAACACCAAGATGGTCATAGTCATTTGTTAGCATCAACAATTCCAAACTGTATTTCTTATGATCCAACATTCCATTATGAATTAGCTGTGATTTTTAGAGAAGGTTTAAGAAGGATGCATGAAAAAAATGAAAATATTTTTTATTATATTACAACAATGAACGAAAATTACTCTCACCCTGCAATGCCAGATGATTGTGAGGATGGAATTCTCAAGGGAATGTATAAAATTAAAGAAACATCAGATTCTAAAGAAGCAAAAATTCAATTATTAGGCTCTGGAACAATACTAAGAGAAATGATGGCAGCATCAGATATTCTTAAAAAAGAATATCAGGTCGATAGTGAAGTTTGGAGTGTTACTAGTTTTAATGAGTTAAGAAAAAATGGAATGGAAGTTGAACGATTTAACCTTCTAAATCCCGCAGAAACAAATAAAAAATCATATGTAGAGGAATGTTTAGGCAAACAACAAGGTCCTATCCTTACAGCAACTGACTATATGAGAATAAATGCTGATCAAATAAGACCTTTTACAAAAAAGAGCTTTTATTCATTAGGTACGGATGGATATGGGAGAAGTGATACAAGAAAAAACTTAAGAAATTTTTTTGAAGTAGATAAGGAACACATAGTTGCTTATAGCCTTAGTGTTTTAGCAAATGAACAGCTTGTTGCATCAAAGTATGCTGAAGATGCAATCAAAAAGTATAAAATAGATAAAAACAAACCCATGCCAACAAAAATGTAAATGTCTGATCAATCAAATAAAGTATCTGCAAGTCCAAAAGTTAGAAAATTTGCAAGAGAACTTGGAGTAGATATAAATAATGTTAAGGGAACAGAGAGATCAGGTAGGGTTGTTGAAAAAGATTTAAAAGACTTTGTCTCCTCTAGAATCAAGCATTCCCAGAATAATAGTGAAATACAAAAAGAAAAAATTTTTAAAAGCGAATATCAACATTCAGATTTTGGGGAAGTTGAAATTAAAGATATTCCTAGAGTAAAAAAAATAGCTGCCCCACATCTTGTAAATTCGTGGACAAACATTCCTCATGTAACTAACCATGATGAAGCTGATATTACAGAAATGGAAGAATTTAGAAGCTCGATAAAAGATAATTATACAGGAGAAAGAATAAAAATTACTCCTCTTGTATTTATTATAAAAGCATTAGTACTTTCACTAAAAAAATTTCCATCATTTAATTCATCAATTGATGATATTGAAAATGGAAATATTACTTTTAAAAAGTATTTTCATGTTGGTATCGCAGTTGATACTCAACATGGACTTATGGTTCCTAAAATTAGAGATGCTAATCAAAAAGATATCAATCAGTTAAGTGAGGAATTAAAGAAAGTAAGTGATGATTGTAGAAATTTAAAAATTGATAAAAAAGAGTTCTTTGGAGGATCAATGACTATCACAAGCTTAGGTGGCATAGGTGGTTCGTTTTTTACACCAATAATTAACTTTCCAGAAGTTGCTATACTTGGCGTTGGTAGAAGTTATAAAAAACAGGTATTTATTGATGGTAAATTTGTTCCTAGAACCATGCTTCCACTATCTCTCTCATATGATCACAGAATTATAGATGGTGCTGAGGCTGCGAAGTTTAATAACGAATTAAAAGATAATCTTGGGTCTAATTTTGCATATAACTTGAGTAAATGATTACTAAAATTGAAATACTAGCAGATGATGTGCACGTCCACTTTAATGGAGAAAATTCTGAAATTTTTCCTAATATTTGGCTAAGAGATCATGCAAAAGATGAGCAAAATTGGGATAAAAGGTCTAGCCAAAGGAAAACATTTACGGCAGCTTTAGATATAAATTTAAAAGTTAAAAAGGCAGAAATAATTGAAAATGGAAAATATTTGTGTGTCTCATGGCCTGATTTAGAAAAACCAGTTAAATATTCATTTGAATTTCTAACTAATAATAAAATAAAAAAGAAAAAAGAAGTAAAATCTAATTTAAAAATCTGGAAAGCTGATGAAATAAAAGAAGAAATTTTTTTAGATTATAATTCAATTTTATCAAATGAAGGATTTAAAAATTTTTTGAAAAATATTCACGACTATGGATTTTCAGTAATTAAAAATTGTGAAACCAATTTAAAGTCTGTTGAAATAATTGCAAATAAAATTGGTTATGTAAGAAACTCTATATTTGGAGGACTATGGAGTTTTGAGTCAGATGAAAATAAAGCAGATAGCGCATACACTCAAGAAGAACTAAGACCTCATACAGACTCAACGTATAGTAATGACGCCCCAGGATTACAATTATTACTATGTTGTGAATATAATGCTAGAGGTGGTGAATCGATTATGGTTGATGGATTAAAAATAGCAGAAACAATAAAAAAAGAAAACCAGCAGATGTATGAATTAATGACAAAAATAAATGTTAAGGGAAATTATATCGGTGATGGTGTTTATCTTGAGGCTGAAAGACCAATATTTAAGTTAAATGAAAATAATGAAATAGTTCAAGTTAGTTTTAATAATTATGATCGAGCACCATTTAGATTTGAAAAAGATTTAACATTAAAGTTTTATGAAGCGATAAAAAAATTTGATCTTATTGCTAATAATAAAGATTATCAGTGGCAACATATCCTTAAACCTGGAGAACTTCTAATATTTAATAATTGGCGAATACTTCATGGTAGAGGATCGTTTAATGGAGTTAGAAAAATGTCTGGATGTTATATTAACAAAGAGGATTTTGACAGCTCTTGTAAGTTAAACGGAATAAATTAATTAATAAAATTATCTAATTAAATATAATGACAAAATCCCTCTCAATGGTCTGCGCACTAGTCACAACTTTTATTTGGGGAACAGCTTTCATCGCACAAGACACTGGCATGGATAATATCGGTCCATTAACTTTTAATTCAGCAAGATTTATTGTTGGCTTTTTTACAATATTACCACTTGCCTTATTATTTGAGAGAAAGAAAATTAAAATAGAAGTACTTTCAAAATCAAAACTTTTTATAAAATATTTAGTCTTCATGGGAGTATCCCTGTTTTTGGGAACTTTTTTACAACAAGCTGCTCTCCAATATACAAATATTGCAAATGCTGCTTTTTTTACTGTGTTTTACGTACCAATAGTTCCAATTTTGTTATTTTTCATATACTCCAAAAAAGTGCATTGGAGTATATGGCCAGCAATTGGTCTTTGTATCCTTGGTGTATACCTTCTAAGTGATTTTTCTAACTCAGAAATTATGCTAGGTGATGGTTTAGTTATATTGTGCTCAGTATTTTGGGCTTTGCATATAATTTTTGCAGGTAAGTTCATGGAAGAATTTGATATTCCAATGTTTTATGCTGCACTTCAAGCATTATTTGTTGCAACACTTTCGTTAATCTTTTCTTTTATTTTTGAAGAAATAAATATTTCAAAAATATTAATGGAAAGCAGTTCTATTCTTTACGCAGGAGCATTATCAGGCGGTATAGCCTTTACATTACAAATGTATGCTCAAAAAAACATAGAAGAGGCACCAGCAGCAATTATTTATTCTCTCGAGGGAGTATTTGCAGCAGCAGCAGGATGGATTATTCTTAATCAATTTTTAAGTACTAATAATATGATTGGATGTTTATTAATTTTGATTGCAGTAATTTCTTCTCAAATTTCACCTAGTTCTAAAAATTAGCTATAAGCAATTACAAAAAGAATTAAAGCAAGAAAAGTTCTGTAATAAACAAAAATATTTAAATTAAAATTTTTTACATAAATTAAAAAATATTTGATTGTTAAATAAGAAACTATAAATGAAAATATTATTGAATATAAAAATAATATGCTCAAATCTAAATTTGCATTCATCACATCTTTCAAACTAAGTATACTTGCTCCCGCTAATGCAGGTATTGATAAATAAAAAGATATTTTTGAGGAATCTACTCTATCGAAATTTAAAAACCTTGAAGCTGTAATTATTATACCTGATCTGCTTACGCCAGGTATAACAGCTAAAATTTGAAAAATACCAATGATTAAAATATTTTTTAAACTTAAATTGGTATCAATTTTATTTTTAATACTAAATCTGTCTGCAATAAACAACAAAATACCAAATATTAAAGTTGTCCATGCTATAACTTTTAAACTTCTTAAATTTTCAATCAGTCCTGAGGTATAAATAAAATAACCAACAAAAACTAATGGAAAAGACCCTAAAACTATAAGTAATAATAAAGACTTATTTCTTAAAATATTTACTAAATCCTTTCTAAAATAAAAAATAATTGCCAAAAGGGAACCTAAGTGAAGACTGATATCAAGTTGAAGCGAACTAATACTAAAGTTCGATATTTTTGATATTATTATAAGGTGGGCAGAGGAACTTACCGGTATAAATTCCGAAAAACCTTGTACAAACGCTAAAATTGATGCTTCTATATATTTTGAAATCATTAAGGACTCTCAATAGATAGTTAAAAGATTACCTAAATAAGGCAATCATTTAAATGCATATCAACTATGCATTAAATAGAAAATATAGCAAAATCAATGATTTTCGAAAATATATGTCAGTATTTATTACCTAGTAATACTTTATAGGTTTATGCTTCTGTTGTATAAGCCGATTCAAATGACAAATAAAATGCTTAAGTTTGTGGATATAGGTCAACAAAATCCACCTAAAAGAGATAAATCGCAGAGAAAAGAGGATTTTGGAGAGATTTATCAAGAGTTTATTCATGAAAAAGCTAAAGAACAATCGAGCAGGTGCTCACAGTGTGGTGTTCCTTTTTGTCAGGTTCACTGTCCATTAAGTAACAATATACCTGATTGGTTAAAGTTAACTGCAGAGGGAAGATATGAAGAAGCTTATCATCTATCCCAAAGTACCAATAATATGCCGGAAGTTTGTGGAAGAATATGCCCACAAGATAGGTTATGTGAAGGAAACTGTGTAATTGAGCAATCGGGACATGGAACAGTAACAATTGGTTCAGTTGAAAAATATTTAACAGATAAAGCGTGGGAAAATGGCTGGGTAAAACCAATAAATGTAAAAATTGAAAATAAACAAAGTGTTGGAATTATTGGAGCAGGCCCCGCAGGATTAGCTTGTGGTGAAGAATTACGTAAAAAAGGATATCAAATAACAATATATGATCGGTATGACAGAGCAGGTGGATTGTTAATATATGGAATACCAAATTTTAAATTAGAAAAACATGTGGTTGAGAGAAGAATTAAACTTTTAAAAGAAGGTGGAATAAAATTTGTTCATAATTTTGAAGTTGGTAAAGACTCTACATTGAAAGAATTACAATCAAAACACGATGCCTTATTAATTTCAACAGGTGTTTACAAAGCAAGAGAGGTTAACTTACCTGGAAATGATCTAAGTAATATTTTTCCTGCAATGGAATTCTTAACAGCTTCAAACAAAAAAGGCTTAGGTGATAAAGTCGAAATGTTTGATAACGGAACTTTAAATGCCGAAGGTAAAGATGTAGTAGTAATTGGTGGTGGAGATACGGCAATGGACTGTGTCAGAACATCAGTAAGACAAAAGGCCAAATCTGTAAAATGCCTTTACAGAAGAGATAGAGAAAATATGCCTGGATCAGCGAGAGAAGTAGGAAATGCTGAGGAGGAAGGTGTAGAATTTATTTGGTTAAGTAATCCAAAAGAGTTTAGAGGTACTAATAAAGTAAATAGTATTATTGTTGATAAAATGAAATTAACAGATCCAGATGAAAGTGGTAGAAGAAGACCTGTTGCAGAAGAAAACTCAGAATTTGAAATTAATGCTGATTTGGTAATTAAATCCTTAGGTTTTGATCCAGAAGATTTACCAGTTCTATTTCAGGAACCTAGATTACAAGTTTCACAGTGGGGAACAATAAAAGCTGACTTTGATACCTTGGAGACTGGTATACCAGGTATATTTGCGGCTGGAGACATAGTAAGAGGAGCCTCATTAGTTGTATGGGCTATTAAAGACGGTAGAGATGCTGCGACCTCAATCGAAAGCTATCTTCAATCAAAACAAAAAATGAAGGTTGCATAATGGATATTCAAAACAAAAATCGTAAACTTTTAAAAAAAAATCATGTTTATCATGAAAATATGGAACATGATGCATGTGGAGTAGGTCTTGTTGCATCAACTGAGGGTCTTAAATCAAGAAAAGTAGTCGAATACGGTATCGAGGCTCTAAAAGCTGTATGGCATAGAGGTGCAATTGATGCAGACGGTAAAACTGGAGACGGAGCAGGTATTCATATTGAAATACCAAATGATTTCTTTGCAGAAAAAATTGAAATAACAGGTCATGAGCATGATAACTCAGATTTATGTGTAGGAATGATTTTCTTGCCAAGAAATGACTTTGGGGGACAGGAGCAATGCAGATCAATTGTAGAAAGTGAATTAACAAAAAAGAATTTTAATATTTACGGATGGAGACAAGTACCTGTGGATCCTTCAGTTTTAGGAGAAAAGGCAGAACAAACTAGACCTGAGATTACACAAGTTCTTTTTACTCATAATGATAAGTCAATTCATGGCAAAGACCTAGAAAGAGCTCTTTATGAAACTCGAAGAAAAATTGAAAAAGAAGCTTTAAGAATTCAATTAAACAATTTTTATATTTGTTCATTCAGCTCGAAATCAATAATTTACAAAGGAATGTTTTTAGCGGAATCTTTATCTGACTTTTATCCAGATTTAAAAGATGAGCGTTTCATTTCACGTTATGCAATTTTCCATCAAAGATTTTCTACTAATACCGCTCCAAGTTGGGATTTAGCCCAACCTTTTAGATCAATTGCTCACAATGGGGAGATAAACACTTTAAAAGGGAATATTAATTGGATGAGAATTCACGAAGAGGAAATGTTTAGTCCTTTGTTTGATGATATGGAAAATTTAAAACCGGTTATCCCTGCTGGTAATTCTGATTCTGCATCATTAGATAATGTGTTTGAATTATTAAATATTTCTGGACATTCTGCACCATTAGCAAAACTTATGCTAATACCAGATGCTTGGTCTAAAAAAAGTAAAGTTCTTCCAAAAGATCATCAACAACTTTTTAACTTTTTAAATAGTACAATGGAACCTTGGGATGGACCTGCTGCTATAGCTGCAACTGACAATGAGTGGGTTATTGTAGGTAGTGACAGAAATGGACTTAGACCTCTTAGATATACAATTACAAGAGATAAACTTCTATTTGCAGGATCTGAGACAGGAATGATTGACCTAAATGAGAAGAAAATTGTTTCAAAAGGAAGACTAGGACCAGGAGAAATTTTGGGTGTGAGAATTGAAAAAGGAAAAGTTTATACAAATAATCAAATAAAGAATTATTTGTCTAAAGAATACAAACATTTCAATAATCAAATAATTGAATTAGATAAATCATTAACTATAGAAAATGAAAAAAGTGAGTTTTCAGGCTCTGATTTAAAAAAGATACAACATTGTTTTGGTTATAGCCTTGAAGACTTGGAGTTAATTTTGCATCCAATGGCAGAGGATGCTAAAGAAGCAACCGGGTCAATGGGAGATGACACTCCCCTTGCAGTTTTATCTGATAAATACAGGCCTCTTTATCATTATTTTAGACAGAATTTTAGTCAGGTGACCAATCCCCCGATCGACTCTCTTAGGGAAAATAAAGTGATGAGCTTGAAAACAAGATTTGGAAATTTAGGAAATATTCTAGATTTTTCTAATCTTACCGAGGAAAATATTTATGTTTTAGATAGTCCAATTTTATCAAACACTCAGTTTGAAAAATTTATAAAGTATTTCGGAGATAACTATAAAATTTTAGATTGTACATTCAACACTGAGCAAAGTTTAGAAGCAGCTATAGAATTATTAAAAAATAACGCTGAAAAAGCAGTTAGAGAGGGTAATACTCAACTTATTTTATCTGATAAAAATATATCTGAAACAAAATTACCAATGCCAATGCTTTTATGTATTGGTGCAATAAATACTCATTTAATAAAATTAGGCTTGAGAGGCTATGCATCAATTAATGTACAAACAGGGGATGCCTTAGACACCCATTCATTTGCAACATTAATAGGTGTTGGAGCTACAACGGTTAATCCTTACCTAGCATTTGATAGTTTACATCAAAGATATTCAAAAAAACTTTTTGGTAATTTCTCATTTGATGAATGTGTAACCAGATATATTAAATCAGTAAATCTTGGACTATTAAAAATAATGTCAAAGATGGGTATATCAGTTTTAAGTTCATATAGAGGTGGATGCAATTTTGAAACAGTTGGATTGAGTAGAACAATTGTAAAAGATTACTTTCCAGGAGTATTATCTAAAATTTCTGGAATAGGATTAACTGGTATTGAAAAAAAAATAAGATCTATACATAAAGATGCGTTTGATATTCATTCAAACATTTTACCAATTGGAGGAATTTATAGGTATAGAAAAAATGGTGAAACACATCAATATCAAGGAAAATTAATTCATCTTTTACAGGCAGCTGTAGGCTCAAATTCGTATGAAACTTATAAAAAATATACCAAGGGTATTTATGGTTTAAAACCAATTAGTTTAAGAGATTTAATTGATTTTAAAAATCAGGAGGCAATTGATATTGACCAAGTGGAGCCAATTACTGAGATAATGAAAAGATTTGGAAGTGGAAGTATGTCTCATGGAGCCTTGTCAAAAGAGGCACACGAAACACTTGCTATGGGAATGAATAGAATTAAAGGTGCTTCATGCAGTGGAGAAGGTGGAGAAGATGAAGAGAGATTTAAAGTATTAGATAATGGAGATAGCGCAAATTCTAGAGTAAAACAAATTGCCTCTGCAAGATTTGGAGTAACTATTAACTACTTAAATAATTGTAATGAGATTGAAATCAAAATTGCTCAAGGAGCAAAACCTGGAGAAGGTGGTCAATTACCAGGATTTAAAGTAACAGAGGAAATTGCAAGACTAAGACATTCAACGCCTGGCGTAACCTTAATATC
Organism: uncultured Pelagibacteraceae bacterium; assembly: GCA_902604975.1. Lineage (GTDB taxonomy): Bacteria > Pseudomonadota > Alphaproteobacteria > Pelagibacterales > Pelagibacteraceae > Pelagibacter. The sequence goes on along the minus strand of CACLAY010000001.1, from coordinate 118,623 downwards.
TCCACCACCACACCACGATATTTACTCAATTGAAGACTTAGCTCAACTAATTTATGACTTAAAGCAGATTAATCCAAAGGCAAGAGTTGGTGTAAAACTAGTTGCCTCTTCAGGTATAGGAACAATTGCTGCAGGTGTTGCTAAAGCAAAAGCAGATATAATTTTAATTTCAGGTCATAATGGTGGGACTGGTGCCACTCCACAAACAAGTGTTAAATATGTTGGTATTCCATGGGAAATGGGACTAACAGAGGCAAACCAAGTATTAACTTTAAACAAATTAAGACACCTAGTTACATTAAGAACAGATGGAGGAATTAAAACAGGAAGAGACGTTGTAATAGCTGCAATGATGGGAGCAGAAGAATTTGGGGTAGCAACAACAGCGCTAGTTGCAATGGGTTGTATTATGGTAAGACAATGTCATTCTAATACATGTCCAGTTGGAGTTTGTACACAAGATGATGAATTAAGAAAAAAATTTACTGGCACTCCAGATAAAATAGTAAATCTATTTTCTTTTATAGCTCAAGAAGTTAGAGAAATTTTATCAAGTTTAGGATTTAAAAATTTAAATGAAGTAATCGGAAGAACAGATTTACTAAGACAAGTCAGTAAAGGATCACCGAATTTAGATGACCTAGATTTAAATCCTTTATTTGTTCAAGCTGATCCAGGCATAAACAAAAGATATTGTGAAACTCCTATAATAAATGAAGTACCAGATACTTTAGACCAAAAAATTTGGCCTGAGATAGAGAGTTTAATTAACAGAAAATTGCCGTTAGAAAATGTTTATTCAATAGAAAATACAGACAGAGCTGTTGGAACAAGAATTTCATATAATCTCTATAAAAAATTTGGAAATAATAAATTAGGGGAAAATACTTTTGCTATTAACTTTAAAGGTTCTGCTGGTCAATCTTTTGGTGCCTTTGGTGTTAAAGGACTTAAACTAATATTAAAGGGAGATGCAAATGATTACGTTGCAAAAGGTCTATCAGGTGCATCTATCGTGATTAAACTTCGAGATGAAAGTAATTTAATTTCAAATGAAAATACTATTATAGGAAATACAGTCTTATATGGAGCAACATCAGGATATCTTTTTGCAGCTGGACAGGCAGGTGAAAGATTTGCTGTTAGAAATTCGGGTGCTACTGCAGTCATAGAAGGATGTGATTCAAATGGTTGTGAGTACATGACAGGTGGGTCAATAGTAATATTGGGAGAGGTAGGCGATAATTTTGGAGCTGGTATGACTGGTGGTATGGCATTTATATATGACCCAAAAAGCCAGTTTGCAAAAAAAGCTAATCCCGAAACAATAATTTGGCAAACTCCCGAGACAGAATACTGGAAAAACTATCTAAAAGATTTAGTTCTAAAACACAATGAGGAAACTAATTCTAATTTATCAGCACAGATTATTGAAAATTTTGACGACGAAATTAAAAATTTCTTACAAGTTTGCCCTAAAGAAATGCTAAATAAATTAGAAAACCCTATTACAAATAAAAGTTTAGTTGGAAAAGCTAGTTAACTTTTTTGATTATAGATTTTAACTCCTTACAAATAATATCTAAATTTTTTTTTGAAGAAAGGCTATGATCTCCATTTTTTATTATTAGTAGTTTTTTTTCTGCATTAGGAAAAATTTTTAAAACTTTTCTTGAATATATTACTGGAACCACCTCATCCTTCTGTCCATGAACCATAGTTACAGGATTTGTATTATATAATTTTCTGTTAAGAACTTTATTGCTGGTTTTTTTACCGTCTAAAATTAGCTGTTTTGTTATTAAATACTCATAATCACCATTTTTAATTTTTGAGATACCTTTTTTTAAAATTTCATTTTTTGTTTTTTTTGGAAATTTTTTCCACATAATTCTTGTAAGAAATTCAGGAGCAGATCCAATTCCTAAAAAACCTTTAATTTGTGAACTATAATACCTATGCATTAATAAAGAAATCCACCCTCCCATGCTAGATCCAATTAGTATAAAGTCATTTTTTTTAACTATTTTACTTATTGTAATTCTCGCATCATTGGACCATTTTGTGATGTTACCTCTTGTAAATTCTCCCGATGATCTTCCATGACCAAAGTATTCCAGAGCTAAAAATCCAAGCTTGTTTTGAATGGCAAATTTTAAAAATTTCTTTGGTTTATCGCCGTCGATATCTGATGCAAAACCAGGTAAAAAAACTACGTAAAGATTTTTTTTATAATTATTTGCTATATACCTTAGTTTTTTATATTTAGAAATTCTTAGAAATTTATTTTTTTTCATATAAAGTAATTATGTTGACTAAGTTTATAATATTATTATCACATGCAGCCTAAATTAAAAGTCCTGCAAGTAATTCCTAAATTAGGTTACGGTGGAGCTGAAACTGGTTGTTATGATATTGCCCATTATTTAGCAGAAAAAAATGTAGGATCTTATTTGATAACAAGTGGTGGCGAATTATTAAAATTTGTTAATAAAAAAAAAGTCAAAGTTATTAGACTTCCAGTTCAATCAAAAAATCCAATACTTATTCTTCTAAACTCTATAATTATTTCAGTTATTATTTTAATAAATGGCATAAACATAGTCCATGCAAGAAGTAGAGCTCCGGCTTGGTCATGTTTAATGGCAACAAAAATAACTAGAAGAAAATTTGTTACAACTTTCCATGGAACTTATAATTTTAAAAGCAAACTTAAAAAATTCTATAACTCTGTGATGGTTCGGTCAGATTTAATAATTGCAGGATCAAATTTTATATTTTCACATATCAAAGAAAACTATTCAGAATACTTATCAGATAATAAAAAGTTACTCTCGATTTTTCGAGGTATTAATACAGACTATTATGATGCGTCTACAACTCTTGAAAATGATGAAGATAACTTATTCAAATCCTGGAATTTAATTGTTGGTAAAAAAATAATTTTATTACCTGGGAGACTTACTACTTGGAAAGGACAAGAAATGTTTTTAGATGCTTTAAACAAAGTAAATATTCAGTTAGGCAATCATGCTTTCATAGCGGTTATTCTTGGTAATGATCAGGGGCGTGACCTTTACAAAAAAAAACTTATTAGACTTGTCGAGCAGTATAGGCTTACAAAACAAATTAGATTTATCGACCACTGTAAAAATATGCCATTGGCCTACAAAATTTCAGATATAGTCATTTCTGCATCAATAGAACCAGAAGCATTTGGTAGAGTATCAGTTGAAGCACAATCTATGCAAAAAATGATTATTGCAAGTAATTTAGGTGGATCTAATGAAACTGTAATAGATGGAAAAACTGGTATTTTATTTGAATCAGGAAACTCTGATGAATTATCCGAAAAAATAATTAAAGTAATGAATATGGACCATAATGAAATTCACAAAATGGGTAATAATGGAAGAGAAAATGTAGTAAAAAAATTTAATGTTGAAAAAATGTGTTTTTCTACTTATTCAGAATACAAAAAACTATTTAATTAATGCCAGATATAACATTACCAGACGGAAAAAAAATTAATTTTAAAAAAAGTATTTCGGGATTTGAAGTTGCGGAAAAAATTAGCAAATCTTTATCAAAAAAAGCTTTGCTAATAAGCGTTGATGGAGAATTAAAAGACTTAAATCATACAATTTCCAAAGACTCTTCAATTAAAATATTTACATCAAAAGATAAAGAAGGTTTAGAGACCATTAGGCATGATACTGCTCATATACTAGCTATGGCGGTTCAAGAATTATTTCCTGGGACACAAGTTACAATAGGACCAGTTATCGAAGATGGCTTTTACTATGATTTTGCAAGAAAAGAACCATTTACAACTGAGGATTTAGAAAAAATTGAAAACAAAATGAAAGAAATAGTAGATCGAGATGAAAAAACTTACAGAGAGGTTTGGAAAAGAAATGATGCAATTGAACATTTTAAAAAAAAGGGAGAAATATATAAAGCTGAGATAATAGAAAGTATTCCAGAGGGAGAAGATGTGTCTTTATATTTTCATGGAGATTGGCATGATTTATGCAGAGGACCTCATCTAAGTTCAACTGGTAAAATTGGAAAATATTTTAAATTAACAAAAGTCTCAGGTGCTTACTGGAGAGGAGACTCAAATAATGAAATGTTACAAAGAGTATATGGAACAAGTTGGTCTACTCAAAAAGAATTAGATGATTATTTAAATAGAATTGAAGAGGCCGAAAAAAGAGATCACAGAAAAATTGGAAAAGAAATGGATTTATTTCATTTTAGAGAAGAAAGTCCAGGATCTGTATTTTGGCATCAAAAAGGGTGGAGCCTATTCCAAAAACTTATTTCATATATGAGAATGAAGCAAGAAACAGCAGGTTATCAAGAAATAAATACTCCAGAAATATTAGATCGCTCACTCTGGGAGAAATCTGGTCATTGGGAAAAATTTGGTGCCAATATGTATACTTCTACTACACCTGATGAAAAAGTATTTGCAATAAAACCGATGAATTGTCCAGGTTGCGTTCAAGTTTTTAATCAAGGTTTAAAAAGTTATCGAGATTTACCACTTAAAATGTCAGAATTTGGAAAAGTTCATAGGTATGAGCCATCAGGCGCGCTTCATGGATTATTAAGAGTTAGAGCTTTCACCCAAGATGATGCACATATTTTTTGTACCGAGGAACAAATTACTGAAGAATGTTTAATTGTAACTAATTTAATTTTGGAAATTTATAAAGATTTAGGATTTGAAAAAGTAATTTTAAAATATTCTGATAGACCAGAATTAAGAGTTGGTGACGATCAGGTTTGGGATAAATCAGAGGCTGCTTTATTAGAAGCAATTAAAGCAACAAAATTAGAATATTCTATTAATAAGGGCGAAGGAGCTTTTTATGGTCCAAAAATAGAATTTGTTTTAAGAGATGCGATTGGAAGAGATTGGCAATGTGGAACTTTGCAAGTAGATTTAAACCTACCAGGTAGATTAGGTGCCTCATTTGTTGATAGCGATGGAAATAAAAAAGTTCCTGTAATGCTTCACCGAGCTTTATTTGGATCATTAGAGAGGTTTATTGGAATTTTAATTGAAAATTATTCAGGAAAATTACCTTTTTGGCTTTGCCCAATTCAAACAATAGTAATCCCTATTTCAAGTGACTTTGATGATTACGCAAAAGAAGTAAATAGTCAGTTAAAAAAAGTAGGGATTTCTTCTGAAGTAGATTTAAAAAATCATAATTTAAATTATAAAATAAGGGAACACTCATTAACTAAAGTTCCAATACTACTAATATGTGGAAAAAAAGAAGTTGACAGCAACACAGTAACTATTAGAAGATTGGATTTTAAAAAACAAGAAACTATGGATTTAAAAGAATTTTTAAAAAAATACTCTGCTCTCAATAAAGCACCTTCAATCTAAGTGGCTGATTTTAAGCAAAACTACTTTCAGAAAAGAACCAAACCTAGGGGTCCTAGAACAAATCAAAGAATAACTTCGCAAGATGTTCAAGTTATTGCAAGTGATGGTGATAACTTAGGTATTCTAAATTTACAAGATGCGATTAATAGAGCCAAAGAAGAAGGTTTAGATTTAATTGAGATAGCACCTAATGCAAAACCTCCTGTATGTAAAATTATGGATATGGGAAAATATAAATATGATGCACAAAAAAAAGCTAATAAAGCAAAAAAAAAACAAAAGAAGATAGAATTAAAAGAAATTAAATTAAGACCTGTTACGGAAGTTCACGATTATACATTTAAAATAAAAAATGCACAAAAATTTATTGCAAAAGGAGATAAGGTAAAATTTACAATTAGATTTAAAGGGAGAGAGCTACAACATTCTAGTTTGGGCAATGAGTTAATGGATAAGATCAAACAAGATATGGAGTCTGTAGGTCGTGTCGAACTACAACCAAAGTTTGATGGTAAGCAAATGATAATGGTTATTCAGCCTTTATAAGCTATATTTGTAGTTGTAAATTAATAACAATATTTGTATAACCCCTCAAAAATTATGCCTAAATTAAAAACAAAAAGTTCAGCTAAAAAAAGATTTAAAATCTCAGCTAAAGGAAAAGTTATAACTGCTCAGGCTGGAAAAAGACATGGAATGATTAAACGAACAAATTCACAAATTAGAAAGCAAAGAGGTACAACGGTAATGTCAAAACAAGATGGTAAGATTGTAAAATCTTATATGCCGTATAACCTAAGAGGATAATATGGCTAGAGTCAAAAGAGGTGTTACAAGTAGAGCAAAACATAAAAAAGTTTTAAAAGCTGTTAAAGGTCAATGGGGAAGAAGAAAAAATACTATTAGAGTTGCAAGACAGGCTATGGAAAAAGCTATGCAGTATGCCTATAGAGATAGACGAAATAAAAAAAGAGATTTTAAATCACTTTGGATACAGAGAATAAATGCTGGTGTTAGATCTGAGGGATTAACTTATTCTAAATTTATAAATGGCCTAAACAAAACAGGCATTAAAATTGACAGAAAAATTCTAGCTGAAATTGCTTACGATAATCCAGAAGCATTCAAAACTATAGTTAAAAAAGCTCAGGCAGCATTAAATTAATTTTCATTGTTGTTTTTCTAGAGTTAACAAATATTCTACGAATATGTCTGATATAAAAAAAATTAAAGATGAATATTTAAATAAATTAGAAAATGATTTAAATATTGAAAGTGTAAATCAGATTAAAACACAGTTATTTGGTAAGAATGGACAAATTTCTAATTTTTTTAAAACTTTAGGATCTTTACCAACTGATGAGCGAAAAAAATTTGCATCAGATTTAAATTCAATAAAAAACGAACTACAAGATAAGATAGATTCTAAACTTCAAGAAATTGAAACAAAAGAAATTAACTCCAAACTTGAAAATGAAAAAGTAGATGTAACATTACCTGAGAGAGAATTTAGTCGAGGAAAAATACATCCTGTTTCACAAGTAATTGACGAGATATCATCAATATTTTCAGAAATTGGATTTAGCGTTGAAGAAGGACCGGATATAGAGAATGAGCATTATAATTTTACTGCATTAAATACGCCTGACAATCATCCAGCGAGAGATATGCATGACACTTTTTATTTAGACAATAATAAAGAATTGTTATTAAGAACCCATACTTCTCCAGTACAAGTTAGAACAATGTTAAATGGAAAACCTCCATTTAAAATTATAGCTCCAGGCAGAACATATAGATCTGATAGTGATCAAACTCATTCTCCTATGTTTCACCAGGTAGAAGGCCTTCATATAGATAAAGACATAAACATGGGTAATCTAAAAGGATGCTTAAATTATTTTATAAAATCATTTTTTGAAGTGGATAAAATAAAAATGAGATTCAGACCTAGTCACTTTCCTTTCACTGAACCATCTGCGGAAGTAGATATTGGTTACGAGATAAAAGATGGAAAGATAGTAATTGGTGAAGGAGATAAATGGTTAGAAATTCTAGGTTGTGGAATGGTGCATCCCAATGTACTTAAGAATGTTAAAGTAAATCCAGATAAGTACCAAGGCTATGCTTTTGGGATTGGTATAGATAGACTTGGAATGCTTAAATATGGAATCAATGATTTAAGAGCTTTTTTTGAGACTGACTACAGATGGCTTAACCATTTTGGTTTCGATCCATTGGATGTTCCATCAAACTATAGAGGTCTTAGCAGATGAAATTTACCATAGGTTGGTTAAAGGAGCATCTCGACACCCAAAAAAAAGATAATGAGTTAATTGAAAAACTTACAGATATTGGTTTGGAAGTTGAAAGTTTTGAAAATCAAAGCTCTGGTTTAGACAGTTTTAAAGTAGCAAAAATTATTAATGCTGAACAGCATCCGAATGCAGATAGACTTAGAATATGCGATGTTGATATTGGTTTGGATAATACTGTTAAGGTAGTATGTGGAGCACCAAATGCAAAAAAAGATCTTTTGACTATTTATGCAGGTCCTGGATCAATAATTCCAAAAAATAACATGAAACTTTCAGTCAGCAAGATTAGAGGGGTTACTTCCTATGGAATGCTGTGTTCAGAGTCTGAACTTAATTTATCAAATGAAAGTGAAGGAATAACAGAACTAAGAACTAGTAAATACTCTGATAAAATTGGCAAAAACTTTTTTAAAAGTAATACTGAAAAAGTTGTAGATTTATCAATTACACCTAATCGTCCTGATTGCTTGGGGGTAAGAGGTATAGCTAGAGATCTTGCTGCTGCTGGAGCTGGTAAATTAAAAAAAATTTCACTTAAAAATATTAAAAAAAATGAATCACAAAAAATTAAAGTTTCAATTACAAAAGATAAAAACCAAGGTTGTACTATATTTGGTAGTTGTTTAATTGAGGGTGTCACCAATAAAGAAAGTCCTCAATGGCTTAAAGAAAAAATTATTTCACTTGGTCAAAAACCAATTTCAGCAATTGTTGATATTACAAATTATGTAATGTTAGACTTAAATAGGCCGCTTCATGCATATGATGCAGATAAAATCGACAAAGAAATTATAGTTAGAAATTCAAAAATGGGTGAAACTTTTGAAGCTCTTGATACCAAAGAGTATAAATTAGGTGATGATATGTGTGTTATTTCTGATAAATCTGGAGTTTTAGGCTTGGGTGGAATCATTGGAGGAGCACGTTCTGGAACTGAAATTAATACTAAAAATATTTTATTAGAATCTGCATATTTTACTCCTAGGTCAATAAGAAAAACCTCAAAATTATTAAACATTGATACTGATGCAAAATTCAGATTTGAAAGAGGCATCGACACTCAATCTATCAAATTAGGTTTGTCAAAAGCTGCTGAATTAATATCTGAGATTTGTGGAGGTAAAGTAAGTAATTTTGATATTCAACAAACTGATAAGCATGAAAAGAATAAAATTAAATTTAATATCTCTTTATTTGAAAAAATAACTGGCTTTAAAGTAAATGATAGTGAAATAATTAAAATTTTAACAGATCTAGGATTTGAAGTTTCTAAGAAGAATTTAGAATTAGATTTAAAAATACCCACTTGGAGACCTGATATAACTCAACCAATAGATATAGTCGAAGAAATAGTAAGAATTAAAGGGTATGAGAACATAGAAACCTTACAACCTGAAAAAACTAAAATAAAAGATACTTTAAACGCACAACAAAAACTCTTTCACTTTCTTCAACGTTCTGTGGCGTCAAAAGGTTATTTTGAGACTATAACGTGGTCATTCACAGATTCAAAAATAAACAAAATTTTTAAAGAAAATCTAAAAGAAATAAAAATAGTAAATCCAATAAGTTCAGACTTAGATGTTTTACGAAATTCGATTTTCACAAATTTAACTTTTTATTTAAAGAAAAATTTAGACAGAGGATTTAAAGATATTTCACTGTTTGAAATTGGACCAATTTTTAAGGGTAGTCAGCCTGGTGAGCAATTGACAGTAATTGGTGCAATAAAATCAGGAAAAATATCAAGATTAAACTGGAACGAAAAAGACAGGATAGTTGATGTTTTTGACGTAAAGAAGGATGTAATTCAGACACTAGTCGAAGCTGGATATGACAGGCAAAGTTTTTTTGTAAGAGATAAATCTCCTTCATATTATCATCCAGGAAAATCTGGTTCTGTCTATCTTGATAAGGATGAAATAGACCCTGTTGCTTACTTTGGTGAAATCCATCCAAATATTTTGAAAAAACTTGATATTAAAACTGAAGGTCTGGTTGGTTTTGAAATTTATATGGATTATCTAAGGGAGAATAAAATAAAACTTAAAGACCTAAAAACAAATTTTGAGTACTCAGATTATCAAAAATCAGAAAGAGACTTTGCATTTGTTGTAGATAAAAATGTTAAGGCACAAGATTTAATAGAAATAATATCATCAATTGATAAAAGTTTAATAAGAACTATTAAAATTTTTGATATTTATGAGGGTGAAAATATTCCTGAAGGCAAAAAGTCTATAGCCATCAATGTAACAATTCAATCATCTGAAAAGACTTTAGAAGAGAGTGATCTTGAAAAAATTAATAAGTTAATTATTTCAACCGTAGAAACTAAATCTGGTGCAAAAATTAGATCCTAAATGTCTACTGAAATTGATAATATCAGAAATTTTGCAATCATTGCCCATATTGACCATGGCAAGTCAACTATAGCAGATAGAATTATACATAAATGTGGTGGTTTGACTGACAGAGAAATGAAAGCTCAAGTGCTTGACTCGATGGATATTGAAAGAGAGAGAGGCATAACTATTAAAGCTCAAACGGTAAAATTAAATTATAAATCTAAAGATGGAAAAAATTATATTCTTAATATTATAGATACCCCAGGTCATGTTGATTTTAGCTATGAAGTAAGTAGATCTTTGTATGCTTGCGAAGGTTCAATATTAATTGTGGACAGCACTCAAGGAGTTGAAGCTCAAACATTAGCAAATGTTTATCAAGCTCTTGATATAAATCATGAAATAATACCAGTTTTAAATAAAATTGATTTACCAGCGTCAGACATTGATAGAACAAATAAACAAATTGAAGATGTAATAGGTATTGATACATCTAATGCTGTTCCATGTTCTGGAAAGACTGGTGAAGGAATTGATGAAATTTTAGAACAAATTATCCATACTCTACCAGGTCCAAAAGGTGAAAAAGATCAAAAACTAAAGTGTTTATTAGTAGATAGTTGGTATGACACTTATCTAGGTGTAGTCATTTTAGTGAGAGTAATTGATGGAAAAATTAAAAATAATATGAAAATTAAAATGATGTCTACAAATCAGGAATATTTTGTTGAGAAAGTCGGAGTTTTTACACCCAAACCAAAAGATGTTGATGAACTTAATTCTGGAGAGATTGGGTTTATAACAACAGGAATAAAAATTTTATCAGAAACAAAAGTTGGAGATACAATCTGCGATGCATCAAAACCATTATCAGAGTCTTTACCTGGCTTTAAACCAAGTAAACCAGTAGTATTTTGTGGATTATTTCCAGTCGATAGCTCAGAGTATCAAAAATTAAAAGATGGATTAGCGAAATTAAAATTAAATGATTCTAGCTTTTCCTTTGAGCCCGAATCTTCCTCGGCTTTAGGCCTAGGTTTCAGGTGTGGTTTTCTAGGTTTGTTGCACTTAGAAATAGTTACAGAAAGGCTTGAAAGAGAATTCGATATAAATCTATTAACTACAACTCCTGGCGTTGTATATAAGATCCATATGAACAATGGTAAAATAAAAGATTTACAAAATCCATCAAGTTTACCAGATCCAAGTTTAATAAAATTTATTGAAGAACCTTGGATCAAAGCAACTATTATTACTCCAGATCAGTATCTTGGTCCTATAATGAAAATATGCCAAGATAAAAGAGGAATCCAAACAAACTTAAGTTACTCCGGAAGTAGAGCAGTTGTAAATTATGAATTACCATTAAATGAAATAGTATTTGATTTTAATGATCGATTAAAATCTATGACAAGTGGATATGCTAGTTTTGATTATGAAATAATAGGTCATAGAGAGGGAGATCTTGTTAAAATGGGCATTTTAGTAAATACTGAACCAGTAGACGCTCTAGCAATGATGATACACAAAGACTTTGCTCAAAAGACTGGCAGAGAGGTATGTGAGAAATTGAAAGATTTAATTCCAAGACATAACTTCATGATTCCAGTCCAAGCAGCAATAGGTGGAAAGATTATTGCACGAGAAACAATTAAAGGTTTTAAAAAAGATGTTTTAACCAAAATTCATGGTGGAGGAGCTACTGACAGAAAAAGAAAGCTACTTGAAAAGCAAAAAAAAGGAAAAGCAAGGGCAAAACAATTTGGAAAAGTTGAGATCCCACAAGAAGCATTTATAGGCGTGCTCAAAATATCTAAGGAGAAATAAATGGAGAGGTGGCCGAGTGGTTGAAGGCGCACGCTTGGAAAGCGTGTATAGGGGAAACTCTATCATGGGTTCGAATCCCATTCTCTCCGCCAAACAAATATTTAATAATTTTTATAATAATAATCTTTTTTACCATCACTTTTTATCATATGGATTTGATTAAAATTTTTATCTTTTAGAATATTATTCATAACATCAAAATTTTTATCAAATATTTCGATTTGTAATAAAATACTGTTTTTATTTAAATTATTTTCTAAACCTTGAATAACCTCTTTTTCATGTCCTTCGGCATCAATTTTCAAAATAATATTTTTACTTTCTAAACTAAAAATATCATCTCCTTTTTTAAATTCTGCATACTCAGTATGTAGATTATTTAATATTTCATCACTTTGTGCGACTCCAAATCCACCAGTTTGTACATAATTTTTTTTTTTTAATGATTTCATTAGTAATTTTGAATTTTTATTTGAAAGTCCAAATTCAAAAATCTCAATGTTATTTAAATTTTTATTAAGTTGAATATTCTCTTTAAATTTTATTATTGTTTTTTTAATCGGTTCAAAGCTTTTTATTTTAATCTTACAGTCATTTTTGGCTACAACCATGCTATATAATCCTGAATTTGCACCAACATCTATAAAGTAGTCAAATTTTGATTCTTTCATTAATTTAAGAAGATAATCAATTTGAAGATGTTCATATTCACTGAATAGGAATATTTCTTTATCCATTGGTTCTTTTATATTTCCTTTTAATTTTAGACCAAAATACTCGTAATTAATTTGATCAGTATTAAGATAGTTATAAATTTTTTTAATTATAGAGGGATATATTCTTTTTATAATTGGAATTCTTTTTAATAATTTTTTAATCACAGTAAACGAATCTTACATAATTTTGATAAAGTTGACTAAAAAAATTCATTTTTTTGATAATTATTAAGTATTAAAAAAATTTATAATAATCTTGGTTATAATGTAAGTATTTCCTCATTAATTTGAGTAAAAATTTAATACAAATTGTATTTAAAAATATAAAAATGTTATAAATAACCTTTCCAATAATAAATAAATGAATAAAAAAAATAACAATACATACCAAGCAGACTCAATTAAAGTTTTAAAAGGTCTTGAAGCAGTGAGAAAAAGACCAGGAATGTATATTGGTGATACAGACGATGGAACTGGCTTACATCACATGGTATATGAGGTTGTAGATAATTCGATTGATGAAGCATTAGCAGGTCATTGTAAAAAAATTGAGGTAAGCATAAATTCTGATGGTTCAATTACAGTTCAAGACGATGGTAGGGGAATACCAGTTGATTTTCATAAGGAAGAAAAAAAATCTGCCGCAGAAGTAATAATGACACAACTTCACGCTGGAGGTAAATTTGATCATGATTCTTATAAAGTCTCTGGAGGATTACATGGTGTTGGAGTTTCAGTAGTTAATGCTCTTTCCCAAAAATTAGAATTACAAGTTGAAAGAGATGGAAAAAAACATTTTGTTGAGTTTATAAATGGTGAAAATAAAACTCCTTTAAAAATAATTGGTAAATCAAAAAATACCGGCACAAGAATAAATTTCTTACCTTCCAAAGATATTTTCTCGTCAACAAAGTTTAGTTTTTCTATAATTCAAAAGAGAATGCGTGAGTTGGCTTTTCTTAATAAAGGAATTAAAATTATACTTAATGATTTAACCCAAAAAAAAATAAAGTCTGATGAATTTAAATTTGAGGGAGGAATAAATGAGTTTGTTGAATTTTTAGATGAAAAGAGGGAAAAATTAAAAAATAAAAATGACAACGATTTGTTTAGAAAGCCAATTTATATTGAAGGTATCAAAAGTGATATAGATGTTCAATGTTCGCTAAAATGGAATGCTGGATATAATGAGGATGTTTATCCTTATACTAATAATATTTATCAAAAAGATGGAGGAACCCATCTTTTAGGTTTTAGAAGCGCCCTAACAAGAGTTGTGAATAAATACGCGTCAGAGCAAAATTTATTAAAGAAAAGTAAAGTTCTTCTTTCTGGAGATGACGTAAAAGAGGGTTTAACTTGTGTTTTGTCAGTAAAAATTCCAGATCCTAAATTTTCTTCACAAACAAAAGACAAATTAGTTTCCTCAGAAGTAAGAAATATCGTTGAAGGTATTGTTAATGAAAAACTATCAATTTGGTTTGATCAAAACCCATCAGTTTCCAAAACAATTTTGACAAAAATAATTCAGGCTGCTGTCGCGAGAGACGTAGCTAAAAGAGCAAGAGAAAACGTAAGAAGAAAAGGAGCTTTGGAGCTGACCGGATTACCTGGAAAATTAGCTGACTGTCAAAATTCAAAACAAGAAGGTACCGAATTATTCATAGTAGAGGGAGACTCTGCTGGAGGCTCGGCCAAACAGGGGAGAAATAGGGAATACCAGGCAGTATTACCTTTAAGAGGAAAAATATTAAATACATTTACAGAGATAAATGGAATTAAAAAGAATGGTAGTCAAAGTGACTTAAGGACGAAAACCTTATCAAAGATGATTTCATCTAACGAAATAGTTACACTGATAAACGCTCTTGGGTTAGATCCTAAATCAGAGGAATTAGACTTAGAAGATTTAAGATATGGAAAGATTATAATTATGACGGATGCAGATGTTGATGGTTCTCATATAAGGGCATTACTTTTAACCTTTTTTAATAATATTCCTTTTAATAAATTAATACAAAAAGGTCATGTGTATTTAGCTCAACCACCTCTTTTCAAAATAAATAAAGGCTCTAAAGGTATATATATAAAAGACGAAAAAGATCTTGAAAATTATATTATTAAAAATTCTAAGAATCTAAAAAATATTAAAAGAGGATCAAAAGATTTTGAAAAAGTGATTCAACAAGAAAAATCAAGTCTAAATATCCAAAGATTTAAAGGACTTGGTGAAATGAATCCAGAAGAATTATGGAATACAACATTAAATCCAGAAACTAGAAATCTTCTTCAAGTTCAATACTCAAAAAATTTACAAAAAGATCAAAATTTAATACAAACATTAATGGGAAATGATGTTGCATCTAGAAAAGATTTTATTGTAGATAATGCAATAAATGTTGTTAATTTAGATATTTAATTAATGGGAATAAGCATCAATTCCAAATCATCTCATTTAAACAAAATTACATACGTTAATTTAAGATGGATAGGTGTAATAGGTCAATTTATTACTATAAATGCTGTTGCATTCCTATTTAAATTTGAATTTAATTTTTTACTAGCAAATATTATAGTTCTAATAGGTGCTTTAAGTAACATTTTCTTATTTTATTTTTTTAAAAAAAATCAGTTACAAGAAAAAATATCTTTAACATTTCTTACCCTTGATATTATACAATTAAGTTTTTTGCTTTATTTAACAGGCGGTACCATAAATCCATTCTCAATATTCCTAATAATACCAAGCATATTTGCCTCAAATAGCTTGAGTATTAAAACAAATATTTTATTAATATTTTTGACAATTTTTTCAATAATTTTACTTACCTTCTTCCACCAGGAATTACCTTCACCATTAAATGAATATATTTTTAGTAATTACTATTATTATTCAGTACCTTTAGCCTTAATTATAGCACTTATTTTTTTAAGCTTTTTTGCTTTAACGTTTGGAAATGAGTCAAAAGTCAGAAAAGATGCATTAGATAAAATTCAAGAAGTTATTTCTAAGGAGAACGAATTAGTTTCATTGGGTGGACAAGCTGCAGCGGCTGCTCATTCTTTAGGTACACCGCTTTCTACAATTAAAATTATTTCTCAAGATTTATATGACAATTTTAAAAATAATAAAGAATTAAAAAAAGATGTTGAATTACTTTTAAGCCAAGTTGATAGATGCAATGTAATATTAAAAAAATTGTCTTTAAATCCTGTAGTTGAAGATGACTTTATAGACAAGGATATTACTCTGCACAACTATGTAAAAGAAATTGTAAATTCTTTCAAAGAAATATCAGATAAAAATTTTATCATAAATACTGAGCAGAATTATAATTCATTCGAAATTTCAAAATTAATTGAAGTTGTTTATGGCATAAGAAATTTTATTGGAAATGCAAATAAGTTTGCAAAAAAAAATATTTATATTTCAATAATGAGTGACAGTGAAAACTCTTCGATATCAATCGAAGATGATGGTTTAGGATTTCCTAAAGACATATTAACCAAAATTGGGGAACCTTATATAAAATCATTGCAATCTAAAAATAAATCAAGAGCAGGATTGGGTTTGGGAATATTTATAGGTAAAACTTTGTTAGAAAAAAATAAGGCAAAACTTTTAATTAGGAATTCAGAAACCAGAGGTGGTGCAGAAATTAAAATAGAATGGTCTAATAAAGATTTAATTAGTCTTTAGTGAAGTTTTTTATTTTCAAATAGTCCACTTAATTGATCTATCATTACATCCCCAAGTTCTTGTACATCAGAAATTTTGATTGCTTTTTTATAATATCGAGATACATCGTGACCAATTCCTATAGCTAATATTTCTACTTCACTTTTATTCTCAATAAATTTAACAATTTTTTTCAAATTTTTTTCTAAAAAGTCTCCTGAATTAACTGATAATGTTGAGTCATCTACTGGTGCTCCATCTGAAATAACCATAAGGATTTTTCTTTCTTCTTTTCTTTTTTTTAATCTATTAAATGCCCACGTTATAGCTTCACCATCTATATTTTCTTTTAACAAACCCTCTTTTAGCATCAATCCCAAATTCTTTTTTGATTGCCTCCAATGAGAATCTGCACCTTTATAAATTATATGTCTTAAATCATTAAGCCTTCCTGGATTTTTTGTTTTACCCAATCTATTCCACTCCTGGCGACTTTTACCACCTTTCCAATTTTTCGTTGTAAAACCTAGTATTTCAACTTTAACCGAGCATCTTTCTAAGGTTCTGGATAAAATATCAGCACATATTGCAGCTATTGTTATTGGTCTACCTCTCATTGACCCAGAGTTGTCAATTAAAAGTGTCACAATTGTATCCTTAAAGTCTAAATCTTTTTCTTTTTTAAACGATAATGAATTATATGGATCAATGATAATCCTAGGTAATTTTGAACTATCTAACAATCCCTCTTCTAGATCAAATTCCCATGATCGATTTTGTTTTGCCATTAATTGTCTTTGTAATTTATTTGCTAACTTAGTAATTAAATCTTGAAAACTTGTAAGCTGTTGGTCTAAATTTTTTCTCAGTTTTTGAATTTCCTCCGCCGTATCTAGACTTTCTGCTTTAGCAACTTCGTCAAACTCAGTAGTAAATATTTTATATTCTTTATCGCTTACACTTAAATTTTTTTTTTGTATAATATTTTCTGACTCAGCATCCTCATTATTTTCACTACCAAGCTGATCTTCAAGTCTAAACTCATTTACTTCATCCTCACTATCCATTCCTTGGCTTATATTTTCATCTTCACTTGTTTTGCTAGAGTCATTATTATCTTTGTCTTCATTATTATTAGAATTATTTTGATCTTGCGTATCATCATTTTCTTCATTTTCTTTTTCAGTTGTGTCATCATTTTCGAATATATCCATACTTTCTAAAATTTCAGAAAATTTAGCATTATACACTTCCTGATTTTCTAGATTTTGATTTAAAAATTCAAAGTGTTTATCTATTGACTTCTTAAAATCTTTTTCCCAAAATTTAAGGATTTCTTTATTTTCTGGGTATAATTCGACATTAAAAAATTTGTTTGTCATATAGATTTCAAAAGCATCAACAATATTTGTATCTTCTTTTTTTGTTATTTTTTCTTGTTTAAGATGTTGAAGTCTATTTTTATAATTTTCTTTAAAATTTTTGGAAATTCCTTTTAGCATCTCTGAACCAAGTAGTTCATATCTCACCTTTTCTGCTAGCTGGTAGAGTGTTCTACAAGAGGGATTTCGTGGATTATTTTTATCCAATAATTTTCTGTTTGAAAATCTTCTTTTTAAAGCCTCAGAGTCTGTTTCAGCCCTTAGTTTTTTAAATTGATTTTTATCATTAATATTGTCAATTTCCCCAATATCATAAACTTTTTCGTCATTTTTTTTATTTTTGACAACCTTATAGTCATCTGAAATTACTTTGTAGGTTGATTGAAGGGCTTGTTTGAATTTTTCTTTAATACTATCTTCTTTGTTCATCAAATTTGAATATTGATCATTGACTCCGGTAGTTCATCCCCAAAACATCTTTGATAATATTCAGCAATAGTGTTTTTTTCAGCATCATCACATTTGTTTAAAAATGTTACCCTAAATGCATATCCTATATCTTTGAAAATTTCAGAATTTTCTGCCCAATGTAAAACTGTTCTAGGACTCATTACTGTAGATATATCACCTGCCATAAAACCTTTCCTCGTAAGTGAGGCTACTTTTATCATATTCGCAACTTGCTCTTTACCTTTAGGATTATTTAAATTTTTATTCTTGCCTAATATAATTTCCATTTCTTTATCTAAACTAAGATAGTTTAAAGTAGATACAATATTCCATCTATCCATTTGTCCCTGATTAATTTGTTGTGTCCCATGGTATAATCCAGTTGTATCACCTAGCCCAACTGTATTTGTTGTTGCAAAAAGTCTAAAAAATTTATTTTGTTTAATTACTTTATTTTTGTCTAATAGAGTAAAACTACCTTCTGACTCTAGTACTCTCTGAATAACGAACATTACATCAGGTCTTCCAGCGTCATATTCATCAAAAACTAAAGCTACGGGATTTTGAATTGACCAAGGAAGTATTCCTTCTTTAAATTCAGTTACCTGCTTACCATCTTTGATTACGATTGAATCTTTGCCTATTAAGTCAATTCTACTGACATGACTATCGAGATTAATTCTTATACAAGGCCAGTTTAGCCTAGCAGCAATTTGTTCGATGTGAGTTGATTTTCCAGTTCCATGGTATCCTTGAATTAAAACTCTTTTGTTAAAAGAAAATCCTGACAAAATAGCTAATGTTGTATCTTTATCGAACTTATAAGTTTTATCGATTTCTGGGACATACTCACTTGATTTTGAAAATGCATCAACTTCCATGTCACTTTCAATTCCAAAAGTTTGCTTAATAGATAACTTAATGTCAGGGGTATGGTTAATATTTGGTGTCAATTTTATCCTTATATGTATTTTTTAATTGAGTGTAAGCTAAAGTTATTACTTTAAGCTTGTCTTCAAATTTTTTATTTCCAGAATTCATATCAGGGTGAAATTTTTTGACAAGCTTTTTAAATTTTTCTTGAACTTTTTCCCATTTTAATCCAACACTAATCCCTAATATATTAAAGGCTTTTAAATCATTGTTATTAAATTTAAATTTGTTCATATTATTGAAATCATTATTAAATTTAAATTTATCCATCTCATCTTTCAAAGCATTGCTCCAAAGAACTTTAAAAAAATTATCTGATGAACTAAAACTTTGTGTTGGTTTGTGCCAAGTCATATCAGACCTTAAAAAATCAAATATTTGTTGATCGCTCATACCTGTAAAATAATTCCAATTTTTATTAAATTCTTTAACATGGTTTAAACATAGTAATCTATAATCTTTACTGTTATCCCTTTCTTTAGGTGCTTTAAAAAGACCTTCCTCTGAACAATTATTCCAATCACAAATATTTTTCATGGTGTATAATACTTTATAAAATGAATATTAATCAACTAATTGAAACTGTAGAAAAAAAAATTTTGTCGCAGGATTGTATTTCAAAAGTTTATATAGAGGACAAGTCTTTTCTTCACAAAAATCACAAATCTAATGAAAATGGAAAATTTCATATTGTTCTTTCGATCAAGTCTGAAGAGTTAAAGAATAAAAGTAAGTTATACTCAACAAGATTTATTTATAAAATTTTAGACAATGAATTAAAAAATTATATTCATTCATTACAAATCAAATTACTTTAAACTGCTAGAAATATATTTTTTTAAATTTGAGGGACTGATCTGAAAGTCAACTATTATCTTTCCGAAATCCTTTATTAAAATTAGATTAATGTTATTTGAATTATTTTTCTTATCGCTTCTCATATAATTCATAATTTTAGATACATGTTTTTTTTTAAACAATTTTTCAATTTTTGGTTTCATCTCAATTCTATTAATATGATCTAAAATAATATTAAATTTTTGTTTTGATAAAATTCTTCTTTTAAAACTGAATTCTACAGCGTTTTTAATACCTAAAATTACAGCTTCTCCATGATTTAATTTTTTAGAAAAACCTAAAGTAGACTCATAAGAATGAGCAAAGGTATGGCCTAAATTTAATACCTTTCTGTAATTTTTCTCGTTCTCATCTTTTTCCACAACCTTTTTTTTTAAGTTACAGCTTTTAATTATGGATCTTTCAATGAAAGGTGACTTTAATTTTAAAATTTTTTTTAAATTTTTGTCTAAATAGAGAAAATTATAAAAATTATCAATTATACTGCTTTTTAATATTTCAGCATATCCACAAATTATTTCTCTTTCTGGTAAAGAAGCTAAAATATTCATATCAGAAATAACTAAATCAGGTTGATAAAAACTTCCAATCAAATTTTTTCCAAATTTATTATTTACACCTGTTTTGCCTCCTATTGATGAATCCACTTGAGACAGTAAAGTTGAGGGAATATTTACAAATTTCATGCCTCTTTTAAATGTACTAGATGCGAATCCAACTATATCCCCAATAATTCCTCCACCAAAAGAAATAACACAATCCTCTCTATTAAATCTATTTTCAAATAAAACTGTATGAATTTTTTCAATTGTTTGATAATTTTTGATTTTTTCTGATGCCGTTATTTCTATTTTAAAAAGTTTATTTATTTTTAACTTTTTGTATAAAAGTCTTTTAAACTTGTTAGGAATATTTTTGTCTGTAACAATTAAACATTTATCAAATTTTAGACTATTAGCTTTTAAAATTTTATCAATTTTACCTATTAAATCTCTTCCAATTATAATTGAGTAGTTCTTAGTGCTTGTTTTAATTGAAATTTTATTTGTATTCATAAATATCTAATATCTTATTTATAATTTCAGCTTTGTCTAATTTATCACAATTAATCCTGTGACTCGACAAGCTATAGAATTTTGATCTTTCTTTGATTAAATTGTTAATTTGACTCCTGGTAAGGTTTATTGCCAATGGTCTTTTCTTGCTCTTATATATTCTTTTTATTATTGTTTCATTTTTCCAATCCAACCAAAAAGATAAGCAATTTTTCTTACACATTTTCCTTATTGAGGAATTTATAAAACCTCCTCCACCTAAAGATATTACAGAATTTTCTGAACTAAGAAATTTTAAAGATATTTTTTCTTCAATTTTACGAAAATAATTCTCTCCAAATTTATTAAAAATTTCTGATATTTTAGTATCCTCAGTTTCTTCAATTTTTTGATCAATATCAATAAATGTTAAGTTTAATTTTTTTGATAAAATTTTGCCAATTGATGATTTTCCAGATCCCATCATTCCAATTAATACAATATTTTTATTTGATTTCATGAGTTTCTATATTGAAAAAACACAAATATGTCTTATTTTGAAATTATTAAATTATATGCAATTTACAAAAAATACAAGTAAAGACAAAATTTTTAGCTTAGGGGTAATTTTAAAAATTATAATAGCTATTTTCATAATTGTATTTGGCATTATTGTGATTAACCAGATTAATTTGCCTGCCCCAGATAAACAAATTGAAAAAATTTTACCAAATGAAAATTTCAAAACAATTAAGTAAGTTTTTAATTTCTACTTCTTTTTTTTTGTTTGTTCTATCTGTCCAGGCTCAAGAAGTTAAAGAGATTTGGTCAGAAATAGAAAAAAAAGAAATTAAAAATACAGAGTCAAACAATAAAGTAGATACATCTATCAATACGGACCAGCTTGAAGGCGTTAAAGTAAAACTTTCTGATGAGAATATTGTAGTAGATCAAAATTTAGACAATTCAAATATTTTATTAGCCGGACTATTTGACCCTGATGATAATGATCTAAACCTTGATATGTGGTCAAAAACAGATGGAATAAAAATTAAAAAGTTACTAGAAAAAATACAGTCTAAAAAATTATCAAGTTTTTCCGAAAGGTTAATGGATGTAGCATTGTTAACAAACTCTTATATTCCAAATCAAAATTTTTCATTAAACGAATTCGAAAATTTCACGCTGGACCATCTAATTAAAAAAAAAGATTTTGATTTAGTTGAAGAATTTATTCAAAAAAATTCATCTATAAAAGATAAAGAAAGACTCATAAAACACGTAGCTGATTATTACTTGTCATTAAACAAAATAGAAAATTCATGCTCTGCTATTGATAGTTTGAGTTTAATAACTGATGAATATTTAACATATTTCAAAATTTATTGTTTAATAACTCAGAATAAAAAAGATGAGGCTCAGTTGTTGTTTGATCTTAAATCTGAGCTAGACTCTTTAAATGATTTTTTTGTTAAAAAGTTTGAAGTATTAATGGGATATGAGGATAATAACTTTATATTGTCTGATGAAAATGTTCTTTATTTTCACCTATCTCATAAAACAGACAAGAATTTTTTATACTATCCATCTGTAGAGTCTGATGAATTTATTTGGAAATATTTGTCTAACTCGAATTTACTTAAAAATTTAAATGATTTTAATCTCAGTGATATTGATCAGGTTAAGTTTCTAGAGAAAGCAACCAGTGAAGGTATTTTTGATGAAAAAGATCTATTGAACTTGTACAAAAAATTCCAATTTGAGATTGATGACCTTATTAATTATGAAGACGTATTAAAAAACTTACCAGATTATGAAGGAAGAGCTCTGATGTATCAGAGGTTTTTACTAACAGATAATCTTGAAAATAAACTTTCATTATTATCAAAATTGAATAATTCCTTTGAAAACTCAAATTTTAAAAAATCATTTGACGATGAATTATCTAAGTTGTTAAAAAAAATGGATAAAAAAGAAATTCCTTTAAAGTTTTCTGACTTCTACCAAACTAATTTAATTACTGAAGAAAAAAGAAAAAATAAAATTAAGTTTAATAATGAAGTTTTTCATCAATCAAAAGTATTAAATTATTTTTTGAATAAGCAAAGCTTACCTAAAACTCAAAAATTAACTGATAATTTGTTATCAAAGATGAAAAAAGATAAAAATTATTCTTTCAACTTTAAAGATGTTGTATTACTACAATCATTGAGATCAGATGGAATTCAAATAGATCAAATTGATGAACTTTCTCAATACAAATCTGAATTAAATTCAGAAATTGACAAAATGATTGAGAATAAGGAATCCGGCATGATACTATTAAAATTAGTTGAGATTATTGGTGAAAAAGAATTGAATGAATTAAACAGTGAGTCACTAAATTTTGTAATTGAAATTATGAATAGAACAAAATTAATTAGCTTGAGAAACGAACTATTGTTGGAAATTCTTCCATTAAAAGTTTAAAATACATCAATCAATAATGACTATAAAAACTATTATAACTGAACCTAATGAGATTTTAAGACAAGTCTCAAAACCAGTACAATCAGTGGGTAATGAAGAAAGAAAGTTAATGGATGACATGTTGGAAACAATGTATGCGGCTAATGGTATTGGATTAGCAGCAATTCAAATTGGCATCCCCAAAAGGATTATAGTGATGGATATTTCAAAAAATGGGGAAAAAAATCCAATGTATTTTGTAAATCCAATAATTAAAAACAAAGATAAAGATAAAACAACATATGAGGAGGGATGTTTATCCGTCCCAGATTATTTTGCAGAAGTTGATAGACCTAAATATTGTGAGGTTGAATATTTAGATTACAATGGAGAAAATAAAATTTTAAAAGCTGATGGGCTCCTTGCAACTTGTATACAGCACGAAATGGATCATCTTGAAGGAATTTTATTTATAGACTACTTATCAAAATTGAAAAAAACAATGATTGTTAAAAAATTATCAAAAAGAAAAAATCCTCCTGATAGAATTATTGTTTAATGAGCAAAAAAATTGCTTTCATGGGTACTCCCACCATTTCTGGGCAAATACTCAAATCGTTGTATCAAAATGGTTTTGATATTGAGGTCGTTTATACTCAACCACCTGTATCATCAAATAGAGGACACAAATTAAATAAGTCATCCGTTCATATAATGGCTGAAATATTAAATATTCCTGTCAGAACTCCAATTGTATTAAACAATACCGAAGAAAAAAACTTTCTTCATAAACAAAATATTAGTTTAGGTATCGTTGTTGCTTACGGGCAGATTCTTAAAAAAGATATTTTAAAAATTCCAAAATATGGATGGATAAATATTCATTATTCACTTTTACCAAAATTACGAGGTGCAGCTCCCATTCAAAGAGCAATTATGGAAAATGAAACATCAACAGGTATTTCTATAATGAAAATTAATGAGGATTTAGATTCTGGTCCCGTCTGTAACCAATATTCAATAAATATTTTAGAAAATGAAAATACTGAGGATTTATCTCAAAGATTAAGTAATTTAGCATCTGAAAAAATACTACAAAATATTGATGATATATTTGATAACAAAGCACATTTCAAAGAACAAGATCATAGTAAATCTACATATGCAAAAAAAATTAAAAAAGAAGAAGGAAAAATAAATTGGAAGGATAGTAATTTAAAAATAATAGGAAAAATTAACGGTCTATATCCTAATCCAGGAGGGTGGTTTGAATTTAAAGGGGAAAGATACAAGATAATAAGGGCAGAAAAATCAATTTTAAGTGGAAAATCAGGATATGTCTTATCAGATAATTTTGAAATTGGTTGTGGTAAAAATTCAATAAAGATCATTGAGATACAAAGACAAGGTAAAACAGTTCAAAAAACTAAGGAATTTCTGCGTGGTAGCCAAATTACTAAAGGCACTGATTTGAATTAAACATGTTCAGATATCAAATTCTAATAGAATATGTGGGAACTTCTTTCATTGGCTGGCAAGTACAAACAAAAGGTAAATCTATACAAGGATTAATTCAAAAAAAAATTTCTAATCTTTTAAGTGAAAAAATTATACTTATTGGCTCAGGAAGAACAGATTCGGGTGTCCATGCAATTGAGCAATCTGCACATTTTGATATCACTGAAAAAATCCAAAATTTAAATAAATTTTTAAAATCAATTAATTATTTTTTAAATAAATACGAAATAGCCATTTTAAAAATAAAAAGAAAAAATATGAAATTTCATGCACGTTTTTCTGCAAAAGAGAGAGTTTATAAATATGTTATTTTCAATCAATTAAGTAAACCGATCCTTCAAAATAAGCGAGGATGGTTTGTTATTAAAAACCTCGAATTAGAGATAATGAAAAAAGCAGCAAAAAAGTTAATTGGAACTCAAGATTTTTCAACTTTTAGAGCATCTGGATGTAATGCAAAGAGTCCCATAAGATCAATTAAATCAGTTAAAATTAAAAAAACAAAAAACAAATTTGAATTAGAATTTAGATCTCAATCATTTTTAAAACAACAAGTTAGATCAATGGTTGGTTGTTTAAAATATATTGGTGAAAAAAAGTGGTCATTAAAAAAATTTACAAGTGTAATTAAATCAAAAAATAGAAATTTATGTGCACCGCCAGCACCAGCAGAAGGATTGTTTTTGAAAAAAGTTTTATACTAATTTTTCCTATTACCCATTGAGAATTTTTTATTAATTCTCCACCTTGATTCTGCTCTTACAATATAGCCACAACAATTTTTTGACTTACATTTACAAGGAAATTGTTTGTAATCTTTGTCATAACCGAATCCATAGTCACAAGTTAATTCCTCACCTTTTTTAATATCTTTTATAGCCTTAACCCAAATTTTAAGCCCCTTACCATCGTAGTCACAATTATTTTCACATGAGTGATTTATTAGACCAGCTGTATTCCATGGAAAATCCCCATCGAGGTCATATCTTTTATTTACTGTAAATAAATATATTGGCTTACTGTTATCGTATTTATCAGAATTCTCAGTTTGTTTTTTGGTAATTAATTTACCAATGTAATCTATTATTTTTTCACCTTCTTTTATATCTCTTGTAGCGTAAAGTCCTTTACCTTTTTTATCAATATCAGACTTTTTAATCCTATATAATTTCATATCTTTGTGTTTATTGATTAAAAAAATATTATCAATTAAATTCTATCAACGCATCAACATGCCTTTGAGTACTATTTTGTAAGGCTCTAAGATCATAACCACCTTCAAGAATTGAAACGACCTTACCATTACAAAAAGATTTAGAATATTCTAAAGTCCTTTTGGTAATTTTATAAAAATCCTCAGTGCATAATCTCATTTGTGCTAACGGATCATCAATATGTGCATCAAAACCCGCCGAAAATAACAAAAATTCGGGTTTGAACTGTTTTATTTTAGTTAAAACATTTTCATAAGCATTTAAATATACTTCAGATGTTGTTCCAGCTTTTAATGGAATATTTAATACATTATTAAATTTTCCATTTTCCTTATGTGAACCTGAGCCAGGGTAATAAGGATATTGGTGAGTAGAAACATATAATACCTTTTCATTATCATAAAAAATATCTTGAGTTCCATTACCATGGTGAACATCAAAATCAATTATTGCAATTTTTTTGTATTTATACTTTTCAATTAGATAATTAGCACCAACGGCTACATTATTATAAATACAAAATCCCATAGCTTTATCCTTTTCTGCATGATGACCTGGAGGTCTTACAGCACAAAAAGCATTCTTAAATTCCTTATCTTGTACTCCATCTATTGCTGTAATAATTGAACCTACTGCATCTTTAGTAGCTTCTTTGCTACCAGGGGAAACAATTGTATCACCATCTAAAAATACTAAACCTTTTTTTGGAAAAGACTGTTTAACATGTTTAATATATTCTATTGAATGGGTTTTATTTAAAAAAAATTCATCAAATTTATTTGGTTTTTTCCAAATAAGATTTTTGTTATCTATTTTTTTAAAGTTATCAATTATTGCGGTAACCCTATCAATTTTTTCTGGATGGCCATTCCCAGTATTATGGTTTTTATAAGTATCTGAAGTGATTAGACCAGTCTTCACTTAAAATAATTTTTTAAAACTTTTAAGTATATTAAACTCAATTTTTTTAAATCAGTAAGTGAGACAGCCTCATCAACTTTATGCATAGTTTTTCCTACTAAGCCAAATTCTAAACAAGGAGCTATTTTCCTAATGAACCTTGCATCTGATGTGCCCCCAGTAGTTGAAAGTTTAGGTTTTATTTTAGTAACTTTTTTAATAACATTTTGTATCATGAATGTTGTACTATTAGGCTTTGTAAGAAAAGCTTCACCTGAAACATTATAATCAATTTTATATTTAGATTTAGTTTTATTACATATTTTTTTTAAAATTTTATTGATTTTTTTTTTAATGGAATTTGAAGTATGCATATTATTAAATCTTATATTAAATGAAGCATATGCAAGACCTGGAATTACATTGTCTGCGGTATTATTTATATTAATTTTTGTAATTTCAAGATTTGTTGGTTGAAAATCCTTTGTACCTTTGTCAAATCGTAAATCTTTTAGTTCTTTAAGTATTCTCACTAGAGCAGTTGAAGGGTTATTTGCTCTATGTGGATATGCTACATGCCCTTGAACTCCTGTAACTGTTAATCGACCGTTCATACTTCCTCTTCGACCAATTTTAATCATTTCACCTAATTTATTAGGATTTGTTGGCTCTCCAACCAAGCAAAAATCTATTATCTCTCGTTTCTTTTTTAAATAGTCTACAACTTTTTTGGTTCCATTAATGGCAACACCTTCCTCATCTCCAGTGATTAAAAGACTTATTGATCCATTAAATCCTCTGTTTTTTTCAACAAAAACGCTTATAGCAGATACAAATGCAGCTATTGAGCTTTTCATGTCATTTGCACCTCTTCCAATTAAATGTCCTTTTTTAATTGATGGTTTAAATGGGTTTACTGTCCAATCTCTTAAATTTCCAGCAGGAACAACATCAAGATGTCCAGCATAACAAAAATTAGGACTTTTGTTCCCTAATCTTGCATATAGATTTTTAACTGGAGCATTTCCTTTTTCTTTGAACTCTAAAATTGTAGTTTTAAATCCAAGTTTTTTTAATTTTTTTTCCAAAAATTTCATTATTCCAGCATCTATAGGAGTTACAGTTGGAAATCTAATTAGCTCTTTAGCTAACTGAAGTTCATTTATAATTTTCATCGAAACTATTCTCTCAAGAGATCGTTAATAGAAGTTTTAGATCTTGTCTTTTCATCTACTTGCTTAATTATTACAGCACAATATAGTGAAGGTGCAGTTGGGTTATTTTTATCAGGAAGTGAACCTGGAACCACAACTGAATAAGGAGGAATTTTTCCATAAGTAATTTCTCCAGTTTTTCTATTAACAATTTTTGTAGATTGTCCTATATACATGCCCATACTCAGTACGGATCCTTCTCCTACAATTACACCTTCTACAACTTCAGACATCGCACCTAAAAAAACATTATCCTCGATAATAGTTGGCAGAGCTTGTGCAGGTTCTAATACTCCACCTACACCTGAACCTGCTGAGATATGACAATTTTTTCCAATTTGGCTACAGCTACCTGCTCTTGCAAATGTATCAATCATTGTCCCTTCGTCTATGTATGCCCCAATGTTAACGTAGCATGGCATTAAAACTGCATTTTTACCAACAAAACTTCCTTTTCTTACTGGTGAGTTAGGCACCATTCTAAAACCCGCTTTCTCATGATCATCTTTTGTCCATCCTGCAGTCTTACCCTTTAGTAAATGAGCTTTATCATACCAACTACTATATGGGCCATTTAAATTCTCCATTGGATACAATCTAAAACTTAACATGATTGCTTTTTTTAAATGTTGATGAGTTATCCATTCACCATTTATTTTTTCAGCAACTCGTGACTTTCCACTATCTAAATCATCTATAACTTTATTTATGGCATCTTTTAAAGACTGATCTGAGGCAGGATTTATTTGATCTCTTTTTTCCCAAGCTTCATTTATTACATTTTCTATACTCATAATTTATGAGTTTTTTAATAACCTTATTTCTTTTAAAAATAAAGAGAGATTTTCTATTTTATAGTCAATATAGTCTTTATCAGATTCTTTTTTACCCCAATATTCATTATTGATTAGCCAGACTGTCGTAGCCCCTCTTTCCTTTCCAATTGACAAATTTTTTGCAATATCTTCAATATAAATTGTTTCTTTTGGGTCAATATCAAATTTTTTTACCATCAGATCGAATGCTTTCGCTGCAGGTTTTGGGTTGTATTCGGCATCAACTATGTCAAATACATCTTCAAATAAATCATCAATCCCCAAATGTGTAGTTATATTTCTAACATGCTCACTAGAACCATTGGTAAAAACGAATTTTCTTAAATTTAACTTTTCTATTTCACCTCTCAAAACAACATCCTTTTCCATAAAAGATAAGTCAATGTCATGAACGAAATTTAAAAACTCTTTAGGAGGAATATCATGATGTATCATTAATCCATTTAGACTTGTATCATATTTATGAAAGTAGTCAGTTTGTAGTTTCTTAGCTTCGACTAAGTTAATTTTTAATTTTTCAGAAATGTATTGCGTCATTCTTTTACTTACTTGACCAAATACAGATTCTAAATCCTGATAAAGAACTCCATCACAATCGAATAAAATATTTTTTATATTTTTCATTTTCTTATTAACGTACCAGCACCTTTGTCTGAGAATAATTCAAAAAGAATTGAATGTTTTTTCCTTCCATCAATAATTCCGACACCTGTAACTCCATTCATTACTGCATCTAAGCAAGTATTGATTTTAGGAATCATGCCCTCTGTTATAATTTCATTATTTATCATCTCTAAGATTTCTGAGGATGTAATTTCCTCAATGAGTTTTTTTTCTTTATCTAGTACACCTTCAACATTTGTCATTAATAATAATCTTCTACATTTCAAAGATTTAGCTATAGCACCTGCAGCTGTATCTCCGTTAATATTAAATGTTTGATTATTTTTACCTAAACCCAAAGGTGATATTATTGGAACTGAACTTTCTTTTATTATATCTTTTATTATATCTATATTAATTTTACTTGGCTCTCCAACGAATCCAAGTTCCTCTGCTTCTGGAATAACCTCAATAACATTATTTTTTTTTGTGTTGATTGATACCGCGTTTGATCCTTTTTCAATTAAAGAATTAACAATATCCTCGTTGAAATCAATAAGAACATCCTCAACTATATTTATAATTTTTTCATCCGTAACCCTTAAACCTCTAATAAATTTTGATTGAATATTTGATTTTTCTAACTCTCTTTTAATTCTTGGGCCTCCTCCGTGGACTATTATTATTGATAATCCTAATTTATTTAGAATACTTATATCTGAAATAAAATTGTTAAAAATATTTCTATCAATAAAAACGTTTCCTCCATATTTAATAACTATTAATTCGTTTTTATATTTATCTATATATTTTTTAACTTCCTCGATGGAAGGACCATCTTTTGGCACTATTTTTTCTATTTCCATTTCTATTAAACAGTTTTGACAGTCGTTCTTTTGATTATTATGTATTGTTGTGCCATTGTTAAAATATTATTTATAGTCCAGTAAATTACCAGTCCTGCTGGGAAAGGAGCTAGTATTACTGTCAAAAATAAAGGAAAGAACATAAATATTTTTGCTTGAACAGGATCGGGAGGCGTTGGATTTAGTTTTTGCTGCATCCACATTGAAACACCCATTAAGCATGGCCATACACCTATCAGTAAAAAAGAGGGTGGATCCCATGGAATTAGTCCAAATAAATTAAATATGGATGTAGGATCTCTTTCACTTAAATCTTTTATCCAACCAAAAAATGGCTGATGTCTCATCTCAATTGTTACAAACAAAACTTTATAAATTGCAAAGAAAAAAGGTATCTGTATGAAAATTGGAAGACACCCACTTATTGGATTAACTTTTTCTCTTTTGTATAACGCCATCATCTCTTGTTGGAGTTTCATTTTATCTTCTTTATGCAACTCTTTTAGTCTTGTCATTTCTGGCTGAAGAACTTTCATTTTAGCCATTGACCTAAATGAATAATTTGCAAGTGGGAAAAATGCTAATCTAATACAAGCAGTTATCATTATAATTGCTATCCCGAAATTCCCAGCTAGATTAAAGAAATATTGAATTGCAAAGAATAAAGGTTTCACAATGAAGTAAAACCATCCCCAATCTATTGCTAAATCAAACTTATTAATATTTTCACTCTCAGCATATCCATCAATAACGTTTACTTCTTTTGCTGCGATTATTACCCTAATTGAGTTACTTTTTGTCTCGTTTGCACCAACTTCTGTTGCATTAGTCTCAATAAAATTTGCTCTGAACTTGTTTTTGTAATCAAAATCAGATCTAAAACTTTTATCTTTTTCTGGTATAATACTAGTAAGCCAATATTTATCAGTTATACCTAGCCATCCAGATTGTGCATTCTTAGAATATTTTTTTTCTTCAATATCGTCATAATCTTCCTCAACTAATTGATCATCAAAAACTCCAATTAAACCCTCATGCAAAATATAAAAATTAGTTACATCAGGAGCTACATTTCTAATAATTTGTCCATAAGGATAAAAATTATAAGTTTTATCTGAATTATTAACAATCGTTTGTTTGATATTAAAAAGATATTTTTTATCAATACTTATTTCTTTTAAGAATTTAATATTTTGATTATTAGTCCAACTTAATGTCACTGGTGAACTAGGAGTGAGTTTGTTACTTCCTACAATACTCCAAAGAGATTTTGAGTTTGGTAAATCAATATTTTTGTTAGTAGTTGCCCATCCAGTCTCTACATAATATCCATTATCAGACTGTTTAGGATTTAATAAGATTACATTATCATCTCCATTTAAAGTATTTGTATAATTTTTAAAAGTTAAGTCGTCTATTGAAGACCCAATTAATGAAATTGAGCCTTTAATTTTGTCATTTTCAAATAGAACTCTTTCATTTTCTTTTAAAGCATCATTTCTAGATATTTTAATTGTTTCTTCATCCTGACCTAATGATGGTGCATCCGTTGAAGAATTTTCACTGGTAATATTTTTGTCATTTGAAATACCTTTTTGGTCTACAACTGCTGGAGCAAAAAATAGACTATAAAGTATAATTACTGCTGCACTGAGAGATATTGCGGCAATTACATTTTTTGTATCCATAAATTACTTTTTCTTTTTAACTGGATCAAATCCCTCTCCACCACCCAAAATTTTTATGGGATGACAACTAAGTATCCTTTTAAATCCATTAATACTTCCTTTTAAAATTCCATTCTCTTTTATGTTTTCAATAAAATAATCAGAACATGTTGGAAGATATCTGCAATTATTACCTAGATACGGAGATATAAGTATTTGATAAAACCTTATAATCTTGATCATTAAAAATTTAATAAAATTGGTCATTTAATTTTTTTAAAGTCTTCTAATGTTGCGTTTTTTATTGTTTCGTAAGGATCTTTGCTAACAGATATTCTTGCAATCAATAAGTAACAGTAATTAAGATTAATGTTAATTGATTTTACAGCTTCGTTCATAATATTTCTAAGTCTTCTTTTAATTCTGTTTCTTGTTACTGCATTTCCAATTTTTTTTTTGGCTACAAAACTAATATTTAATCTATTATTATTTTTATCAGAAAGTTTTTTAAAGAAAATTGTTAAGTATTTGTTAGAAATTTTTTTTCCACTCAGAATGGACTTAAAATCCTCATTTTTAGAAAGGCTAACAATCTTGTTTTTCATTAAGCGTTTGTTAATTTTTTTCTTCCTTTAGCTCTTCTTCTTTTTAATACTTTTCTTCCACCCTTTGTCTTTTTTTTAGCTCTAAAGCCAACAGCCTTTTTTCTTTTTCTATTACTTGGTTGATATGTTCGTTTCATTGTTGTTAAATTAATGTTAAATTCCGGTAGTTATACAAATATATATATATAAGTACAGTGATTTTTAATAAGTTAAAAATCAATGAATAGAGAAAAAAAAATTAAACTATTTTTAGGCTCTGCCTACATTTTGATAGTATGTGTTTTTTTATTGATTTTTTTTAACAACTTTTCCTTTCAGGATTTTTCAAGTTATGAATTAATAAGACAAAATAGAGAAGTTTTAGAGAATATTAAAAATAGTAATATTTTTTTATCAAGTATTATTTTTTTAATAGGTACCATAGTCTGGGTCCTATTATTAGGCTTTGGTTCACCAGTATTTCTAGTTGGTGGTTTTATTTTTGGTAAGTGGTTAGGAACTTTACTAGTAGTTTTTGGATTATCTATTGGTGCAACATTTCTTTATATTTTTGCAAACTATTTTTTAAAAGATTTGGTTGAGGAAAAATTTTCATCTCGTTTTAGCAATTTTACTGTGAAGTTTAAAAAGAATGAGTTTGTTTTTTTTCTAATCTATAGATTTGTAGGTGGCATTCCTTTTTTTATTTCAAATATTTTACCGACAATATTTAATGTTAAAGTTAGAAATTTCTTTCTAGGATCAATAATTGGAATGTCTCCACAATTATTTGTTGGAGCATCTCTTGGCGCTGGATTGAGTAAAATATTAGAGGAAAATTCTAAGGCACCAAGTGTTTTAGAATTAATTTTTTCTCCTGATATTTATTTACCAATTCTGGGAATTATAGTTTTAGTTATAATTGGGCTTTTACTAAAAAAAAATTTTTATACAAAATAATAGTGGTGCCCTCGACGAGAATCTAACTCGTAACTGACCCTTACCAAGGGCCTGTTTTAACATTAAAACTACAAGGGCATTTTTAATGATAATTAGTGTATAAATTAAAATTTTTCAAATTATTGCCTTATTTTTTTTTAAAAATGAGTTATATCTATTTAAGGAAAATGTTATGGGAATTCACTACACATATGGAGCTAATAAAAATGCAAAGCTCATGGAAAAAAAAGCTAAAAGAGAGAAAAAGCTTGCAGAAAAAAGAGCAAAAAAACAGGTGAAAACTGGCCCAGTAAAAATTGAAGAAGACAAAACAATTCCTCTTGATCAGGTTATAACGCTTGATCATCTTACAAATCCTGACAAAAAATAAATAATGAGTTCAAAAAAGAATAATTTTAGTAAACTTGAACTTGCTTTAAGAAAAAATTTAAAAAAAAGAAAAGAATTTCAAAAAAAAACTAAGAAAAAAAATAAATAATGTCAGTTCAATCTGATAAGTGGATTATACAAATGGCCAGAGAAAATGACATGATCTCTCCTTTTGAAGACAAACAAGTTAGGGGAGATAAAATATCATTTGGTGTCTCATCATATGGTTATGATGCGAGAGTTTCGGATGAATTTAAAATTTTTACTAACGTAAATTCAGAAATTGTAGATCCAAAAAATTTTAAATCCTCAAATTTTATTACTAAAAACTCATCTGAATGCATAATACCACCTAATTCATTCGTATTAGCAAGAACGGTGGAATACTTTAAGATACCTAAAAATGTTTTGGTTATATGTTTAGGAAAATCTACATATGCTAGATGTGGAATAATTGTCAACGTTACACCTCTTGAACCAGGCTGGGAGGGACATGTGACATTAGAATTTTCCAATACAACTCCATTACCAGCAAAAATTTATGCCAATGAAGGAGTTGCTCAATTTGTTTTTATTAAGGGCAATGAGGATCCAGCTGTTTCATATGCGGATAGAAATGGCAAATACCAAGGTCAAAAGGGAGTTACACTTCCAAAAATATAATAATGGACAAATTTATTGTTAAAGGTCCTTGCAAAATAAAGGGCGAAATTTCAATTTCAGGTTCAAAAAATGCTGCCTTACCAATTTTGGCATCGACAATCTTATTCGAAAAAGAGGTCATAATAAAAAATTTACCACGTGTTAAAGACATAAATACAATGATAAATCTTTTAAAATCTCTTGGCTCTGAAATAAAATTTAATAAAAATAGAAAAATCGTTAAAATAACAAAGAAAAAAAAGCAAAATTTTTTTGCATCATATTCACTTGTTAGAACTATGAGAGCTGGAATATTAGTTTTAGGAGCGCTTGTTGCTAAACATCAAAAGTCTATTACTTCTTTGCCTGGTGGCTGCCTAATAGGTGCAAGACCTGTAAATTATCATTTGAATGCGCTTAAAAAACTTGGAATGAAATATGATATTAAGAAAGGCTATATCCACGCACATACGAAAGAAAAACTCAAAGGTGCAAAAATAAGATTTTCAAAAATTAGTGTTGGAGCGACTGAAAATACAATTATAGCCGCATGTTTAGCAAATGGAATTACCATTCTTAGAAACTGTGCAATTGAACCAGAAATAATTGATTTAATAAATTTTTTAAAATCAGGTGGTGCAAAAATAAAATTTATAGGAAAACGCACTTTAAAGATTGAAGGTATTAAATCTTTAGAAAGCACAAGTTATTCAGTGATGTCTGACAGAATAGAAACAGGAACCTTTTGTGTAGCAGCATGTTTAACTGGAGGTAATTTAAAAATAAATAATTTTGACCCAAACATTATAAAAACAGAATTATCATTATTAAAAAAAGTTGGAGCAAAAATCAAAGTAGCCAAAAAACAAATTCATATATCTGGTCCAAAAAAAATTAAAAATTTAACCAATTTAGTTACTAAAGAATATCCAAACTTTCCTACAGATCTGCAAGCACAGTTTATGGTTCTTCTTTGTAAGGCTAAAGGCAAAAGTTCAATAACTGAAAGTATTTTCGAAAATAGATTTATGCATGTAGCTGAATTAAGAAGATTAGGAGCTGAGATTTTAATTAAAAAAAATAAGGCATTTATTTCTGGTGATACTAACTTTCAAGCCGCAGAATTAATGTCTAGTGACTTAAGAGCTTCAGTTGCATTAGTTTTAGCTGCAATAGTTGCTACAGGCTCGTCTACAATTAATAGAATTTATCACCTTGATAGAGGATATGAAAATATAGAGAATAAACTAAGAAAAGTTGGGGTAAACATTCGACGTGTTAATTGATGGAAAACCAGTATTTAAAAAAGATAATTGCACAAACTCCTGAAGATCTTCATATCATTTCAGCTTGCTGTTCTGAGGGTAAAGTTAATATTGACGATGTTAAATATTTAGCTTCTAACAAAATTTTCCTAATTTCAATAGCAAGATTTAGTAAAGAAGAGGAAAATAAAAATAAATTGATAAATAGTATTATCAAATTTGAATTTATTAATTCCTCAAAATCTAAGAATATAGACCAAAATGACACTAATCTAACATTAGAACTATTAACAATTGATATTTTTAAGAAAGGGGAGAATTTTGAAATAACTATGTTATTTTCGAAAAATAGAATTATAACTCTTGCCGCTGAAGTAATTGAAGTGACATTAGAGGATCAAAAAATAGCAAATGATAAAAATAATTAATTGTAATAAAAAAAATTACTTAAATGTTTTAACAAAATTTTTAGATCTAAGAAGGTCTGAAAAAAAAAATGAAAATAAAATAATATCTAAAATTTTGAAAGATATTAAGACCAATAAAAATAAAAGTCTTTTAAAATATGAGAAAAAATTTAGTAAAAATAGTCAAATTAGGCCAGGTATTAAGCAAATTAATAAAGCAATTAAATCTTTAGATCCAACAATTAAAAGAGCTATAGATTTTGCTTATAAACGTATACTTAAATTTCATACTGCACAAAAAACTAAAGACATTTTTTATAAAGATAATTTAAATAATAAAATAGAATATAAATACGTACCAATTCAATCTATCGGTATTTATGTTCCAGCAAACTTACCGTCAACTTTGTTGATGAATGCTATTCCAGCAAAAATAGCGGGTGTAAAAAGAATTGTACTAGCTAATCCAAAAAATAATGGAAAATTAAATCCTGCAGTTTTATATGCAGCAAAAAAATTAGGAATTAATGAAATTTATTCAATGGGAGGTGCACAAGCCATAGGTAGTTTAGCTTATATTCAAAAAGTAAATAAAATTGTTGGTCCTGGTAATATCTTTGTAGCTGGTGCTAAAAGACAAGTTTTTGGAGATGTAGGCATTGAAGGAATGATTGCAGGTCCATCTGAAATAACAATATT
Source organism: uncultured Pelagibacteraceae bacterium (assembly GCA_902604975.1). GTDB lineage: Bacteria > Pseudomonadota > Alphaproteobacteria > Pelagibacterales > Pelagibacteraceae > Pelagibacter. The sequence continues at coordinate 81,476 of CACLAY010000001.1, read as the reverse complement.
AGCAGATAGCAAAACTAGTTTAAATCAAGTTACCACATCTATGATTGGCCAGGCAGAACATGACTCAAATTCACAGTGTATATTAATTACCAAGGATTTAAATTTGATTAAAAAATTTAAAAAAGATTTAGAATTAAAATTAAAACAGATACCAAGGCAAAGTATTGCCACTAAAAGTATAAAAAGTAATGGACTAATTTTAAAAGTATATAATGATAGACAAATTATTGATGCAATTAATGAGATAGCTCCTGAACACTTAGAAATAAATGTTGGTAATTATAAAAAGTATAAAGATAAAATTGTTAATGTGGGAAGTATTTGTATAGGAAAATATTCTCCTATGGCATTAAGCGATTATGCTGTTGGGACAAATCATGTATTACCAACTAATGCATCAGCTAAATTTTCTTCAGGGTTAAGTTTAAGTGAATTTTATAAAAAAATTAGCCTTATAACTCTTTCAAAAAAAGGTGTTGAGAAAATAGGAGAATACGCTACACATCTCGCTGAGTATGAAGAATTAAAAGGTCATGCTTTGAGTATAAAATCTAGAATAAATAAGGAGTAACAAAATTTGTCGAAACAAGATTTATTGGAATTTAAAGGTAAAGTAATCGATTTATTACCTAATGCCATGTTCCGAGTAAAGCTTGAAAATAATCATATTGTTACAGCTCACACAGCTGGAAAGTTGAGGAAGAATAGGATTAGAGTTCTTCAAGGTGATAATGTAACAGTCGAAGTAACACCTTATGATTTGACAAAAGGAAGAATTATTTTTAGGTTTTAAATAATGGCTTCGTAGCTCAGTTGGTAGAGCAGAGCCCTGAAAAGGCTTGTGTCGCTGGTTCGAGTCCCGCCGAAGCCACCATTTTAGAAATAAAACCTTGAAGCAAAAATGCTTGCATTCAATTTTAAAATCTAATAACTATCCCGCTAGCTGCAGTTTAGCTAATTTTAATATAATAAAGAAAGAGTAAAAAAAAAGTATGAGTACATTAAAAGGAAAAGTAAAGTGGTTCAACGGTAAGAAGGGCTACGGGTTTATAGAAAGAGAAGACGGAGAAAAAGATTGTTTCGTTCATGCAAGCGCAGTGCGTGAAGCAGGACTTCGTTTTTTGAATGAGAACGACGCTGTAGAATTTGAAATTCAGGATGGAGACAAAGGTCCAAGCGCAGTGAATTTAAAGAAAACTTCTTAAAATTTATTTCATTTAAAATTTTGTATAGGAATAAAAGTAGGTAAACCCTATGAATATTCCTATACAATACATACTTGCATTTTAAGTCTAAAATGCTATTTAACCTCCATGATTAAAAATAGTAAAATTTTAGTATCTCACAAAAGACATCATTTTCATGCTGGCTCGCAGCTAGCTATTTAACTATTTTAAAATTTAAATTTAACTCTAATTAGTATAAAACAATAATAGGCCCTGGTGGTGAAATGGTTATCACGAAAGTTTGTGGAACTTTAGTTTTTGGTTCAATTCCAAGCCAGGGTACCAAAAAATGAATAAAGAAAATAAATTAATACCTGGGTTGCCCTCAGGATTTGAAGATCGTTGGGATAAGAAACTTCTTCTCAAAAAAAAGCTGTTATCAGTAATTGAGAATAATTTTATTAAGTTTGGTGCTGAACCACTCGAAACACCATCGTTCGAAATAAGTGAAAATATAGGATCTTTTCTAGCAGAAGATGAAGCTAATCCTATGTCTGATGTATTTTCATTTCAAGATGGAGATAAAAGTATTACCCTTCGATATGACTTATCTAGTCCTCTAGCAAGATTTGTTGCTCAAAATAATCAAGAATTACCATCAATTTATAAAAGATATGCTATTCAAAATGTTTTTCGTAACGAAAAGTCTGGCAATGGAAGATATAGAGAATTTTTGCAGGCAGATTTTGATATTGTAGGAAATGTTAGTTCATCACAAGCTAACGCTGAACTTTGTAATTTAATTTCAGCAACACTTTTAGAATGTGGATTAAAGAAAGATCAGTTTACAATCAATGTAAGTAACAGAAAAATAGTTCAGGGCTTGCTAAATGAATTAAAAATAACTGATGAAAAACAATTAAAAGTTATTAGGGCAATTGATAAACTTGATAAGCCTGGATTTGGAATAAAAGGTGTAGAGGACCTTTTGAGAAAAGAAAGAAAAGATATTAGTGGTGCTATTACAAAAGGTGCAGACTTAAATGATAATCAGGTTTCTAAAATATTAGATTATTTAAAAATTAAAGATTTAAATGAAATGAAACAAAATTTAAAAAACTCACTATCGCAAGAAGGAATCAAGGAATTAGAAGACTTTTTTGAAATCCTTAAATATGGATCAAACTTAGATCAAGTCAAAACCAACTTCACAATTGTCAGAGGCCTGGCGTATTATTCGGATTTCATTGTTGAAACTAATTTAAATTTTAAAGTTACAAATAATAAAGGTAAAGAGGTAGATATTGGGAGTATTTGTTCAGGCGGAGCCTATGCACAACTTATATCAAGATTTAAAGGAGTGGATATTCCAGGCACAGGTATAAGTTTTGGTGTAGATAGACTTTTGTTTGCATTAATGCAATTAGATCAGTTTCAATTAGATGAACAAAAACCAGTTTTAGTGTGTGTGATGGATCAAAAATACTTAAAAAACTACTACGAAATTTTAGATCTTTTAAGACAAAACAATATTAATTCAGAAATATTTTTAGATACCAAAAAAAATCTGGGTAAGCAGCTTACTTTTGCAAACAAACGCCAATTACCAGTTGCAGTAATCTGTGGAGAAAATGAATTTAAAGATAATACAGTGACCATTAAAAATTTAAAGGGTGTAAAGGGTGAGAACAACAAAACCATTCCTAAGAAAGATTTAATCGATGAAGTCAAAAAACTTATCTGAAAATATACTTAAATCTTTAAAATCAAGTGGATTTGATTATATAGATTTAGATACAGTAATTCCAACCAATCTAATTCTCGAGAGATCTGGCGAGTCATTTAGAAGTTTAATTTTTTCTTTTATGGATCAGAATGGAAAGGAAATTTGTTTAAGACCTGACCTAACCATTGCTTCATGCATCAAATATCTCAACCAAAAAAAAAAGAAATCTTCAAAAGTATATTATAATGGTCAAGCATTCAGAAAAGTTCAGAAAAAAAATGAAAAAATTATCAGAGATCAAATAGGTTTCGAGATCATAGGATCAAAAGATGAAAAGAGAGATGATAAGCAAATAATAAATACTGGTATTAAAGTTTTAAATAAATTTAGTTATAAGTCTGGGAGTATAACAATAGGAAATGTAGAAATATTTCACTTATTGATAAATAAATTAGATATTCCAAAAAGGTGGAAACTTAGATTACAAAGACATTTTTGGCGTGAACCTTATTTTAATGAATTATTAAGACGTTTAGAGACTAATTCAGATGTTGATGAAACTATCGTTGAGTTGGATAAAAAAAGATACCTTAAACTATGTAAACAAAACCAAAACAGAAATATAGCAGGGCGTTCCTTAAGAGAAATACTGATCAGATTTGATAACAAAATTAAAGATCCTAGAAGACAAGTAAAAGGTCAAATTGTAGTAAAGATCATAAGGGAATATTTAAAAATTAATTGCAAAATGAGTAATGCAGCAACTACTCTTAATACTTTTTTCAAAAAAAATAAAATAAATCTTACTGTTGGAAAAAATTATTTTCCAATCACAAAAGATAGGGTCTCAAAATTAAGTGTAAATTTTTCATCTTCTTTTGGAAGACATCTGGAATATTACACTGGGATGGTCTTTAATATTATAATAAATTCAAAGGCTAGAAAAATTCAGGTTAATGGAGGTCGTTATGACAATCTAATTTCTGATTTAGGATCTTCAAAAAAAATTCCAGCAGTTGGAGGCGCAATAAGTTTAAATGATTAAAATTGGCATTCCAAGCAAGGGTCGATTAAGAAAAGATACTTTAAACATATTTAAAAGTAAAAAGTTAAAAATTCTATCAGAAAGAGGTGATAGAGATCTCTTTGGATATATAAAAGAAAATAAAAGTATTAAAATTATTTATCTACATGCGAGAGAAATTATAGAAAGATTGGGTGATGGATCTCTTGATATTGGTTTTTCAGGATATGATTTGTTAAAAGAATCAGAATTAAATATACAAAATAAAATTACTATTACCAAAAAGCTAGCATATGGACATGCAAATTTAGTATTAGCTGTGCCAGATGAGTGGATTGATATTCAGACACTTGCTGATTTAGAGGAAATTTCATTTGGTTTTAAAGATAAAAAGAAAAGTAGAATGAGAGTTGCAACAAAATATCCAAATCTAACTAGAGAGTTTTTATTTTCAAAAGGTGTAACTCAATTTAAGTTAGTCCCATCTCTTGGTGCAACAGAAGTGTATCCATTTACTGGCTCATCAGAAATTTTATCAGATATAACTAGTTCAGGAGAAACTTTACGTGCAAATAATTTAAGAGTTTTAAAAGATGGAAATATTCTTAAAAGTACTGCAATTTTAATGTCTAATAAAAAATTAAGTAACAAAAAAGGTTTGAAGAAAATTTTAAACTTGCTTAGCTCTTAGCTTTCACTATGTGTGCTCTTTTCTTTACAAAGAGTATAAGCTTCATTAAATTTTGAATTAAAATCCTTCAATACCCAATTATTTCTTGTGATATCAAAATATTCCTCAGCTTCAAAATTCAAACCATCTGCTAAAACAATTTCAAATTGCTCGTTTTCTTGGATAAATCCTGACAATAAAGTTAAATATTCTTTCGTTTCATATCTACCAAGCTCAAACATAACCCAATGAGCTTGATTATTTAATACAGAACCCACATAAATAACATCTGCGGTAAGTGCTGTATTATTAAGAGTAATAGGTAATTTCCTTTTTTCAATTTGGTAAATATCTGATTTATTTTTTGTTGTTAAGAATGAAAATAAATGATGTACTTTTTCACAATTATCGAAGTACATAGCAAATCTCAACTTATCTCCATGAATTATTTCACCATTTTTACTAAGCATTATATATTCATCCCTATCTTCTAAAATCCAACCATCCTCTTCTTTTGCTATCGAGGTTGTAATTACAAGAAAAAAAATAAATATAATTTTTAAAGAATTAACTAATAAGAATCGCATGTTATTTTTATAATTTGAGAATTTGACTCTACCTAGACTGGAATATGTTTTATTTATGTATGTTAAACTAATTTGTTTCATTATTTTTTTTTCGTAGAGCCTCTAAAAAATCAATTATGTTATTATTTTTACCCTCCAATTCTTTTTGCAGATTACTTAAATCAACAACATTTGACATAATTTGGCCTAAAGTATCTCCAGAATTTTTTGTTATATCTCCAGTACTCAAAGTAAACCTCGTGAAAGGTTTATTATCTGTCTTAATCATCAATGCTAAGTGTTGAGTATTTTTTTTTCTTACCCTCACATAAATACACCAATTGCAAATATTTTCAGAAGGTTGTTTTTCAAATTCAATTTCTACATCTTCAACTGTAATTATTTTTCCCATTAGTTAGGTTTACCTCTGAATTCGTCATATACTCTATGCTCTACCTTTTTAAATGTTTCGCAAAACCTACATTTCTCAATAATCTCTTTACCGAGATGGTAAGGGCCGATTTGAGCAATATTCTTTATGATTTTAACTTCTCCAACCCCATCGCAGGCAGGACAATTGTGTGAATTATTCTTTTTCATCTTTTTTTTCCTCTTCCTTTTCAATACTTTTAAACATTTCGTATTTTGATATTAAAAAATGAGCATCTATTAGTGCATGAATAAGAAGAATAAATATTCCACCCTTAATAAGATAAAAATTACTTGTTACTAAACCCCCAGCAAGAAATAAACAGCCTCCATTACCTATGACAAATATAACTTTTCTTGCTGAGTAAGGAATTTTTTCGTATCTACCGAATAAATAAAAGATAAAAACACCGTAAAAAATAAGAGTTATTTTTAAAGCTGTTACCATTGCATCAATTAATGTAAAATTTAGTATCAGTTAGCACTCCTATTATCCATGTCTGATATATCTGAGAAATCCTGAGCAAATTTTTGTCTTTCTTTAACAGCTTCAGAGTCATCCCAATTTTCTACAGTATCGATGAAGTTTTCATTACCAATGTCTTCGTTAATAAGTTTTTCATCGAACTTTATTTGCACAGGCAAAGAAAAGTTTACTACCTGTCCACTGATTATACCTTGGCCATTTGCTAAATTTGGCAATTGTTTTGAGTCGTCAACATCTAAAGTTTCAGATCTATCTCTTGTAGCTTTTTGATCTCTTTGATTTACCATTCTGAAAATAATCTGACTATTACATTGTGATGCAATAGTTTCGTCTAATCTTGATGGTCTTTGTGATATTATCATTATACCAGTTCCAAACTTTCTTCCTTCAGTAATAACTTTTCTTATTGTCTCGACTGATGGGAGATCATCTTTATTTTCAGATCTTGAAGGAATAAAATTATGAGCTTCCTCTATTATAGTTAAGAAAGGAGGTATTTCCTCATTTACCTCTTGTCTGTGTTTAAATAAATTCTCAAGTAAAATTGATACAATTGCACTTGCAGGCAAGGTTTCGTAACCCTTTAGATATAGAATACTTAATTGGCCTTTAGAAATTATTTTTTCAGGTTCAGTAGCAGGATCTGCTAATTCTACAAATTTAAGTTTACTCATTTTTTTTCTATGTCTGAAATTAGTTTGCTCCATATTTTCCAACTTTTTTGCGACTTGGCCTAAACTTCTTGCTACTACATACATTGAGGCTGGTCTTATATTTTTAAATGATGTTGAACCTTCAGATGCATATTCCCTAGCTCTTTGATTTAGTAATTTGACATATTTAAGAAGGCTGCCACCTTCATATTTTACTTTTTCTAGTAAAGAATTAAGAAAATCTTTCTGTGGATCAGTTAATGGTTTTCCAAGTTTGTCAATTAAGGTATAAATAATTTCTTTATCTTCTGAACTAACTGATAAATTTGGATAAAATAATTTTATTTTGTTCTCTGGATAGAGCTCTTTTTGTTTTTGGATAAATCCTAAGTAATCTCCATGTATATCAAGTACCAACATTGGATAATTTTTGCACAACATCTCATGCATTATTCTTCGAACCATTACAGTTTTCCCAGAACCAGACATTCCAAAGATTGAAACATGTCTAGATACTAAATTATCTGCATCAATCCGAATTTTTACAGCCTCTCTAGCTAGTAAACTTCCTATGTAAATTGGATGAGAAGAGTTCAAATCTGAAATTAATAATGCTTCAACATCTTCACTAGATGGATATTTAACAGTTGCTGCAGGCCTTACTGGGTAAATTAATGGCAGTAATTTTGAACTCTTATCCTCATCTTTGGTATAACCTAGAATAACCACCTTACATATAAGCTCATCCCTTGTTGTTGGAAGAATAGTATCTCTTATATCTATATCTTCGTTAGTAAGTTCTTGTGCAGCTTCTGTTGGAAAGAAAGCATTACTACTTTCTATAGTTGAAATTTTTCCCCAAACAGTGACAGGTATGATTTTACCCTCACTTGATGGAACTTTGGAGTCGGTTGTTACAATATCTCCTTTTTTGGCCTTATAATTTTTTAAACTAAAGTAAAAACAATCTATAAATGTTTCACCCAAAACTGTTCCAATAGATTTCCAATTTGGATTTTTAAGCATAATTATCTTTTACCTCCTATTATGTTTTGTGGTGGATAAGCACCATTTTCTTTTTTGTATTGTTCAAGGTGATAAGACTCATACTTGTGCATCTCATCGTTATCTTTAATTACAGAATAGTCGACTTTTGTGATGTTCCATCCTTTACCAAGGTGTTCTTTTACTCTTGATCTTAAATTTCCTTTACCGATGTATAAAGTATGCTTTTCTTCATCATAACACTTATAAATACCTGTAATTAAATCTGGTATTTCATTCGGTTTTTTTGAAATTTCAAAAAAAGGAATAACATTGAAAACAAAGCAGCCAAATTGTTTCGAATATTCTAAACTATATCTATTCTTTTGATTATTTTTTGTTAGTTCTTTAAATACAGGAGTGCTGTTGAAAAATGCAGTTGCAGTTGTGCTTCTTGCGTTTGATTTATCTTTGTATTTACCCCTTAAAGTATTTATTATTGCAAAAGATCCTTCTTTTTTTTCTTTTGAGAATGAAACTCCAAATTTATAATCACAGTCGTTTGAAGTAAAAAATTGACAGAATCCATTGTCTTTAAGTTGATTTTTATCAATAAACTCAGCTGAAAAGAAAAAACCACTTTTTGATATTGTAATATACTCATCAATTTCTGAGTAATTCGGCGATATATAAAGTTTCATTGTCATTATTTTGTTATTCCTCCTATAGGTCTATTTCTCCAAGATCTTGCTTTTTTTGATAAAATTTTTACTGCAAGACTTATTGTATTTTGATCTTTATTTTTAACTGCTTGTCTAAGTAAATGTGTTGCATAATATTTTCTTGAAGCTTTGCTCATCCAGTTAGGAATTTTTGCAAATTTATCAACGACATTTAGTCCAACTGGAAATCCATAATTAGGAAGCAATCTAGATGTTCCTAAAATATATTCGTAGTCTTTAATTAGGTTTTTTGAATTATTCAAAGACTCAATTCTTATTGGCGAGTTATTATCAGTAGTTTTAATGTAACCAATAAATACTTTTGGAAAACTCTCCATCATATCTTCCCAAGATGAACCAGCTGTAACTGTAAAACCTTGAATTTGTTTTTTTATCTCAAGTGGTTTTAAAGCTTGGCCACTTGATAATATTATCTCTAAAAGATGTGAATCTGTAATTTTGTATTTTTTGATTATTTTAATAAAATTATTGTAGTCTTTATCAGAAATTTTTCCTTGAGACTTATAGTTATATAAAAGATTTTTTACATATGGTGCAGAATTAGATGTCTCCACTATTCCATAAATAGGAAACTTACCTTTTTTAATATAATTAAGAGCTTCAAGATAAACATTAATAAAGTGTCTTGCTGCTACATCAGTTTTTTTATTAATTGCAAAAGGAAACATATTTTCAACAGCAAATTTAGTAAAAGTTGGAAAACCTGGGACAGAGAAGGGCATTACAGTTCCCTCAATAGGTCCATGTAAAAAACAGTAATCAAATTTCTTATTAAGAAGTATATGCTTAACTATAGTAGCAGCTTCAAAAATAATTCTTGCTCCATCCTTTTTCTTGTTGAGCATTTGATCTTCTTCAAAGTCATCATCTATAAAATCGTAAAGTTCATTCTTTGGATCGTACAAATCACCTAAAAAAACCATACTTTCTTCAAAGTACTCTCTTTTTGATGTTGCATCTGGTTTAACTACATAGCTTCCAGCTCTAATACTAAGTGGTGCGGAGCTTATAATAGAGGTTTTATCAACTCCACCATCAACAAAACATGCTGTTTTACAACGATTTTGAGACCAAAATTCTTTACCTTTATAATTAAGATCAACAACTAAATCTGCATCTTTAATTATTTTTAAAACTGTCTCTGCAACCTTTGCAGACACGTCTAAGAAATTATTTTGAACTTTTGGAGATGCTGTAACAGCACTTTTTACAAAATTCACAAACATTGATGAATTTCTTTTAATTTTGTCTTTAATACTAATTTCTGAGCTCATGACCTTGCTCCATAAAAGTATTGGATTTTTGTTCCTCTAATATTGGTTCTAATTGTTAATTTTTTGTCGGATAGCTGAAAGAATTTTTTCTTTAAATTTTTCTTAAATTCAAAACATGCTCTTCTATTAAAGAAAGATCTGAAATGAATTTTGGTTCCTTTCTTAGCCTTGGTAGAGCTGTTGGAGAAAGACACTTGGTTGCTCCATAAAGAATATGAAGGAGAACCAAGTGTACGAGGCGTTACCGCTACTCGACAGCTACTCTTACCAAAGCTAGAAAAGTTATGTGAAGATAACCTCCTTTGTTTAAAGTTTATTTTATACATACTCTTTTGGTAAAAAATTTTTGTTATCTTTCAATAAAGAAAATTCTTTTTTTAATTTTTTAAGTGCAGATGCATGAAGGAAATATATTCTTTTATCACTTACATTTAATTTTTTAGAAATCTGTTTTATTTTTTGAGAATTATTTCCATCTAAACTTTCATCAAAATATATTAAATGGATTATATTTTGTTCTTTTGCATTTAGATTTTTTATAGAATTATTTAAATTTTCTTTAATATTATTTTTATTAATATTTTTTATTACCTTTAGTTCTGGATTTTTTTTATCGCATTCTCTAACTAAATCTGATTTGTCGCTTTTAGTAATGCTGCATAAATTATGGCTATTGTTATCTTCAAATAATTCTAAAGAATACTCATTTTTATTATTAAACTCTTTTTTTAATTTTTCAGCTTTTGCTTTAATATAACTTCTTATCCACATATTTGTATTGTTACTAAACCAAGTTTTTTTTGTTCTCTCTTTTGGATTAGTTTCTTTTAGAATTAAATTCTTTAAATCGACTTCTTTAATTCTTTTGTAAATAATTCTGTAACCTTCATTAATTAGGTCAAAGTAAAACTCATCTTTGTTTGGTAAATATTTATTTATGTATATGTTTGACCAATATTTAATATCTTTAATAAAATAATTTAATAAGATAGTTTGAGATTTTGTATTACCTTTTTTAGATTTGATTAATAATGCTAATTCTCTTCTAAAGTTTAAATTAGACTGATTATTCTTTTCTAAAATTCTATAAGCAGAATGCTTAAGATTTTTTATGAAATTATATTCTATGAAATTTTTGGTGCCAGCGGAGATTCCCACCATGTTAGCACTTTTGGTCTTATCCATAAAGACCGCTGGTATTTCACTAATGTAGTGCCAACATACTTTATATAAAACTTATGAGAAAATTTTCAACTAACTATTATTATATTTTTGTAAAATTTCCCTAAATATTGGATTTTTAAGGCTATTTTCATTATTATTCACTTTATTAATGATATTATTCCTCAAAAATTCTTTTAAATTTGAACTTATAATTTCCTTTAAAATACCAGACTTTACAACTTTTAATTGTTTATAATTATTTTCAATGAATTTTAAATCATCTTTTTTTGATCCGAATTTACCTGTAGCCATAAAATCTATCTCAATATTTAGTCCATAACCAACCTCATTTGATGAAAAAATAAATCTTTGCTCAGATTGTGATTTTTTTTCCCATCTATTAAGGACTATTAAATCAACGCTGATATGCTTTTCTAAATCTTCGAATTCTTTTAAAAATTTAATTCTTAAAGAATTCTCTTTTCCAACATAATTTGCGTTATCAGTTATAACAACTATTTTTGGTCTAAGTTTGAATATATCAATTTTTTTGTAAAAATAACAGCAGATAGACTTAATTGTGATTAATAAACCTAAATAATTTTTATCGTTATTGTCAATTTTTCTTAAAATACCAGGATTAATTAAGAATAGCTTTTCATTTTCATCATGTCCATGTAAACCTAATGTCTCTAAAATCTTTCTTTCAAAATCTATAAAATTTTTTATATCTTTTCTCAAACTAAAATCTCTATTTATTTGAGATTTATTTTCTAAATATTCAGCTAAATAATTATCTATTTCAAGAAATCCTGAATTTATTTTAGAACTTAGTAAAACAAAATCTAAAAAAGAGAGTCCGAATTTTTCAAATAAAAAAGTGATAAATTTTTTAAACTCTAGTTTACTAATATTTTTATCATTAAATTTATAAACTTTTTCTGGTGAGTTTAATAATGATTGAAGATGTATCTCGATTTTATTACTGGTGTTTGAAAGTTTTCTAAACTCTTCACCATCACTTACTTTGTTGTTTAATAAAATTTTTAATTCACTCATATTTTTAATTAATTCATCTGCAATTTGACTATTTAAAAAAATTGTTGGATTTTCCATTTTTTTTATTTCAGTTAAATTTTGAAATCCTTTATCAATCTTATTGAGTGAATTTTCTAAAAATTTATAATCTAAAATTTTGGGATCAATTGAGAGTTTCTGAACCATAAATTTTAGCCTAAAATTATTTTAGATTCCTCTGGAAAAAATCCACCTTCTGGCCATGAGACTGTAAAATCACCGTTATCGTCTAAAGGAATATGATTTATTTTAGAACCATCTCTTCCTCTTTCAATGTAATTAACAGCAACATCTTCCTTATTAATTTTTTTATTTTTAACAAGTTGTTGTAATTTTAATATTATATGTTTGCTGTGCGTTTCAAGCACATATTTGTTTTTATTTGTTATTGTGAGAAGGCTATCAATTAATGGACTTATTATTCTAGGATGTAGAGAATTTTCAATCTCCTCAAGTAATATCATACAATTTTCATGCATCATAATTTCTGTTAAATAAGGAATGATTGAATTAAAACCCTTACCCGCAAGTTTCATCTTTATTGTATCATTCATCTCACCAGAAAAACTATCTTTTGCTTTGAATATAAAATGATTTTCACCTTGAAGTCTTCCTTTGGATAATGATAATTTAATGTTCATAGCATTCTCCAGAACTTTGTTTACAGATGCGAGAGTTTTTCTGTCTTTTATTAGTATATAAGGAGTATTTTTTCCATCTCTCCCAACGCTTTTATAATTTTCCTGTCTCAACCGATAAGAGTCATTAAACTCAGACTCAGTACTATGAACTGTGTAAATATTTTTGAAAACTTGCCTATTTAGCATTGTTAAAAAGATCTCAGGCACTCTTGAAATATTTGTTAGTGGCAGTCGAGCTTGTCTACCATATAATCTTCCAAACCTAAGAGAGTTTGAAATCTTTTCTAATATTGTATTCCCTTCAGCCTTTAAAGTTCTAAATGCATAACCAGAGTCAAACATTTGTCCAACATTTCTTGAAAAATCAATATATGATGATGTAAAGTTAAGATTTTCTTTCAAATCTTTAATCATAAATGATCTAAATTTATCAAATGTTTTTAACTGTTTAAGAATTCTAATTATTTCAATTGGAAAACTTCTTTGGAAGTTTCTATCTCTATATGATCCTTCTTCTTTTAAACTTCGATCAATTTTTTTAATTTCTATTTCTAAATTTTTAATTTTTTCATCGTCTCTTATTGTAAATAATTTCTCCTTTTCTTTCTTAAGTAATGATATTTTTTTTTTTATTCTTCTTATTTCAGCATATCTCTCTTTTTCTAATAATTTTTCTTCGGTTTCAGATTCGGTGATGAATTTTCTTGTAAATTCCCACCAATCATACCAAAAAAGTTTGTCCTCTATAACATTTTTTGTTTTATAAATTGAAAAATTTTTAATTAAACTGTTGTCTATTTTTCCTCTAAAGTGAGGAAAATATTTTTTCACATTTTTTCTTTGTAATTTTTCTAAATATTCAAGTTCTAAAATAAGTATTTCCTTTGTATCGATATAATTTGATCTTTCCTTTATTCTTTTTTTTACTGAATCTGCTTCACTGTCTAAAATTCCTTTTTTTTTGCCTAAAAAATCGTAGTCAAATTTTAATTTAAATGATATATTTTCAAGTTTAGTATCGTCTTTTTCTAATTTAACTATTATTTCTACTCCCAATTTTATTGGATATATAACATTTTGGTAATTATCTAATATTCTTGAAATATTTTGAAAACCATAACCCATCCCCACTGGGAAGGACCTTATCGAGTTTGCAAAAGAAATTTCGGCCTCAAAGAAAATTTTCATTTTTTTTTCTTTTGACCTATCTTTTTTGTTAATAAAATCGTTCATTTCCCCTTGAATACCTAAATATTTAAAGCCGGAATCTGGAGTATTTAATGTTTCTTTTATTATTTGAATCGCTTGAAATAAACTACTTTTACCTGAAGAATTACTTCCATAAATTAAAGTAAATTTTTTACCAAAATTAAGCTCTTGTTTTTTCTCAAAAACTTTAAAATTATCTAATCCTAATTTTGTTAACATATATACTTTAGTAAAATCTCAATTAAATTTATTCAACTATATATATCGTTGAAAATATATTTTTAGTATATACTAAGAGGTTATGGAATCGTTAATATTAATTTTGTTGCTAATTTCAATAATTATTATTGGTCTTTTTTTACTATACAAACTATCAAAAGCATTAAAAAATTTTGATATCGAAAAAGAAAACAAGAATGAGGAAATTAATTCTCTAAAAGAGGCATTAAATTTGCAAATTAATAGTATTTCGTCATCTTTGAATACTCAGATGACCAATATGTCTTCTTCATTTAATTCTTTATCAAAAGATGTAACAAGGGATATGACACAAGCATTAACCTCTGTTAATGAAAAAGTTTCAGCTTTTAATAATCAAGTTGAAAATTTGAATGAAAGTCAGAAGGGCATTAATCAAATATTGGCAGGTGTTAAAAAGTATGGAACCTTAGCTGAGTTTAGTTTGGGCTCCCTGATTAAGGATTTGTTGCCATCATCTCAATACTCATCAAATGTAAAAATGAAAGAGGATACTGGTGAAAATGTTGAATTTGCAATTAAACTTCAAGATGGGATTTTAGTTCCAGTTGATAGCCACTTTCCAGTTGAAAGATTTAAGGCCATCCAAGATGCTCATCAGGAAGATGATAAGAAAGCTATGGCTGATGCAAGAACCAAACTTGCTAGAGCTTTTAAAGAAAAAGCAAAAAGTGTGAACGAAAAATATATCGTACCACCTAAAACGACAGATTTTGCAATAGTTTATGCACCAACTGAGAGTTTATTTTTAGAACTAGCAAACTATCAAGACCCAACTACAAAAGAATTATTAACTCAAGAAATAATGAAAAAATATAAAGTAACTATTATGGGCCCTAACAATTTATCTGGTTATTTACAGTCACTTCATATGGGCTTTCAAAGCTTAAGAATTAAGAAACACGCATCAGAAATTTATGACCATTTAAAAAAGATTAGTACTAGATTTAATATGCATTTTAATAATGTTTTAGTTTTAAGGAAAAAATTAGAAGAAGCAATGTCTGTTGTTGATAGCTTTGGCAAAGATGCTAGAGCGATCAATAGAAGTATAGACTCTATAAAAAACCCTAATGAGGATGATGATCCAGATCCAGACTCGCCTTCAGGTGCGAGTAATTATGAGCAAGTAGACAAACGAAAAGTTTCCTAAAGCTTAGATGAATGAAGTGGAGTAATAAATTTATTTATCCAAAATCTACAAGATCAATTGAAGATGGTTATAGGAAATACTCTTTAGGAGAAGAAAAACTTCCAAGTGTGACAACAATTTTAAGTGCTACTAAATCTGAAGAGGAAAAGGCAGCTATCAAAAATTGGCAGGAGCGGGTAGGTTTTAAGGAAGCAAATAGAATTAAAACAGAAGCATCTTCAAGAGGAACGTCAATGCACTCTTATATTGAAGATTATTTAAGAGGAAGAATTAACGAAAGCTTTTTTGAAAGTAATGAACAATATAAAAATATGGCCAAAGAAATAATTGAAAAGGGGGTAAACAATAAATTAGATGAAATTTATGGGATGGAAGAAACTATTTATTATCCAGAGCAATATGCTGGAACTGCAGATTTAATTGGAATTTATCAGGGCAAAGATGTCATAATAGATTTTAAGCAGAGCAATAAACCTAAAAAAACAGATTATATTCAAGATTATTTCTTACAACTTGGAGCATATACTTTAGCTCATGATGTGGTACATGGAACAAAAATGAAAGCGGGGATAATTTTACTCTGTACAAAAGATATTCTATTTCAAGAATTTAAAATTGAAGGTGCAGAATTAGAGATGTATCAAAATTTATTTATGGGTAGGGTCAAAAAATTTTATGAAATGAATAATATAGCTTGACTTTAACCAACCAATACATAGAACAGAAGAAACTAACTATAAGCTACTTGTTTAGATGCAAATGTTTAGTCTTAAAAAACTTTCCAAAAACCC
Source organism: uncultured Pelagibacteraceae bacterium (assembly GCA_902604975.1). Taxonomy (GTDB): domain Bacteria; phylum Pseudomonadota; class Alphaproteobacteria; order Pelagibacterales; family Pelagibacteraceae; genus Pelagibacter. Next base: position 65,461 of record CACLAY010000001.1, on the reverse strand, counting down.
ATCAAAACATAGCTAATTTGAGGTTAACAATATGAATTTAGCAATTTGGGACATAGAATCATCGAGTGCCAGCACTGACTTTGGTAGCATTATAGAAATTGGTGGAATATTATTTGATGAGAATTTCAAAGAAAAAGATAGATTTAATCTTCGATGTAGACTTCATGAAACTGAGATTTTTCAAGCGGCAGCTTTAATAGTTAATAAGACATCAATTAAACAACTTACTCAAACAAATCTAAGCCATTACCAAATGCTTGGACAAGTTGAAAAAATTTTTAAAAAATGGAGCCCTGCTATTTTCTTAGGGTGGAGTTCGCTAAATTTCGACGAAGAGATGATAAGAAAAGAATTTTTCAAAAGTATTAGGTATCCTTATTTGACAAATTCCGCTCCTAATACCAGACATGATGGAATAAATATTGCAAGAGCTGCATATGCAGTAGACCCTACAGTTTTAGAAACTGAAATTAATGAAAAAAATAATCCTGTATTTAAACTAGCATCTCTAGCTCAAATGCAAGGTATAGATGCAAGTGATGCACACTCAGCTTTAGCTGATGCAGAACTTACTGCAAAGGTTTTGAAAATTGTAAAAGAAAAACAAGAACATACTTGGGAGTCTTTTTTAAGCACTGCAAATAAATCTAACACCGAAACAATTATAAAAAAAGGAGAAATTATAACTTTAAATGAATATTATTATGGAAAGTCTAGACTTCATTTAGTTGTTCCGTTACATGCGAAATATTGTATGCATCCTATTTATCAAGGATGGTATTACACAATAGATCTTAGAACAGAAATTCAACCATTGATCAATAAATCTATAAATGAATTAAAAACAGAGATGAAAAAAACACCCAAGTTTTTAAGAACAGTTAGATCAAACAAAGCGCCAATAATAATTGATGCAAAATATGGTTTGAATATTGAACCATATAATAAACTAGATAAAAACGTAATTAAAAAAAGAGCGGAGTTTGTTCAAAATAACGAACAGTTTTCTCAAAATATTTTGACCGCACTTCGTGAGGTTGCAGAAGAAAAAGAACAATCAAAATCTCAAGAAGATATATATGCAGAGGAAAGTATTTATTCAAAATTTACATCAAATAAAGATACTGCCCTGTTCCCAAGTTGGCATGAAGCTCCATGGAAAGAGAAATTAAATTTACTTGATAAGTTTGAAGATGATAGATTAGTTAGTTTTGGTAAAAAAATTATATTTCAAGAAGCTCCGGAGATACTTCCAAATTCTATGTACAAGTCTATTAGAAGAGATATAGCTAAAAGAATACTTAGCGAAAGAAAAGAGAAATGGTGGACAATACCTACTTTATATAACGAAATTGATACTTTAAGAGAAAAATATACTAATGAGAATGACAATGAAAAGTTAGCTCTACTCGATGAATTTAATAATTATGCAATGTCTATTCAAAAAAAGTACGAGAATGTTTAATGTATAAAATTCAATTTATACATTTTTAACTATTGAATAAATAAAATTAATTTATATAAAACTTATATGGCAACAGTAAAATCTACAGACGAAAGTTTTGATCAGTTAGTTAAAGATAATAAGATATTAATCTGTGATTTTTGGGCAGAATGGTGCGGTCCATGTCATATGGTGGCTCCCAGCTTGGAAGAAATTTCAAATGAAATGTCTGACCAATTATCTGTAGCAAAACATAACATTGATGAGGAGCCAAATACGCCAACAAAATATGGTGTTCGAGGAATTCCTACGATGATTTTGATGAAAGATGGAAACCATGTTTCAACTAAGGTTGGAGCGGTTCCAAAAAGTGAAATTGTTTCTTGGATAAAAGAAAATATCTAATTTAAGCTTAAAATCTCTCCAGCAAGATATAGTGAACCAACAAAAAGTATGATTGTGTTTTTATTATTTGATAATGATTTTATACTATCTTCAATACCATTAGAAAGTTTCAAATTTAATTTTAAATTATCTAACTTTTTTCTAAAATCTTCCTTTGAAATCGCGCCATTTTGATTAGGAATATCAATTAAAGTAATTGAATTTACAATATTTTCAAAAGCTTTTATAAATTCTTCATGTTCCTTGTCTTTCATCATGCCCACGATAAGGTTTACTTCTTCATTTTGATTTTTAATCCAATTAGCAATAGAAAAACTTGCGCTAATGTTGTGACCACCATCAATTATAAGTTTATTATTACCTGCAATATCTTTTAATTTACCAGATTTTATCTCTTCAAGTCTTGCTTTTAATGAAATATTTTTGACACCACTTAAAATATATTCATCTTTAATATTAAAAATCTTTCTAGATGCAGCAATTGAGGTACTAACATTATATAATTGATGATCCCCAAGAATACTTAATTCAGGTAATATTAATTCTCCTAATTGATCTTGATATTGAATAAATCCATTTTCGGATTTTGCAATATTAAAATCTTTATCAAAAAAATATTTATTTGATGAATTATTTTCTAATGATTTTTCTATCTTATCTCTTATTTCATTATTGACTTGTTTATTAATAAATATATTTGAGTTTAAAAGTTTAGCTGTTTTTTCATATATCACTCCTTCAATTGATTTATTTTTAAGCCATTGAAAGTGATCATTATGAATGACACCAATGAGCGTCATTAAATTTTCCTTAAAAACATTTGTACTATCAAATTGATGAAATAATCCTGCTTCTATAATATTAACATTATCTTTGAAATTTTCAGCATATTTTAAAAATGCACAGGTTAAAATTTCAAATAATGTTGCATTGTCATCTCCTAAAGTCTTTTCAACACCAGTCAGTAATTCTATTAAATCTTCTTCATTTATCTCTTTATCATCAAAAACGTATCTTTCCGTATAAGAGAGTAGGTGGGGAGAAGTATAAAGATTAGTTTTATATCCAGCTTGGTTTAGTATTGACTTAAGACTATAGCACATGCTTGCTTTAGCATTAGTTCCAACAACTGTGACTACATTTTTTAATTTATCTTGTGGATTTCCAAGTTTTTTTAAGAGATTAAAAGTTCTTCCTAGAGATAAATCTAGTTTTTTTTTATGATGCTTCTCTAGTTTGGATATTAGTTTCTGAAGTTTCATTTAAGTTTTCTAAATGTATATCAGAATTTTTTCTAAGTAATATCGATAGAAGGTTCCCCACTTCTTTTTGAATATCTTTTCTTTGAACAACTCTGTCAACAAAGCCATGTTTCTCAACAAATTCAGCTGTTTGAAAATCAGAACTTAATTCTTCCTTAACCGTTGCTTGAATTACTCTTTTTCCTGCAAATGCTATTAGGCATCCAGGTTCAGCAAGATGAATATCTCCTAACATTGAAAAAGAGGCAGTTATTCCACCAGCAGTTGGATCAGTAAAACAAACTATGTACGGTAAATTGTTGTTCTTAAGTTCATTTATGGCAAGTGTTGTTCTAGTCATATTTGCTAAAGCAATTGTAGACTCGAACATTCTTTGTCCACCTCCACAGGGAAAAAATAAGTAAGGCGTTTGATTATCTATTGCATGTTGCACCCCATAAATTATTGCCTCTCCCTCTGCAGCTCCAACTGAACCTCCTATAAAATCAAAGTTTATTGCTCCTGCTGTTACTTCAATTCCATTAATTCTTCCTTTTGCAATCATTACTGCACAATTTTGATTAGTTTTTTTTCTCGCAATCTTAAGTCTATCTTTGTAAGATTTTGTATCAACCCAATTCAATGGATCTTCTGTAGGTATTGGTGATTCTAAAATTTGATAGGCATTCTTTCCAAAAACTATATCAAATCTTTGTCTACAACTAATTCTATGATGTTTTCCACAAAGATCACAAACCCATAAATTATTCTCTAAATCTTTCTTTAATATTGGACCTTTGCAACAACTTGTCCAATCTGAATTAGCTATATCGTCTTTTGAAGGTCTTTTTCGAAGTACCTTCTTTATTTTTTCTCCAAAGTTTATAGCTTTTGTTAGCCAATTCATGATATTTTTTTTCTTAGTTTATTAACTACCTTACTTACATTTATGACAGGATTTTGTCTATTGTTTAAACTTCTAGTAATTTCTTTACAAATTTGACTACCAACAACAAGTCCATCTGCTTTTTTAAAATTTGATATAGTTTTTTCAGTTATCCCAAAACCTATAACACAATTTTTTTTAGGACTTATTTTTTTAATTTTATTGTAATTAGCTAATATTTTTTTTGGTGAAACTTTAAGCTTACCACCCGTTGTAGATAACATACTTATATAATAAATCATATCATGAGAATCTCTTGTAATACTTTTAAGTCTTTTATTTGATGTTGTGGGAGATAATAATTGGATAAAATTAATTGAATTTTTTTTACATTTATTTGAAAAAATTTTGTTTTCTGGCCATGGTAAATCAACGACAATTAAACCATTAACACCTGATTTTTTACATTTTTTTAAAAATTTATTTTCACCATATTGGAAAATCATATTGTAATAACCCATAAATATAACAGGTTTTGAATTTTTACTTTTTTTAAAATCACTTACAATTTTAAAAATGTCATTCATCTTAATGCCATTTTTGATCGCTCTATAAGCACTAGTTTGAATTTGGCCGCCATCTGCAACAGGAGTGTTATGTGGTATACCAACTTCTAAAATATCTGCATAATTTGAAATTGCCTTTAAGATATTTAAAGACTGTTTCTTTGAGCTATCTCCAGCAACAGTATAAGTAAGTAGCGCTGGTCTTTTTTCATTTTTAGCTTTTTTAAATACAAGACTAATTGGATTTAACATATTTTTTTCCCAATTTTTTTTCTAAAATTCCTCGATCTTTATATGCATCTCCACAACTATTAATAATTACTATTGTGTCCTTACTAAATTTTTTTGCTTCTTTAATTGCCACAGAGAATGCATGACTTGGCTCAAGAGAAGGTCGCAAATTTTCATATTTTGTAACTATTTGGTAGGCTTTTAAAGCTTCTTCGTCACTAGCCGCAGTATATCTTGCTCGTTTTGCATCTTTTAAAAAACAGTGAAGTGGAGAGATACCTGGATAATCAAGACCTGCAGAGATAGACTCTGTCTCTTCAATCTGTCCATCACTATTCTGATTAACATATTGAGCTGCTCCATGCAGTATACCGATTTTAGAGCCATAAGTTAAAGGGGCAGCATGTCTCTTACTTTTAGATGGCCCTCCAGCTTCTACACCAATAAACTCAACTTGTTTTTTGTCATAATCCATAAACTCATTCCAAAAACCAAAACTTGATGAACCACCACCAACACAATTGTACAATTTAAGTTTTTTTGGAATAGTACCGAATTCATTTAATAATTGCGATTTAAGTTCTCTAGAAATCTGACTGGTGCTCCATCCACATATACGAACAAAAATTGCTGGACCTACTGTACTACCAACGCACATTGCCGTAGTATCACAATTTGCAACCCAGTATCTCATACATTCAGAGACAGCATCCACTAATGTTTGACTTCCTGAATATACAGGAATTACATCTGCACCATTTTTTTTCATTGCCTTAACATTCGGCTGTTGTCTTTTAATATCCTTTGCACCCATAAAAATTTTACATTTTAAACCAAATTTTTTAGCTGCCATACTCAACATTTTTCCAGCATAGCCAGCTCCGGTATCGCCAATTATAACTTTTTTACCAGATCTTTTAGCCAATAAACAATGAACAGTTGCATTATATATTTTATGAGCGCCTCCATTAGCATCAGAAACAACTTTTGACCAAATCTGTGCTCCACCTACATGTTTAGTTAAATTATTTAATTTTATAAATCTTGTAGGTGTACCAATCCAATTTTTAAAATATTTATCTCTTTCTTTTAAAAATTTTTTGTTATTTTTTAATTTATTAAATTGTTTTTCAAGATCTTCTATAGGTTTTTTAAGTGTTTCGGGCACAAAATTACCTCCAAATTTACCACCCCAAAAACCAAGCTTATCACCCTGATCAATTACTGGAATACGTTTTTTAAGTTTCATTCTAAATTACAATGTTTAATAGTTTGTCAATTTTTTTAATATCTTTTTTACCTTCTTTATTTTCTAATGCACCACTTATATCTATGAAGATATCATTATCTTTAAGGTTAGCAACATCTTCTATTTTTATATTTCCAGCAATCATTTTATTTACAGAGTCTGGAACCGAATTTATTAATTTATGGTTGAAGCCAATAGACTTTTCATAACCTTTACCATCAAAAAGAATTATATCTGATATATCAGTGTATTCTTTATACACATTAACATCTTTTTGACTTTTAACTGTTAAGGCTGTTATAATTTTTATATTATATTTTTCTTTAATAATTTTTGTTTCTTTGGGATCTACATCATATAATTGATAATAATCAAAATTAAGATTTTTAATTTTTTTTAATGTATCAATACTTGGTTTCACAAGAACACATACAAAATTAACATTTCTCCTTTTTATATTTACTAATTTAATTAATTTTTTGTAATCTACAAATCTTTTACTTTTTTGATAATTACATATGAAACCAACAAATTTTGGGGGATTCTTGTGATTTAAGATATACATTAAGGTCTCAAGATCAGAGATCCCACAAATTTTTATCCCTTTAATCATTAATTTAAGTGATTAATTAAATTTTTAAGATTATTTTTAATATTTCCTTTTGTAATGGGCCTTCCAATTACCAGCCAATCACTTCCATTTTTGTATGCTTCATTAGGGGTTATAACCCTTTTTTGATCATTTTTATCTGAATTTAGTCTTATACCTGGTGTAATAATTTCTTTTTTAAAAACTTTTTTTACAATATCCACCTCTTGTGCACTACAAACTATAGCATCTAATTTCGCTTTATTTGCTAATTTAGCTTGTGCAAGAACAATTTTTTTTAAATTTTTGCTATATCCAATTTCTTCTAAAGATTTGTTATCTAAAGAGGTTAAAACCGTTACTCCAACTAATTTTGTTTTACCAGAAGCTTTTTTTGCAGCTTTTAAAGATTCAAGTCCAGAATTGATATGTATTGTTAAATAATTAAAGTTTAAATCACTTACTGCTTTTACAGCTGACGCACATGTATTTGGTATGTCTGAAAATTTAAAATCTCCAAACGTTACTTTATTTTTTAATTTTGAAACAAAATCTCTACCACCTTTAGAATTTAGAAATTCTAAGCCAAATTTATAACCAATTTTTAATTTTAAATTTTTTGTTTTATTTATTATTTCGCGAACTTTTTGAATATTCTTGCTATCACATGCGATAAATATTTTATTTTTTTTCATTAATTTTATTTGTCCACTCCTTAGACATTTTAAATGATATCGATTTTTTCTCAGGTGTATTTATTTTTTCATTAGTTTTTGGATTTCTAGATATTCTTGCTTTTTGCTTTTTAGGCTCTAATGAAAATACTTCCCTTAACTCTACTCTTTCATTTCTTTTTAAAGCCTCTTGCATTTCATAAATAGTAATGTCAAATAATTTGATTAAATCTTTCTTTAAGAAATTTGGGTAGTTTTCTGCTAATTTTTTTATTAGGTCTGATTTTACGACTGACAATTTTTATTCGTTATCTTTCTTGTTTTTTTTATCATCTAGTTGCTCTGAAAGTGATGAAAATGGTAGATTTTTTCCACTTAATGGACTTGAATGTTCTTTTATAGCTTTAGCATTCATTATTTCCTCGAGTAATTTAATACTTAAAGAAACCTTCCTTTTTTCAAAATTAATTTCAGCTATTGCTGCATCTATTCTTTCTCCTCCTACAAATCGTGAGGGTCTTGCATCAGAAGCACTCATTGCTATTTGTGATTTTTTAATCAAGAAGTCTATGTCACACCCTTCAGGTTTTACAAATAATCCTTTATTATCAGAAGAAATAACCTTTACAGTAATTGTATCATTAACTTTTTTATCCTTAAACCAATCAAAAGGATCTTTTTGCAATTGTTTTAACCCGACTCTTACTTTTTGATCAGACTTTTTAATTTCTAAAATTTTGACTTTTAGTTTATCTCCCTTTTTATATTTTTTTAATTCCTCGTCTGGTTTACCTGTATAAGAAAGATCATTTGAGTGTAAAAAACCGTCAATATCAAAATCTCCCAATTTAAGGTATATCGCGTATTCATTAAAATTATTTACAATTCCCTCTATATCAGATCCAACCGGAAAAGTATTTTCAAGTTTAGAATACGGATTCTCCTGTGTTAATCTGTGAGAAATAGCAACTCTTCTCTTATCTTTATCTATTTCTGTTATCACACAATTAATTGTGTCTCCTACGTTAAACATTTTTTTAGGTGATATATTTTTTTTGGTCCAACTTATTTCACTACTATGAAGAAGAGTACTTAAACCTGCCTCGAGTTCACAAAAGCAACCATAGTCGGTAATTTTTACTACTTTAACTTTATATTCATTACCTATTTGATAATTTGATATATGCTCAAATGGATCCGGAGAAAGCTGCTTAATCGAGCAACCAACTTGTAACTTATCCATATCAATTGATATAACTTTTAAATCGTGCTTTTCACCAATATTGAAAACTTCATCAGGATGATTTACTCTACTGTAACTTATTTCCTGTAAATGACAAAGTGTATCAATAGTCCCTTCTGGTGTATTTACTTCAAAGAAGCATCCAAATGAGGAATAACCTTTGACTACTGCATCTGTAATTATGTCACCAACTTTGAACTTTTCAATAATTTTTGTCTTATCTTCTCTCTTATTCGTCGAAACTACCTGTCTTCTAGATACAACACTATTCCCTCTTACCATATCAAGTTTTATAAGAGCAAATTTTTGTTCTACACCTATCAAATGATCTATGTTCTTCATAGGTTTATCTGAAATTTGTGAACCTGGACAAAACATAAGTGATCCAGTTTCAACATGCTCTACAATTACTCCTCCTTTTGTTTTCTGAGTAATTTTTCCATTAATTAATTCATTATTTTCATAGCATTTTACAAGTTTATTCCATCCTTTTATTTTTTGAGCTTTTTGAGCTGATACAATTACGTCACCATTCTTGTCTTCAATTTTTTCAAGTAATACTGAAATCATCGAACCCTCTTTTAAATCCTCTGATAGTCCAATCATTTTTATCTCATTTGCATCAATCACTGGCTCACTTTTTAAACCTGGTATAAATAGAAAAACATATTTATTGGTAATTTTAGTTACCTTACCTTCAATTATTTTTCCTTCTTCAATTTTATTCTTAGATAATTGACTATTTAATAATTTTTCAAATTGTTGAGATGCAGGAGATGTTAAGTCTTTATAAACTTCCATTATTAAATAATTTTTTTGTCCATAATTGCTTTAATTTTTTTAAAGCACGCTTTCTTACTTAATTTGGTGGTATTAATCAAGATAGAATCTTTTGTTTTTTTTAAAGGACCATATTTTCTTTCCCTATCTGATTTATCCCTGTTTCTAAGGCTTTTAAGCACTTCTTTATAAGTTATTTTTTTATTTAATTTCTTATATTCATTATAGCGTCTTCTTGCTCTTATCTTTATATTTGCAGTTATATAAAATTTAAACATTGCATCTCTAACCTGAACAGTGATTATATCTCTTCCATCTAGGACTGATCCTCTATATTTTTTAGGAGGATAATAAGCACACTTTTGCTGAAATTTATGAACTATACTTCTAATGTTCTTATCCTTAGCAATAGTTGAAGCAGATAATGCAATTTTATTTGATAATAGTGTTTTACTGTTTAAATTTTTTAATTTTATATGCTTAATTTTTCTTCTGACTAAAGCATATGAAAATTTTTTACTGTTTTTTAATTTTAGCTGTCCAATATATCTATAAATCTTTCCTGTATCTAAATAAAATAAATTATAATGTTTAGATATTAGTTTTGCTTGAGTACCCGCTCCTGCAGCTGCAGGAGAGTCTATAGCTACTGTAATAAAATTATTTTTTTTCTTCAATTAATTTTAGCTCCAATCATCTTTAAAGTTTTTAAAAAATTTGGAAAGGATGAATTAATTGAATCTTTATCATTAATTTTCCATTTTCCTCCAAGTGTTAATGCTGCAATACATGATAAAAAAAAAATTCTATGGTCCTTTAAAAAATTCTTAATTTCAAAATTTTTTGAAAGTATTAAATTTTGATTTCCATGAATATTTATATCATCATTTGATCTTTCAACTTTAATTCCAATCAATTTTAAAAATTTTACAGCTAAATCCAATCTTTTTGATTCCTTTTTATTCATTTCTCCTAAGTTTTTAAATTTGGAAATTCCCTTTGCTCTTGCAGCAACTAAAAATATAATTAAAAATTCATCGATTGCAGAACTATTTAATTTTGACGGACAGTTTACTGATTTTAAATTTTTTTTACTTTTAACATAAATATCAGCAATATCTTCACCATTATACAGCTCTCTATTTTTTAATTTAATTTCTGCTCCCATTTTATTCAAAATTTTAATTATTCCAATTCTGCTATCATTTATATTAACTTTCTCAATAATCATCTGAGATTTGTTTGAAAGAAGTGTCAAAACTATAAAAAAAGCTGCAGAACTTATATCTCCGGGAACTTTGTACCTAAATGCTTTGATTTGATTAAGACCTTTAATGAATATCTTATCTTTATTTTTTTGTTTTTTAATTTGGATCGGATAATTTAAAAATTTTAACATTAATTCTGTGTGATTTCTTGATTTTGCTGAGTTGATTGTTGTTATTCCTGGAGTATTTAAGGCTCCAAGAATAATACAAGACTTTACTTGAGCACTCCCTATTTTCTCATCGTATACAATTGGTCTTAAGAATTCTGTTCCTAATATTTCTATTGGAAGTAAATTATTTTTACTTTTTATATTTGCGCCTAAGAGTTTTAAAGGTTTAATAACTCTAGAAAAATCTCTAGTTGATAAACTTTTATCTCCAATTAATCTTACTTTAACTTTCGATTTAATTAATAAACCAAGTATTAGTCTTGCTAATGTCCCAGAATTACCCGCATCGATAGTTATTTTTTTTGAGATATTAAAGCCATTTAATCCAAATCCATAAATTTTATAGATATTTTTGTGTTTTGTATAATTTATTCCGAGTTTTTTAATAGTTTTTAGTGTATTTAAAACATCCTCGGACTCTAGAAGATTTGAAATTTTAGATATGCCCACCGCTTGAGATGCTAGGAGGATACATCTTATGGAGATACTTTTATCAGAACTTACCTTAATTTTCTTATTAAAATTTCTAATTCTCTCACTAATAATAATATGATTTACCATTGATGACTTAATTTATCTTAAATTCATCACCAAAGTAGGCAGATCTTGCGCTTGAGTCTTTTATTATTTCATTTGGACTTCCAGATGCAATAATTTTTCCATTTGACAATACAATTGCTCTATCGACACAGCTTAATAGATCTCTAGCTTGATGATCACAAACCACAACAGTAATTTTTTCAATAGATTGTAAATTTACTATTATTTCTTGAAGCATTTTAATTGTGAGAATATCTAATGCCGCAAATGGTTCATCTAAAAGAAGAATGTTTGGATCGTTAATAAGAGCCATAGAGATTACCAGCTTTTTTTTCTGACCACCTGATAAATGTTTTGCTTTAATTTTTAATATAGGGTCAAATTCAAATTGAGAAATAATTTTTTCAATTTTTAAGTTTCTTAAATCCTTTTCCTTGATATGAATTTCACCAACAAGTTTTAAATTTTCAATCAAAGTTAAATCTTGTATAAAACCTCCATATTGAGGAACATATCCAAGTTTAAATCTAGTTGCTCTTTCATATATAGGAATATCAGTACAGTCTGTGCCATTTATTAGAACTTTTCCGTAACTTGGATCTTTCAAACCTGTAATAATATGAAATATAGTAGATTTACCTACACCATTTGGTCCCAGCATTCCCAAAACTTCTTGTTTATTAATTTTCAAATTTAAATTATTTAAAATTTGTCGTTTGTTATAAAACATAGAAATTTTATCTAATTTCAATAAAATTTCTTCTTCCTTAAAACTTTTTATTCTAAATTTTTTTATTAATGCCATTAATTTGTAACAACTTCAATTTCTTGTGAAGAACTTTCAGGGTTAATATTTATATTTTTTGTTTTTAGATCAAATTCTACGATTCCTGCCTTCATTACTGATTTTGGGTCTGTAACCACCACATCATTATAAGCTATTGCTTTATTTGTTTCCATATTTATATCAAAATTTACACAAGTAATTTCTTTATCCTGATAATTTATTATTACATTTTCATAAAATTTTGAATTCAAATTTACTGAATTATATTTCGCATAATCAGAAACAATATAAATTGTGTCTCTTGTATCAGATGTAATTTTTCCTCTTACATTGTCAAGATCTAAGATATCATTATTGTAAACATTTGACTTTCCTGAATTGGCTAATAAATAGAATCGGTTTCCTTTTTGATCTACTGAGGTATATTCTACATCTTTAACTAAATTTTTAATTTTATCTTTTTTTATTATTGTCTCTCTCTTTTTTTTAACTTTAGAAATCTCATTATTTGCTTTTCTCTGTGTTTCATCATTTTTGTTTTTTTCAGGTATATTAGTTAATTTATTTTCATCAATTATTTTACTTTGTTCAGTTATAGTTTCTTCAAGATTTTGAAGTCTGATTACATCTGTTTCATTTTTTTTGTTGTCTATTTTATTATTAAGCTTCTCATTTTCTAATTCCAAATAAAGTATTTTTTTTTCGAGCTCATTAATTTGGTCAATTTGTTTTTTTTCTTTTAAGTTTATTTCTTCAACAACAACTTTTTTTGTATTAAAATATTTATAGTAAACACCACCAATAATAAATAATATCAAAATTATAACTATAATCTGTATTAAAGACTTAAATGACATCTAGGTTATATTGGCATCTAAAATATTATGGATATGAATAAAACCAACAGTTTTATTTTTATTATTATTTTGATGCACACATAAACTGGTGATTTTTTTGCTATTCATAATCGAAAGTGCCTGCACTGCAAGCATATTTTTATCAATACTTATTGGATTTTTTTTCATAGTTTTTTTAATTTTTAATTTTTGAAAATTTACTTTCATATTATTTAATCTTTTTAAATCACCATCAGTAAGAATTCCTGTTGTAAAATTTCTATTATTTTTAACTACTAATGCTCCAAGCCCTTTATTTGTTATTTTCTTAATTGCTATTTTCATATTAACATTTTCATTTATAAAAGGTATTTTATTACCAATTAACATTAAATCCTCAACAGTTTTTAATTTTATAGAAAGAGATCCTCCTGGATGAAATTTCTTGAAGTCCAATTTGCTAAATTTCTTATATGTCATGCAAGCTATAGCTATTGCATCACCAAGGGCAATTTGAACTGTAGTTGAAGATGTTGGAACAAAATTTCCAGGTCCGGCTTCTTTAACATTAGGCAATAAAAATTTTACGTCAGCATTTTTAAATAATAACGAGTCTTTTTTTGAGGTTATACCAATTAATTTTATATACCTATTTCTCAGTGTGTACTGAATTATATTTTTTAATTCATCACTTTGTCCACTTAAACTTATCAATATAACAACGTCATTCGACCTTATTTGTCCCATATCACCGTGACTAGCATTCGAAGCATCTAGAAAAAAGGATGATGTACCAGTTGAGGAAAGTGTTGCTGACCATTTTTTAGCAATGATTCCACTTTTTCCAACCCCTGAAATTATTATTTTGCCATTTTTACAATTAATTATTGTTTTAATTATTTTTTCAAAATTTTTATTGATACTAGAATGAAGTTTTTTAAGAGATTCAATTTCAATTTTAACGACTTCTTTAGCAATTTTTGATAATTTTACATCTCCCATTTTAGTGTGACCAAATATCTTCTTTAAAAGAAGCTAAGTCTAAATCAACTCTAGTGTTAATAAACTTAATTGTGCTATTATAAATATCAATTCTTTTTTCTCTTAATAAAATATTATTAAGTGAATTATATATCTGGTGCAAATAAACAACATCTTGTGCGCAATATTTTAATTGTTTATCTGATAGATCTCCTCCGAAGTCAGATGATTGTAACTGTTTACTCACATCAATACCTATAAATTCCTTAATTAAATCCTTTAAACCATGTTTGTCAGTGTACGTCCTAGCAATTTTACTCATAATTTTTGTACAGTTAACGTTTTCGACACTTACATTCAAATATTTTTTAATAAATAAAAGATCAGCTCTTGCAAAATGAAATAGTTTATTAATTTTATTATTTTTTAATATACTTTTTAAATTTGGTGCATCATAATTGTCTTTATCTAATTGAATAATATGAGCATCATTTTTTCCTGATGAAATCTGAACTAAGCAAAGTCTGTCTCTTTTAATATTTAGTCCTGTAAATTCACAATCTATTGCAATCTTGTCACTGAACGTTATTTCATCTGGTAAATCTTTCTTATGTAATTTAATATCTAGACTCATAAATTAGATATATATATATGAAAAATCAGGATTCAATTTTAATATTTGGTGCTTCTGGCCAAATTGGTAAATCACTCATTCGAAAGCTCACAAAAAACAACTATAGGGTTATAGCGGTAACAAGAAGTATTCATAGAAAAGGTTATCAAATTAAAACACAGTCTAATTTTGGATATTTAGAACTTGAGGAAGTGGACAAATTTACAGAGAAAAATTTAATTAAAATAATGAAAAAATGTAATATTTGTATAAATTTAATTGGAATATTGTATGAAAAAAAGAAAAATCATTTTAATTTAATTCATTCAGATCTACCTTCATTATTATCTAAATTGGCATCAAGATTATCTTTGGATCAATTTATTCATATTTCTGCTTTAGGCATAGAGAAAGCTTATGATAGTAATTATGCTACAAGTAAATTAAATGGCGAAAAGAATGTGATACAAAACTTTAAGAAATATGTAATTTTAAAACCTTCAATTGTGTATTCTGTAGATGATAATTTTACGACTAATTTTATGAGATTATTGAGTATAATCCCAATTATGCCTCTTTATTATTCGGGAAAAACTAGATTTACTCCAATTCATGTCTCTGATTTTACAAATATAATTTTTGAAATTGTTAAGAAAAGAATTACTGGAGAAACTATAGAATGTATTGGTCCTGAAGTTCTTACTTTTAAAGAAATTATTATAAAAATTTTGAAATCGATTAAAAAAAAAAGAATTTTATTTCCTCTTCCTTTGCCTTTGGCTAAATTAAATGCAAGGATATTTCAGCTAATGCCTAAACCTTTATTAACATTAGACCAACTTAGATTATTGAAATACGATAATGTTATTTCTGGTACATACCAAACCAATCTAGATTTTGGGATGCAAGCAATTAAAAAATTTGAGGAAGAAATAAATCAATATAGTTTTAATTGGACAAGCGGTGGTCAATTTTCAAAAACAAAATTAATAAAATAAAATAATGATTGCAAATATAATATACTTTTTAGTTTTTATAATTTTAGTATTTGTTTTATCTATTGCTGTGAAAGCCATAACTAGAGGAGTAGAGGCAAAACAAATTATCAAAGAAGATAAAAATTTAGATTTAAATGAGGTAAAAAATAATCAAAATTTAGAATTTATAAATAAATTAAAAGAACTAGAAGATTTAAGAGCAAAAGGAATAATTGACGATGACGAATTTAAAAAAGCAAAAGAAAAATTATTAAGGTGAACTATGCAGTTTTTATCTTTTTTTCGATAAATTTTGGAACTTCTTCATTCTTTTCATCTATATCCTCTTTTTTACCTTTTGGTTGAAAAACTATCATGAGATGTAATGGACAGTATGAAAACTTTTCAACAGTTTTTCTGCCACAAAACGATGAGTCCTTTTCATCCGGATGACCTTCCATATATTTACATGTATGTTCATTTAAGGCCTCTAATTGAAGATTCTTTGCTGGTTCAAAATTTTTATCCAGAAGTAATGATTTAAATCTAGTCTTTCTACTGAGTTTTTTTGAATTTGTGTTATTTATATTTATTAAATCGGTTTTATTTTGCGAAATTGTTGAGCGAGTTTTAATTTTTGCAGATAAATTTAGTCGATGAGCTTTACCAATTACAGCATTTCTACTTACTCCTCCTAAAATCTCTGCAATTTGACTTGCTGTATTACCTCTACCCCAAAGATCTTTAAGTTTACTTACCTTTTCCTCTGTCCATCCCATATTACTATATTTAGTGTTTTTTATATTAAATATAACATAATCTTGTACACACAGAATATACTTTAAAACAAGCTTTTTTTCTTGTTTTTTAACAAATATTAAAAAAAAAGTTTATTAATAATTACTCATGGTTGAATTACAGAAAAAATATCAAATAGGTACAAGAAGATTTGGACTTGTAAATTGGGTTGGAACTTATTCTTTATTTAAAAAAGAAGTGCTTAGATTTTTGACAGTTTCAGGTCAGACTCTCTTTGGACCAATATTAACTAGTATTTTGTTTTTGACAGTTATTTCTTTAGCTATAGGTGAACAAAGAGCTGATGTTTTAGGAGTCTCTTATATAAAATTTCTGGCATGCGGTCTAATTATGATGCAAGTAATTCAACAAAGTTTTGCACATTCAAGCTCATCATTAATGATGGGAAAGATGATGGGAACAATAACTGATGTTGTCCATAGTCCTTTGTCTTCCTCAGAAGTTGTATTTGCAATTACATTTGCTTCTGCTGCAAGAGGTTTATTAATTGCCTCTGTTTCAACTTTAATATTTATATTTTTTATAGATTTATCAATTCAAAATTTTTTTTTATGGTTTATTTATTTATTTCTAGGTGGATTACTTATGGGGTCATTAGGAATAATTGTTGGACTATATGCAGATAAATTTGATCAAATGAGCACTGTAACAAATTTCATTATCGTTCCATTGAGTTTTCTTAGTGGTACCTTTTATAGCATTGATAGATTGCCTGAACTTTTAAGAGTGGTCAGTAATTATAATCCATTTTTTCACATGATAGATGGATTTAGGTACTCATTTATTGGACAATTAGATGGGTCAATTACGTTTGGGATTATATTATTAACATTTCTTAGTCTAGTAATTACATATCTAGCATATTTTTTAGTACATAAAGGTTATAAAATTAAGTCATAATTAAAATGAGTTCATTAGCTAAAAACTATAAAAGAAGAAACTTATCTTTTCATAAAGGTATAGGATCTTTCTTGTATACAAAGACTGGAGTGAAGTTTTTAGACTTTGTTCAGGGAATTGCTGTTAATTCTTTAGGGCACGCTAATCCTACTTTAGTAAAAGCAATTAACAAACAATCAAAAAAACTTTGGCATGTCTCAAACTCTTTTATAATACCAGAGGGGGAAGAGTTAGCTAAAAAATTAACTAAGAGAACTTTTGCTGATGCTATTATTTTTCAAAATAGTGGCGCAGAAGCTACAGAAGCTGCCATAAAAGTTGCTAGGAGATATTTTTATTCAATAGGGCAACCAAAAAAAAATAGAATTCTATGTATAAAAAATTCGTTTCATGGAAGAACTATTGCAGCAATAAATGCTAGCGGATCAAAAAAAATGGTAGAGGGATTTGGCCCAAAAGTTGGAGGATTTGATCATTTTAAATTTGGCAACCATAGGGAATTGAAAAGAAAAATTACAAGTAAAACTGCTGCTATAATGATTGAACCAATAATGGGCGAGGGAGGCATTAAAGTCATACCTCCATGGTGTCTTAAAGAATTGAGAAAGATTTGTAATAAAAAAAAAATTCTCCTTATTTTAGACGAAGTTCAGTGTGGAATTGGCAGATCAGGTAAGTTTTTTTCTTATGAATATGCAAACATAAAGCCAGATATAGTTCCAATTGCAAAAGGAATTGGAGGTGGGTTCCCAATAGGTGCAGTATTAATGACAAAAAAAGTTTCTAAGGCCATGATTCCAGGTACACATGGATCTACTTTTGGCGGAAACCCTTTAGCAATGTCAGTTGGTAATGCTGTTATGGATGAAATTTTTAAAAAGGACTTTCTTTCAAAAGTAAGAAGTAATTCAAAATATTTTATTAAAGAATTAAATAAAATTAAAAATAAATTTCCAAATATTATTAAAGAAATAAGAGGAACAGGATTAATTTTGGGAATACAATTACATAATGATCAGACAAAATTTATACAGAGTTTATTGAAGAATAAATTATTAACAATTAGAGCAGCTGAAAATGTTATAAGAATTTTGCCACCATTAAATGTTAATAAAAATGAAATAAATATGGCTTTAAAAATTATCAATAAAGTTTGTGAAGGGTATAAAAAATAATGAAAAACTTTCTTCATATTAGAGATATTTCCCTAATAGACTTAAAAAAAATTATCTCAGACGCAAAAAACAGAAAAGCTAAAAGAAAAAGATCAAATACACTTGATCCGGACAAAGATGAACCTTTAAAAGGTAAAATCCTTTTACAGATGTTTGAAAAATCTAGCCTTAGGACTAGACTAAGTTTTTATTTGGCTATTAAACAACTAGGTGGAGGATCTTTAACTTTAAGACCAGAGGAGTTACACTTAGGTATTGGTAGTGAAAGTATAGCAGATACATCTAAAATTTTATCAACTTATGGTAATGCTTTTATGTTGAGAACAGACTCAGATAAAAAATTAGATCAATTCAAAAAATATTCAAGTATACCAATAATTAATGGACTAAGTCCATCCTCACATCCCACTCAGGTTTTGTCAGATATTTTTACTATTCAAGAAATTAAAAAGAAAAGTATTTCAAAATTAAAACTATGTTGGATTGGTGATGCCAAAAACAATATGATGAATAGCTTAGTAGAAGCTTGTATAAAATTCTCTGTTTACCTAAATATTGCATGCCCTAAAAGCTATCAACCAAATAAAAAGCTTATTTCTTTGATAAAAAAACAAAAAGGAAGAATAAAAATTTTTAATAAAAAAGAAATAGCTATTAAAAATTGTGATGTTGTAATGACAGACAAAATCATTTCTTTAAACGATAAAGTGAATAAGAAAAAGAAACTTAAATCATTTAAAAATTTCAAAGTTGATACAAAAACTATGAATTTAGCCAAAAAAGATGCAATATTTCTGCATTGTCTACCAAGAGGAAATGAAGTTACAGAAGAAGTATTTCTTGGGAAACAATCTAAAGTGTGGCAACAAGCTCTAAATAGAGTTTATGTGCAAAAGAGTATTTTATTATATTGTTTTGGTAAATTAAGGTAGTTCTAATGGACTATCAGCATTAGCATTCATATATAGAATTACTGAAGCTCTATCTTTCTCTTTTTTTAATCCTGCAAAAGCCATTTTGGTACCTTTTATATATGAAGCAGGTTTTATTAAAAAACTATTCATCTCTTGGAATGTCCAATCTTTTCCAAATGCTATCAAGGCTTTTGAATATTTATAATCTTCCAGAGCACCCATATTTCTACCTAGTACATTATAAAGTGCTGGACCTATATTGTTTCTTCCACCTTTTTTAATCGAATGACATGCACTACATTTCTTAAAAACTTTCTTTCCATGATCAATACTTCCCATGGCTAATAGAGTAGATATATCAACTGTTTCAACTGCTGCGGAAGCTTTGGTACTATCTGTTTCGGCAAATTCAACTTTATAAGCTGACTGACTTGGCTTCTCTACATAATAGATAATGTCTGAAATTTTAGTTATTCCAAATATAACAACAAAAATTACTACTACAGCTGCTATAATTTTATTAATTTCAAATGAGTCCATGATTTTTAATTATTATGGTCGTATAACATGTTAAACAAAAAAAAAACTAAATTTAAATTTAATTATTGCGTCTGAAAGACGCATAATACTTAGTTTATGAGCAATACAGTAATTTTAATCCCTTCAAGATTGGCTGCAACAAGGTTACCAAATAAACCTTTATTAAAAATCAATAATATTTCAATTATCAATCATGTTTACAAAATTGCAAAATCATCTCTTATTGGAGAAAGTTATGTTGCAACAGGTGATAAAGAAATATTTGAAGAGGTCACTAAGCTTGGAGGAAAATGTATTTTAACCAAAAAAGATCATAAAACTGGAACTGACAGAATTTTTGAGGCTTATCAAGAGGTAAGAGATGAAAATATTGAATATGTAATAAATCTTCAAGGAGATGAACCAATGCTTGATATTGAAGATGTACATAATCTCCTAAAAAAAACTATTGAAAAAAAATCTAAAATTTCAACATTAGCCTGTCAAATTGAGGACGAAAAATTATTCTTAAATAAAAATATTGTAAAAGTAACTACAAAAGAGGAACTTCATCAAAACAATCTATCAACAGCATCATCATTCACGAGAGAAATTGAAAATACTCAAAAAAATATTTACCACCATATTGGAATTTATATTTATCATGTTTTATATTTAGAAAAGTTTGTGAAATTAGAGCAAACTCAGAATGAAAAATCACAAAACTTAGAGCAATTGAGACTAATGGATAACAATATTGAAATAGACGTAGGATTAGCAAAAACTAAACCAATTGGTGTAGATACAGATCAAGATTATCTAGAAATAAAAAAAATTATGGAATATAAAAATTAAATTATGAAAATTGCTTATCAAGGTGTTGCAGGAAGCTACAGCGAAAGTTGTGCCAAAAAAATGTATCCAGGGAGTGAAACAATACCCTGCAAAACATTTGATGAATGCTTTGAAAGATCTAGTGAAGATAATTCGATTAAATCTTTAATTCCAGAGTCAAATAAAACAACTGGAAATATTGGTGTCGAGTATTTAATCTTTAAATACAGATTAAATATTTATGCAGAGCATTTTTTTCCAATTAATCATAATCTTTTAGGATTAAAAGATTCAAATATAGAAGACATAAAAGATGTTTACTCACATGCACAAGCATTAAGCCAATCTTCAAGTTTTATTAGGAAGAAAAAATTTATTGAAAATGTTAGAGCCGATACAGCTGGTTCAGCAAAATTTGTTTCAGAAACTAAAGATAAATCTAAAGCTGCTATAGCTTCTAGTCTTAGTGCAGAAATATATGGTCTTAAAATTCTACAAGAAAATATCCAAGATGATAAAGATAACGTGACTAGATTTTTATTATTTGGTAAAGATATTTTTCAGCCAGATTTTTCTGATGATAATCATATAACATCAATATTATTTAAGTTAAAAAATAAACCTGCAGCTCTTTATTCTGCACTGTCAGGATTTGCAATAAATGGAGTTGATATGAGTAAACTACAAAGTTTTCCTGAAAAGAACTCATTTTCCTCATATTTTTTTCTATGTGATATTGATGGACATATAGAATCTCCTAAAATCAAAAACTCACTTGAGGAATTGGGCCTGCATTGCCAAGATATGCACGTTCTAGGTGTTTATAGATCAGATATATTTAGAAAAAAATAAATTTATAACTTTCTTGTAGAATAGAAATTTTTATTGATATAATAAAGTTGGAGGCCAATCAGGTGGTGTTACCACAAATCCCCCAGGATCGAAAGATAGCAAGGGTAGTGAGTATTTTCCAGGTTGGTTGGTCTCCTTAAAAATGACAGAAAATTCGAAAGTACTAGCTTTAAAATACAGACCTCAAGTATTTGAGGATTTAATTGGCCAAGAGATTATTGCTGAAACAATTAAAAATTCAATAATTTCAGACAAGTCACCTAATGCATTTTTGTTTACAGGTATTAGGGGAGTAGGAAAAACAACTTTCGCAAGAATAGTTGCAAAGTCATTAAATTGTGAGCATGGAATTGAAAACATGTGTAAGAAAAAATGTAGTAACTGTGATGCAATTACAAACTCAAATCATATTGATGTTTTGGAAATGGATGCTGCAAGTAAGACCGGCGTTGATGATGTTAGAGAGCTTATTGAATTTTCAAGATATGGACCAACAACCGCTAAATATAAAATATTTATTATTGATGAGGTTCATATGTTAAGTAAACAAGCATTTAATGCACTTTTAAAAACATTAGAGGAACCACCAAAATATTTAAAATTTATTTTTGCAACAACCGAAATCAAAAAAATACCTGTAACAGTAATATCGAGATGTCAACGTTTTGATCTCTCTAGAGTGAAATCTGATGAGCTTTTTAATTATATAAAAATGATTAAAGATAAAGAAGGCGGTAAAGTTTCTGATGAAGCTTTAAAATTAATTGTAAAAATTTCAGAAGGATCTGTTAGAGATGCATTATCTTTGTTAGATCGTGGACTTGTAGCTAATCAAAATGATGAGGAATTAAATCTAGATAAAGCACAAAGTATTTATGGATATTTTGATAAAAGTTCTTTGATAGAATTAATTAAAAACCTGTTTAGTGGTGATGAAAAAAAAGTATTTGAGTTGTATAGAAAGATTTATGATTCTGGTGTAGATCCCAAAATTTTTTTGAATGATTTTCTTGAGGTTTTATATTACTTAAAAAATATTAATTTTATAAAATTAGATGGAAATAATTTTTCTTTAAATGATCAAGATTTTAGTAATCTTTACACAATATCTGAAAATTTGGATTCAAAAGACATAATCCTTTTTTGGCAATTTACACTTGATACAATTGAGGAAATTAACATAGTTTCAAATCCAAATTTATCAGTTGAAATGTTCCTTTTCAGATTAATCAGAATAAAAGGTTTTAAGGAGAAAGATATTCAGGAAAGCTTTACTGGAAAAAATCCTGATACTTTAATTAAAGAACCTGAAAAAAAAGTTATAAGTAAAACAATAGATCAAATCAAAAATGTCTCACAACAAGAAAAAATTGAACTAAATTTAAATAAAGATGAAGTAATTAATGAACTTAAAATAGATTCATTTGAAAGTTTGATAAATTTATGTATGGAAAGAAAAGAAGCTAAGCTTAAATATGAGCTTGAAACTAATACAAACTTAGTTTCATTCTCTGAGGGTTTAATAGAAATATCTTTTAATGAAAACTTAGACAAAGACTTTATTAAAAATCTATCTAACAAACTATACGAATGGACATCTAAGAGAT
Source organism: uncultured Pelagibacteraceae bacterium (assembly GCA_902604975.1). Taxonomy (GTDB): domain Bacteria; phylum Pseudomonadota; class Alphaproteobacteria; order Pelagibacterales; family Pelagibacteraceae; genus Pelagibacter. The sequence goes on along the minus strand of CACLAY010000001.1, from coordinate 42,361 downwards.
GGATTATCTCACTATCAAAAAGACAAGGACAAATTTCAAAAAAAGAAAAAAATAAAATTGATGAGAAAAAAATATTAGATGATGTTAAAAAGTCTGAAGCATATAAAAAAGTGATCAAAGCATTTCCTGATGCAGAATTAATAAATGTTGAGTTGAAAGAGGATTAGAATGACAGATTTTTCAAAATTAATGGAAAAAGCTAAAGAAATTGAGAGCAAAATGAAAGAAAGCCAAGAAAACATTAAAAAGATCGAGGTTGAAGGTGTCTCAGGAGCTAATGATGTAAAGGTTACTCTAAATGGAGATGGTACTATGATTTCAATTAAACTAAGTGAAAATGTTTTAAAAGAAGAAAAAATAATATTAGAAGATCTCATTACTGCTGCTCATAATAACGCAAAATCACAACTTAAATCAAAAACAGCAGAGGAAATTTCTAAGGCCTCAGGAAATTTTGGAATACCTGGATTTAAGTGGCCTTTATAATTTAAATGCAAAATATTCCTGAAATAGATAATTTAATTAAACTAATTTCAAAACTACCGGGGTTAGGACCTAAGTCTGCAAAAAGAATAATTTTAAAAATGATTAATAACCGACAAGAATTACTTAAGCCTTTGGCTCAAAATTTGAGCGAAGTTTTTAAAAATGTTGTTAGATGTAAAATTTGTGGAACATTAAAGCCTAATACAATTGAGTGTAGTTATAATAATTGTGAAATAGTAGAAAAAAAATATAATAAAATTTGTGTTGTAGAAAATATTTCTGATCAGTGGGCAATAGAAAGTTCTTCAATTTTTCAAGGATACTTTCATATTTTAGGGGGGACCCTCTCAAACAATAATAATAGTAATAGAGAGAACTTGCTTATTAATTCTCTTATAGAAAGAATAAATAAAGATGATATTGAAGAAGTAATTTTAGCAACTAGCGCAACTGTAGAAGGTCAAACTACTGCATTTTATATTCAAGATAGTCTAAAAAAAACTGACGTCAAAGTTTCAAAACTAGCCCAAGGTTTACCAGTAGGTGGAGAAATCGAAAATTTAGATGATGGTACCCTTATATCTGCATTTAAAAATAGAAAAAAGATAGAGGCTTAATTAGCTTTTTTTAATTAATCTGTTTAAGTGCAAGAGAGGTTCTGTATAGCCAGAAGGCTGTGACTTTCCATGAAAAATTAATTCACATGCTGCTTTAAAAGCAATAGATTTATCATAATCTGGTGACATACTTTCGTAGTAAGAGTCATCTTCATTCTGTTTATCTACAACTTTTGCCATTTTTTTTAAAATTTCAAGAACCTGTCTATTCGAACATAAGCCATGATGAAGCCAATTCGCAATATGTTGAGATGAAATTCTCAAAGTTGCTCTATCTTCCATTAATCCAATATCGTTTATATCGGGAACTTTGGAACAACCTATGCCTTGGTCAATCCATCTGACTACATAACCCAAAATAGTTTGAGCAGAATTTGAAATTTCAGTATTAATTTCATCAATAGACCAATTAGGACGATTTGCTATTGGAATAGTAAGAAGATCAGATAATTTTGATGGCTCTCTTTTTAATATTGCTTTTTGTTTTTCAAAAACATTTACTTCATGATAGTGCATAACATGTAATGCAGCAGCAGTGGGAGAAGGAACCCAAGCACAATTTGCTCCTGCATTTACATGTCCAATCTTTTGTTCCATCATTTCGTTCATTTTATCAGGCATAGCCCACATTCCTTTACCTATTTGAGCAACCCCTGAAAAACCACATTTTAAGCCTATATCTACATTATTATCCTCATAGGTTTTAATCCATTTGGATTCTTTCATATCTCCTTTTTTGATCATTGGTCCAGCCTCCATTGAGGTGTGCATCTCATCACCAGTTCTATCTAAAAATCCTGTGTTTATAAAAAATACTCTATCTTTAAGTGTTCTAATACATTCTTTAAGGTTTGCAGATGTTCTTCTTTCTTCATCCATAATTCCACACTTAATTGTATTTTTTTCTAATTTTAATACTTCTTCAACTTTTGTAAAAATTAAATTAGTAAATTCTGTTTCCTCTGGACCATGCATTTTTGGTTTAACAATATAAATTGACCCTTCTCTCGAATTACCTTTTCTTTTTAAATCATGAATACAAGCTGCTGAGGTCATGAAAGCATCCATTATTCCCTCAGGAACTTCTGATCCATCATTTAAAGTGATTGCAGGATTTGTCATTAAGTGTCCAACGTTTCTCACAAGTAAAAGACTTCTTCCGTGAAGTTTTAACTTTTCACCATTCAATGCAGTATAACTCCTATCTGGATTAAGTTTTCTTTCTAATTCTTTACCATTTTTTTCAAATATTGATTTTAAATTTCCTTTCATCAATCCTAGCCAATTTCTATAACAAGTTACTTTATCTTCAGCATCTACTGCGGCTACACTATCTTCATGGTCACAAATTGTTGATACAGCAGACTCTATTATAATATCGCTTATACCAGCAGCATCTCTTGCAGCACTAAATGCTCTAGGATTAATAATTATTTCAAGATGAAGATTATTATTTTTTAAGATTATAGCATTTGGTTTGGCTGCATCACCTCTATGACCAACAAACTTCTCTAAATCTGATAAATTATATTCTTTATTTTCCTTATATATTATGAGTTTTTTATTATTTACTGCAAAACCAGTAATATCTTTCCAATCAAGATCATTTATTGGAAAATATTTGTTCAAAAAGTTTCTAGTATATTTAATTACTTCTTGTCCTCTTAAAGGATCATATTTTTCACTTCCACTTTCTTCAGACTCTATTATATTTGATCCATAAAGGCTGTCATATAAGCTTACCCATCTTGCATTCGCAGCATTCAAGGTATATCTAGAGTTCATTATTGGAACAACTAATTGTGGTCCTGCTATATTAGATATTTCCTCATCTAAATTTTTAGTTGCTATTTTGAAATCTTCACCTTCTTTTTTTAAATAACCTATTTCTTCCAAAAAATTTTTATATTTATTATAGTCAATTTCGTGATCTCTATTTTTTTTATGCCACAGATCTATTTCTTGTTGTAATGTTTCTCTGATTTCGAGTAATTTTTTATTTTTAGGTGCTAATTCATGCACCACTTTGTCAAAGCCTTTCCAGAACTCATCAGAGCCAACATTAGTATCCAGTAAAAGCTCATTTTTGACAAAATCAGCTAGATCTTTTGCTACAGATAAGTTGTGGATTTTAATGTATTGCTCTCTCATAAATTGAAAATCTTATAATAAATTGTCGTTTTTACGCAATCAAAATTACTTATTTTAACAATTTATTGCCTTTTTTGTTTATAATACATATCTCAAATGAAAAATTACCTAAATTTTGAGACAGATATCAAAAATCTTGAAGAGGAATTAGATAAACTAAAGGACCCCTATAATCAGGAAGGTTTATCTGAAGTTGACACTTCAAGAATAAGCAAAGTTGAAGAAGAAATAAATGAAAAGTTAGTGAAAATTTATTCCAACTTAGACCCATGGCAGACAGCATTAGTTGCTCGTCATGAAGATAGACCTAAAGCAAAATTTTTTGTCGAAAATCTTTTTGATGATTTTATCCAACTTTCTGGAGATAGACATTATGGTGAGGACAAAGCTGTTATAGCTGGTTTTGCAAAATTTGACGGCAAATCTGTTTTAGTAATTGGTCAAGAGAAGGGATCAGATCTTAATAAAAGAATAGATCACAATTTTGGAATGATGAGACCAGAGGGTTACAGAAAAACAATTAGACTTATGGAGTTAGCTAACAAGTTTAAAATTCCAATTATTTCTATTGTAGATACTCCAGGAGCATACCCAGGGGTTGGTGCAGAGGAAAGAGGTCAAGCGGAAGCAATAGCAAAATCTATTGAATGCTCTATGAAGTTGACAGTCCCTACCATTGCGATAATAATTGGAGAGGGCGGATCTGGAGGAGCAATAGCTTTGGCATCATCCAATAAAGTAATTATGCTTCAAAACGCAATATATTCTGTAATTTCCCCGGAGGGATGTGCCACTATTTTATGGAGAGACCCAAAAAAAACTTTAGAAGCTGCAACTGCAATGAAAATGTCATCCAGTGATCTTTTAAAATTAAATATAATTGATGAAATAATTCCAGAGCCAGTTGGAGGTGCTCATCGAGATAAAGATCTAATATTAGATAATGTAAGAGAATCGTTAAAGAAAAATTTAGATTTTTTTGAGACTATGGATAAAGATGAAATTCTTACTCATAGAAAAAATAAATTTTTGTCAATTGGAAGAAATAAAGGGTTTACAACACAATCAGAAGATGGAAATGATCTATCTATGAAGGCAAGTGTACTTGAAAATATTAATCAAAACTTTAAAAAGAATTCCAAAGTTTATTATGGCGTAGCTGCTGCAATTTTATTAATATTATTTTTAAGCATTCTTTTATAAAGCACCACAACAATGCTTGAATTTTTTTCCTGTAGCCTCACATCTTTCGTTTCTAGATATTTTACCTTCTCTATTTAGTACAAGTAAGCATTTTGGATTATTATTTATATTTATATTTTTTTCATTTTGAACTTCATTTTGATCATCATTTTTTTCTATAAGTTTTAAATTAAATAAAATTGTAATTAAATCATACTTAAGTTTACTTAATAAATTTTCAAAAAGTGTAAATGCTTCTTTTTTATATTCAACCAAAGGATCTCTTTGTCCATAAGATCTTAAACCAATGACTTGTCTTAATTGCTCTAAATATTGAATATGTAATTTCCAATTTTGATCAATTAGTTGTAAAAAGATTCTTTTTTCTATTTCGTTATATTGCTCTTCATTTAACATTTTTATTCTTTCTTCTCTTGAACTTTTAAATTTATTTTTTATTTTTTCTTCAAAAGCCTTATTTTCAAGATTAGCTAATTCATTAATTTCACTTTCTTTAAATGATTTTCCAAATAAAGATTTTAATTGCATATTGATTTCATTTGACCCTGCAATGGCTAACTTTTTTGTTTTTTTTATTTTCAAATCATCAATAATTTCATCTAGAAAATTTTCAGAATATTGCTTTGAGTCTTTATTTTCTATTACTTCATTTCTTTGTGAAAATATTACTTGCCTTTGATCGTTTAAAACATTGTCAAACTTTAAAAGAGTTTTTCTAATATCAAAATTTCTTGCCTCAACTTTTTGTTGTGCTCTTTCTAATGCTTTATTTATCCAAGGATGGTCTATACTTTCTCCATCTTTAAGTCCGAGTTTTTCAAGTATATTATTCATAGACTCAGACCCAAATATTCTCATTAAATCGTCCTCTAAACTTACAAAGAATATAGAACTACCTTCATCACCTTGTCTACCTGATCTTCCTCTCGCTTGATTATCTACTCTCCTACTTTCCATTCTTTCTGTACCAATGACAAACAATCCTCCCAATTTTTTTATCTCAGCTTTATCACTTTCATCCTGACCTCCCAATTTGATATCAACACCTCTTCCTGAAATACTTGTAGTAATAATTATTGAGTTTTTTTTCCCTGCATCTGCAATAATTTCAGCTTCTCTTTGGTGATTTTTCGCATTTAAAACTGTGTGTTTTATATTTTTTTTATCTAGTAAGTTTGAGAAGTGTTCAGACTTATTTATACTTGAAGTAAAAACTAATAATGGCTGTCCTTTTGCGTTACATTCAACAATCTTACTAATTATTGCTTCATCTTTTTCTTTACTAGTTCTAAATATTTGATCGTTCGAATCTTTTCTGATCATCTGCTTATTAGTAGGAATTGACACTACTGGTAGATTATAAATTTCAAAAAACTCTTCTGACTCTGTTAAGGCTGTACCCGTGCAACCAGCTATTTTTTTGTAGAGCTTAAAGAAATTTTGGTAGGTAATTGATGCTAAAGTTTGATTTTCAGCATTAATTGTTAAATTTTCTTTCGCCTCTAGACTTTGATGAAGGCCATCACCAAACCTTCTTCCTGGTAATTGTCTACCTGTTTGTTCATCAATTATTATTATTTGCCCATCTTTTACAATGTAATCTCTACCACTCTGAAAAAGATGGATGGCTCGTAATGATTGATTTACTAAATGTACAATATGAAGGTTTTCTGGATCGTAAAAATTTTTATTTTTAAGTATTCCAGCATTTGAAAATATACTTTCAACATTATCCACACCTTTATTAGTTAATAAAATATTTCTATCCTTTTCATCTATTTCAAAATCCTCTTCTTTTAAATTTTTTACAAGTTTATCAATAGCTATATATTGATTAGTTTTATCTTCCGTTGCTCCAGAAATTATTAGAGGTGTTCTAGCCTCATCAATTAAACAAGAGTCAATTTCATCAACAATCGCATAATTATGTTCTCTTTGAACCATAGTTTCTTTGGAAAATTTCATATTATCTCTTAAATAATCGAAGCCCAATTCACTATTAGTAGAATAAGTTATATCTTTTGAATAATTTTTTTTTCTTTCCAAATCATCTTGACCAGTATTAATATATCCACAACTTAAACCTAAAAACTCATAAATCTTACCCATATTCTCGCTATCTCTTTTAGCCAAATAATCATTTACAGTTACTATATGGACACCTTTTTTTTCTAGAGCATTAAGGAAAGCTGCAAGAGCTATGGTTAATGTTTTACCTTCTCCAGTTTTCATTTCTGCAATTTTGTTCTCATGGATTACAACACCACCAATTAGCTGAACATCAAAGTGTCTTTCATTTCTAATTCTTTTAGAGGCTTCCCTAACCATTGAGAAAGCTTCGGGTAATACTTCGTTTAAACTTTTTCCATTTTTAATATCTTCAATTAGTTTCTCAGTTTTTTTTGGGAACATTTCATCAGATAAATTTTCTAAATCTTTTTCTAAAAGATTAACTTTATTGACTATTTGCTGAATTCGGCCTAGTTCCTTTTCATTTCCGCTTTTAATAAGCTTTGAAAATATATTAAGTGGGTTGAACATTTTGATATAAAATTAAATATTAGAAATATATAGTAATTAATTAATTATTTTAAATATCATGAAATTTAACATAAACAATTTTATAAATACTAGCAGTCAAAGCTCTAAAATTGTTGATTTTCAGGATTTAGATCATATTGATGGAGTTTCAATTTCTGCAGTAAGCGCTGGCTTATATAAATTTAAGAGAGATGAATTAGTTTTATTTTATTTTAGAGATGGTGCAAATTATGCCTCTGTATATACTCAATCAAAGTTAATATCAGAAAATCTAAAATGGAATAAAAAAATCAAAGCAAAAAAAATATTTGCATTATTAGTTAACACTAGAAATGCCAATGCATTAACAGGTCCAGAAGGCCATGACGCATTGAAGAAAATTTCTTTAGACTTATCCTCAAAATTAACTGAGATACAGAAGAGAGATGAAGATGCTCCTAAACAAATTTCTTCAAAAGAAATACTTTTTGGTTGCACAGGTACTATAGGAGAGAGATTTCCATTAGAAAAAATTAAAACTTCATTACCAGAATTAGTTGAGAAAATAAAATATACACAAAATAAATTAATCTGGATGAAAGCTGCAATGGGCATAATCACAACAGACTTAAAACCCAAAGTATCAATGGCTGAAACAAAAATTGGTTCGTCAACAATAAAAATTTATGGAATTGCAAAAGGCTCAGGTATGATTTATCCAAATATGGCAACTACATTGGGTTATATATTTACTGATGCAACTTTATCCTCATCAGTTTTAAATGATGTCTTAAAAAACAATATAAAGACAACATTCAATGCAATTTCATGTGATGGTGACACAAGTACAAATGATATGGTTTCAATATTTTCAACAAGCAAAGTTAATCATTCAGAAATTAAAAAATATAGTGATAGTAAACTTAAAAATTTTAACAAGGCAGTTCATGACGTTTTGTTGAATTTAGCAAAGCAAGTTGTTTCTGATGGAGAAGGAGCTTCTAAATTTATTTCTATTAATTGTATTAATTGCAGAACTGAAAAAGATGCAAAAAATATATCTTTTAAAATTGCAAACTCATTATTAGTTAAGACAGCAATTGCGGGAGAAGATCCAAACTGGGGGAGAGTAGCTATGGCAATTGGAAACAGTGACTCTAAAATTAATGAACAAAAATTATCTATTTCTTTTGGACCATATAAAATTTATCACAAGGGATCTCTATACAAATCCTACGACGAAGAAAAAGTTATGGAATACATGAAAGGTAAGTCAATTGAAATAGAAGTTGATATTGGTCAAGGGATTAAAAAATTTAAATCGTACACTATGGATTTAACAAAAAAATATATAGAAATTAACGCTGATTATAGGACTTAACTATATTGAAATTTCATAGATCAATATTTAAATATTAGTCATGATCAAGTATTTGTTAAAATGTAAAGATTGTAAACAAGAATTTGAAAGTTGGTTTAGTACCTCTAGTGAATACGATAGGTTGCTAAAATTAAAACTTTTAAATTGCCAATCCTGTGAGTCAATAAATGTTGAAAAGTCCCTTATGTCTCCTAATTTATTGAACACTAAAAAAAAGGGAAATTTAAAAGAAATAAAAAAATATAAAGAGGTTCGAAAAAAACTTTCCGATTACAAAAAATTTGTAAAAGATAATTTTGAGTATGTGGGAGAAAATTTTACCTATAAGGCAAGATCAATTCATTATGACAAAAAGAAACCAAAAAAAGGTATTTATGGTAGTGCCTCACTTAAAGATGTGAAGGAATTAAGAGAAGAAGGAATAGATACTGACATTATACCCTGGATTGATGACGATAAAAATTAAACTTTTTTGAATTCTGAAATATAATTTACAGATTTGTCAGAAGTAACAGACCATTTATTTAAGATAGGATTAAAAGTCATTCCATCAATTTTTTTTAATTTTAATGAATTTTTTTTACAAATATCTGTTAAATACTCTGGTTTAACAAATTTCTGCCAATCGTGAGTACCTATTGGAAGCCACTTTAAAACATATTCTGCTCCCACAATCGCAAATAAATAAGATTTAAGCGTTTTGTTTAAAGTAGCAATGAACATCACACCTGATTTTTTTAAAAACTTTGAACTTTCTTTAATGAAAAAATCAATATCTTCAACATGTTCAACAATTTCCATATTCAAAATAATATCAAATCTTTTCTTAATTTCTAAATTTTCTGGAGAGGAATTATAATATTTAATTTTAAGTTTACTTTTTTTTAAATGATACTTAGCAACTTGTATATTTTTAAAAGAGGCATCTATACCAACAACATCTGCTCCAAGTCTAGCCATGGGCTCTGAAAGTAATCCACCACCACATCCGATATCCAAAATACTTAAGCCTTTAAATGGCTGATGTTCTTTTTTAATTTTAAACTCAGATAAAATTGTATCTCTTATGTATTTTATTCTGATGGGGTTAAATTTATGTAATGGCTTAAATTTTCCGTTAGGATCCCACCATTCCTTAGCTATTTTTGAAAATTTTTCTATTTCTTTTTTATTTATTGTGTTATTTTTCATTGTTTATTGACATTACAATCAAGATGTATTTTATCAATATATTTTAATTTATATTAAAAAAAATTATCAATGAAAATAATTGTATTAAAATTTGGAGGTACTTCAGTTGGTACAACTCATAGAATTAAAAAAGTTGCAAAAATTATTGCTAAATATAAAAAAAAATACAATGTAATTGTACTTTCTTCTGCAATGAGTGGTGTGACAAATAATTTAATCAACTTATCAAAAAAAATTAGCAAAAATTTTTCAGATTCTGAATATGATGTTTTAGTCTCATCAGGAGAACAAATGTCCTGTGCACTAATTTCAGGAGAATTAATTAATAAAGGTTTTAATTCCAGATCTTGGATGTCTTGGCAAATCCCTATTAACACAGAGGGAAAATATAAATTTTCAAGAATTAATAAAATTAACAAAAGTCGAATTCTGAGTTATTTAAAAAAAGGAGGGATACCCATAATCACAGGATTTCAAGGAATTAATAAAAAAAATAGAATAACCACTATTGGAAGGGGAGGCACAGATGCAAGTGCAATTATGTTTGCTAAGTTTTTCAATGCTGAAAAATGTATAATATATACAGATGTGGATGGTGTTTATTCTACAGATCCAAATAAACTTAAGTCAGCTAAAAAAATAAAAGTTATTTCTTATGAGGAAATGTTAGAAATGGCCTCTCTTGGTGCAAAAGTTATGCAACCTCACTCAATTCAAGATGCAAGATTGAATAGGGTAGATATAGAGGTGAGATCTTCTTTTACAGATAATGAAGGCACTCTAATAACAAAAAGAAAAAATATAATAAATAATAAGATTATAACTGGTATTTCAAATACAACTAATGATGCCAAAGTTACTCTTTTGGGTGTAAGGGACAAGCCTGGTATTGCAGCATCAATTTTTAAACCGCTATCTGAAAATTCTATAAATGTAGATATGGTAGTACAAAATATTTCTGCTAATGGAAAAGAAACTGATTTAACTTTCACAATAAAATCAGATGATCTTAGCAAAACAAAAAAAATTATTTTGCAAAATAAAAAAATAATTTTTAGAGATTTGATTTTCGACAAGAATGTTTCAAAAGTATCAATAATTGGAGTTGGAATGGTTACTACTCCTGGGGTTACTTATAGAATGTTTCAGTCACTTGCAAGCCAAAAAATAAACATTCAAGTAATATCTACCTCAGAAATAAAAATTTCTGTGTTGATAGATAAAAAGAATTTAAGAAAAGCTATATCTTCTCTACACAAAGAATTTAAATTAAATAATTAATTTATGAACATAAGACCATTTAGGGAAATTAAAAGAAGAAAAACAAAAGAGATTAATGTTGGTCATATAAAAGTTGGAGGAGATAATCCAATTTCTGTTCAATCAATGACTAATACATTAACTAAAGATGTTAAAGAAACTGTAAAACAAATCGAACAAATTGAAGAAGCGGGAGCGGATATCGTAAGGGTATCATGTCCAGATGAAGACTCAACCAAAGCACTTAAAGAAATTATTAAAAACACTTCTATTCCAATAGTTGCCGACATACATTTTCACTACAAAAGAGCAATAGAGGCGGCAGAGAGTGGAGCAGCTTGTCTAAGAATTAACCCAGGAAATATTGGAGATAAAAAAAAAATTAAAGAAGTAATTTCTGCTGCAAAAAATAACAATTGTTCAATTAGAATTGGTGTTAATGCTGGATCATTAGAAAAAGACTTATTAGAAAAGTATAAAGAACCTTGTCCAGAAGCTTTAGTAGAGAGTGCATTAAGAAATATTAGTATTATTGAAGACCTTGACTTTAATGAATTTAAAGTGAGTGTTAAATCCTCTGATGTATTTTTATCTATTAATGCTTACAGACAACTTTCTGAGTCAATAGATTATCCACTACATCTAGGTATCACCGAGGCAGGAACATTTCTACCCGGTAGTATAAAATCCTCTATTGGTTTTGGATCACTTCTGATGAGTGGTATTGGAGATACAGTAAGAGTCTCTTTATCTGATGATCCGGTAAAGGAGATAAAAGTTGGAAATGAAATACTAAAATCACTTAATTTACGAAATAGAGGGGTAAAAATTATTTCTTGTCCATCGTGTGCCAGGCAAGCTTTTAATGTGATCGAAACTGTAAAAAAGTTAGAAGACAGATTATCCCATATAAAAACTCCTATTTCTTTATCTATAATTGGATGTGTAGTAAATGGACCTGGTGAGGCAGCACAAACAGACATAGGTATTACTGGCGGGGGAAAGGGCAATAACATGCTTTATTTAAATGGAGTTGAAAGTAAAAAAATATCAAGTGATGAGATGATTTCCAAGATTGTACAATTAGTTGAAGAAAAAGCAGAGGAAATCGAAAAAGCCAAATAATGGTACCTTTATCAAAAGTTCAAGATTTAATTTCAAAACATTCCAATTTGGAAAAAGAACTATCCTCTCAGGAGATTGACAAAAAATCTTTTGCTGAGAAGTCAAAAGAATATTCTGACCTAAGTGAAATTATTAAAGAAGCTGTTTCTTATTTTAATTTTCAGAAAAACAAGGATGAATTGGAAAATTTAATCAATGATAATGACACAGACAAAGATATGAAGGATTTAGCTATAAGTGAATTGAATGAACTTATAAAAAATAATGAAAACGATGAAAAAAAAATTAAATTATTTTTACTACCAAAGGATGAGGCAGATACAAAAAATGCAATGATAGAAATAAGAGCTGGAACAGGAGGATTAGAAGCTAGTTTATTTGCATCTGATTTGTTTAAGATGTATGAAAAAGTAAGTCACAAAAAAAAATGGCTGATGGAGGTCATATCTATTTCTAAAAGCGATGCCGGTGGATTAAAAGAGGTTATTGCATCAATAAAAGGTAAAAATATTTATTCTTCATTAAAATATGAAAGTGGAGTTCATAGAGTACAAAGGGTTCCTGACACAGAAACTCAAGGAAGAGTTCATACATCTGCTGCTACTGTTGCAGTTATGCCCGAAGCTGAGGAGTTAGATGTAAAAATAGAGGATAAGGATTTAAGAATTGATGTATTTAGAAGTAGTGGTCCAGGTGGACAAAGTGTAAATACTACAGACTCTGCTGTAAGGATTACTCATATACCAACAGGAATAGTTGTAAGCCAGCAAGATGAAAAATCACAAATAAGAAATAAAGAAAAAGGTTTAAAAATCCTTAGATCAAGAATTTATGAACTAGAGAGACAAAAAAGAGATGAGGAAAGGTCAAAAGATAGAAAAAGCAAAATTGGTACGGGCGACAGATCTGAGAGAATTAGAACATATAATTTCCCACAAGGAAGAGTAACAGATCATAGAATAAATTTAACATTGCACAAATTATCTGAATTTATGGAAGGTGAAATATTTGATGAGATGATAGAAAATTTAGTTATTCAAGCTCAAGAAGATGAACTTAGCAATATATAAATATGAATTATAGTCAAATTTTAAAAAAAGGTGAAGATTTTTTAAAAAAAAATAAAATTAAAAATCCTAATCTTGATACTGAACTAATTCTTTCAAAAGTAATAAACAAAAAAAGAGAAGAAATATTATTAAACACTACTAATAAGTTAAAAATTAAAGATATAATTAAATTTAAAAATTATTTATTGAGAAGATATCAAAAAGAACCAATAGCATACATTCTTGGCTATAAACATTTTTGGAAATATAAGTTTTTAACTAACAAATCAGTTCTAATTCCTAGACCAGATACTGAATTAATTATAGAAGAGGCCTTAAAGTGCCTACCAATTGATAAGTCAAAAAAAATATTAGATATTGGAACTGGATCAGGATGTATCATAATCTCTTTAATAAAAGAGAGACCAAATTGTAGTGCTACAGCATTAGATATATCTTTAAAAGCAATAAATGTTGCCAAAACTAATGCAAAATTACATCATTTAGAAAATAAAATTAAATTTATAAATATCGATATTGACAAATATAAATCTTATAACTATGATTTAGTAATATCTAATCCTCCTTATATTAATAGTATTGAATTAAACAGATTAGATGATGATATAAAATTTCATGAACCTATGTTAGCATTATCAGGAGGTTTTGATGGATTTAGAGATCTTAAAAAAGTAATTAAAAAGAGTAAAAAATTGTTAAAGATAAAAGGAAAATTAATACTTGAGATTGGACATAGACAAAAAAATCAATGTTTGAAAATACTAAATGAAAACGGCTACTATATTAATAAAATATCTAAAGATTTATCTGGTAAAGAGAGATGTATAGTAAGTACTAAATTACAATAATGAATAATTTCAAAAATAATAATAGAAGAGGTCGTTTTAAACCTAATGGAGATAGGAATTTTAGAAGAAACGGAAATGGACATAAACCTAATGGTGATTTTAGTAACGGATCTTCTTTTAAAAGAAGACACCCAGGAAAAAATAATCAAAATGCATCAAAACTGGTTGAAAAATATAATGATCTTGCCAGAGAGGCTCTTTCGAATGGTGATAAAATTTTGTCTGAAAATTACCTGCAACATTCAGATCACTTTTCTAGAATTCTTATGGCTCAAGACATTTCAAGAAATCAACACGAAAAAGAACCAAATATTGATACTAATCAAGTAAAAGTTGAGATTGAAAATAAAGAGCCAGACGAGACTACTGTAAAATAAATTACATTTTAGATATTAAGTCAGATTTAAGAACATCAATCTTTATTTTATTTACCTCAAACACTTTACGCTGGTCACCTTTTAATATTTTTCCAGAAGGAAGCTTAAGTTTTTGCGAATTTATTTTTTTTCCATTTTCAATAACCTCATAATGTAAATGTGGTCCAGTAGATAGACCTGTTGAACCAACATAACCAATTATTTGACCTTGTTTAACTCTAGCACCTTTTTTTATTCCACCACCAAATTTTGACATATGTGCATAAACTGTCTGATAAACTCTATTATGTTTTATTTTTACACAATTTCCTCCACCACCACACCATTGAGCTCTGACAACTAAACCATCTCCAGACGCAAGTATTGGTGTACCAGTTGGTGCTGCAAAATCTGTACCTGTATGCATTTTTGTAAAACCTAAAATAGGGTGTTTTCTTTTTCCAAATGAAGATGATAATCTAGCACCGTTTATTGGAGTTTTCATTAAAGTCTTTCTCATACTCTTTCCATTCTCGTCAAAATAATCAATTTTATTTTTTTCATACTCATGTCTGTAGAGTTTAAGATCTTGATTTTGTAAGTTTAAATTAGCAAATATTATATTACCAGTCTCAATTACATTTCCATCTTCGTTTAAGAATTCTTCATATATAATTTGAAAACTATCATTTTTCCAAATATCCCTTTGAAAATCTACTTGAAAACCATATAGCCTAGCAAATTCAATAATAATATTTGGCTTAATTTTTAAGCTTAAAGCAGATTGATAAAGACTGTTAGTAATCGTGCTTTCTTTGTAAGCTATATTTTTGGTAAGTTTTTTTTCCAAAAATTTTGAGTTAAAAACATTATTCTTATAATCTCTTTTATAATATAATTCTTTTTTTTTACTAATCTCAATTATAAATTTTTCTATTTTAGGGTTATTTTTTTTATCAATTTTGAAAAAAATTTTTTGATTAGGTCTTAATATTTCTATATTTTTATTTTGTTTTACAGTTTCAATAAATAATTTTTTTTCACTTTTTGGTATTTTAATTCCGTAAATTATACTTTCGTAACTGTCACCCTCTTTAACAATATATTCAAATTGTATATATCTATCCTCTAATTCAGCAGTTATTTTTTTAAATGTTTTTTGGAAGTAAACGTTGTTGAGTGTTTTTTTTAAGCTTTCGAATTGAGAGTTCTTAATTGTTTGCTGAAAATTTGTTACAAAAATAATTATTATAATTAATAAAATTAACCACAAAAAATGTGATATTGATTTTACTTTTCTTTTAAATTTTATTAACACAATATAATTGACTGTCTAAAAATGTTGATTTTAATGACTTTTTATCATAATTTTCGAGTATCTAAAAACTTGATTTATAAATTATTTCCAATATAAGCGTCACACTCAACATGTAAAAAATGTTATTTATTGGGCATTATTGCTCAATTAGCTATTTGAATTGTTTATATTTTAAGAAGAGAAGTGTGGACGGTTAAGGTTACCAAAATTTGTCGTACACACTTCAACATTATACAAATATTTTTCTTAGTATTTGTATAGAAGCTAGTGTGCGCCGTTTTTAAACTTGAGAGTTTGATCATGGCTCAGAACGTACGCTGGCGGCACGCCTTATACATGCAAGTCGAACGAAGTAGAAATACTTAGTGGCAGACGGGTGAGTAACATGTAGGTATCTTCCCTTTGGTGAGGAATAACACGAGGAAACTTGTGCTAATACCTCATAAGTCTTTACGGAGAAAGCTTTATGCGCCGAAGGATGAGCCTGCACTTGATTAGTTTGTTGGTGGGGTAATGGCCTACCAAGACTTTGATCTATAGCTGATCTGAGAGGATGATCAGCCACATTGGGACTGAGACACGGCCCAAACTCCTACGGGAGGCAGCAGTAGGGAATATTGCACAATGGAGGAAACTCTGATGCAGCGATGCCGCGTGAGTGAAGAAGGCCTTTGGGTTGTAAAGCTCTTTCGTCGGGGAAGAAAATGACTGTACCCGAATAAGAAGGTCCGGCTAACTTCGTGCCAGCAGCCGCGGTAATACGAAGGGACCTAGCGTAGTTCGGAATTACTGGGCTTAAAGAGTTCGTAGGTGGTTAAAAAAGTTGGTGGTGAAATCCCAGAGCTTAACTCTGGAACTGCCATCAAAACTTTTTAGCTAGAGTATGATAGAGGAAAGCAGAATTTCTAGTGTAGAGGTGAAATTCGTAGATATTAGAAAGAATACCAATTGCGAAGGCAGCTTTCTGGATCATTACTGACGCTGAGGAACGAAAGCATGGGTAGCGAAGAGGATTAGATACCCTCGTAGTCCATGCCGTAAACGATGTGTGTTAGACGTTGGAAATTTATTTTCAGTGTCGCAGCGAAAGCATTAAACACACCGCCTGGGGAGTACGACCGCAAGGTTAAAACTCAAATGAATTGACGGGGACCCGCACAAGTAGTGGAGCATGTGGTTTAATTCGAAGATACGCGCAGAACCTTACCAACACTTGACATGTTCGTCGCGACTCTAAGAGATTAGAGTTTTCGGTTCGGCCGGACGAAACACAGGTGCTGCATGGCTGTCGTCAGCTCGTGTCGTGAGATGTTGGGTTAAGTCCCGCAACGAGCGCAACCCTCACTTTTAGTTGCCATCATTAAGTTGGGCACTCTGAAAGAACTGCCAGTGATAAGCTGGAGGAAGGTGGGGATGACGTCAAGTCCTCATGGCCCTTACGTGTTGGGCTACACACGTGCTACAATGGCATTTACAATAGGAAGCAAGGTGGCGACATCAAGCAAATCCTAAAAAGATGCCTCAGTTCGGATTGTACTCTGCAACTCGAGTACATGAAGCTGGAATTACTAGTAATCGCGGATCAGCGCGCCGCGGTGAATACGTTCCCGGGTCTTGTACACACCGCCCGTCACACCATGGGAGTTGGTTCTACCTTAAGGCAAGGCTTAAAACCCTTGACTACGGTATAGTCAGCGACTGGGGTGAAGTCGTAACAAGGTAGCCGTAGGGGAACCTGCGGCTGGATTACCTCCTTTCTAAGGATGATTAAGGATTATTTCTTAATCTAAATAATATAACAGGTTAATGTTGACCGTCCTCATTTCTCTTTTTAAAATAGTGTTTCTCCTTTTGCACAAAAGGGCCGGTAGCTCAGTTGGTTAGAGCACACCCTTGATAAGGGTGGGGTCGAAAGTTCGAGTCTTTCTCGGCCCACCATTTTTTCTGGGGGGATTAGCTCAGCTGGGAGAGCGCCTGATTTGCATTCAGGAGGTCAGCGGTTCGATCCCGCTATCCTCCACCAAGAAACACTTAGTTATTTTACTTGTGAATATTTAATAATTATTATCAATATCTATATCCGATTGTTTGAAGATTTAAACAATCAGTAATATTCGAATAGATGAATATTAAAAAAATTTGATTCAACACAGAATTTTTTTCTGTGCATAAATCAAGCGTTTAAGGGCGTGTGGCGGATGCCTTGGCACTGAAAGCCGACGAAGGACGTGGTATACTGCGATAAGTTACGGGGAGCTGTATGCAAGTTTTGATCCGTAAATTTCCGAATGGGGAAACCTACCACTTTATGTGGTACTTTAAACTGAATTCATAGGTTTAAAGAGATAACCCGGAGAACTGAAACATCTAAGTAACCGGAGGAAAAGAAATCAATTGAGATTCCGTGAGTAGTGGCGAGCGAAACCGGAATAGGCCAGTAGATTTGTTAAAAAAATTTGAATAGTTTGGAAATGCTAACCACAGAGGGTGATAGTCCCGTAAAAGTAATGTTTAACAAATTTCTTGAGTAAAGCGGGACACGTGAAATCCTGCTCGAATATAGGGGGACCACCCTCTAAGCCTAAATACTCTTCAGTGACCGATAGTGAACTAGTACCGTGAGGGAAAGGTGAAAAGAACCCCTATTAGGGGAGTGAAATAGAACCTGAAACCGCATGCCTACAATCAGTCGAAGCTCTTTTTAGAGTGACGGCGTACCTTTTGTATAATGGGTCAGTGACTTAATTTATAAAGCAAGCTTAAGCCATCTAGGTGTAGGCGTAGCGAAAGCAAGTCTTAATAGGGCGATTAGTTTTATGAATTAGACCCGAAAACGAATGAGCTTACCATGAGCAGGTTGAATGCAAGGTAACACTTGCTGGAGGACCGAACCAGTTGACGTTGAAAAGTCTTTGGATGACTTGTGGTAAGGGGTGAAAGGCCAACCAAATTCGTAGATAGCTGGTTTTCCGCGAAAACTATTTAGGTAGTGCGTTGAATAAATATGCGTTTAGAGGTAGAGCACTAAATGGGCTAGGGGGAAGAGATTCTTACCAAACCTAATAAAACTCCGAATGCTAAACGTAGTTCTTCAACAGACAGACTGTGGGTGCTAAGGTCCATGGTCGAGAGGGAAAGAGCCCAGACCACCAGATAAGGTCCCAAAATTGTGATTAAGTGTGAAAGGATGTGGAAATTCCTTAACAGCCGGGAGGTTGGCTTAGAAGCAGCCATCCTTTAAAGATAGCGTAACAGCTCACCGGTCTAATAGAGTTTCTGCGCCGAAGATGTAACGGGGCTAAAATCACATACCGAATCTGTGGGTTTATAAAGTTTTATAACTTTATAAGCGGTAGCGGAACGTTCTGTAAGCCTGTAAAGGGATACCCGCGAGAGATCCTGGAGGTATCAGAAGTGCGAATGCTGACATGAGTAACGATAAAAGAAGTGAAAAACTTCTTCGCCGAAAATCCAAGGGTTTCTGCGCAAGGTTAATCCGCGCAGAGTTAGTCGGCCCCTAAGGCGAGGGCGAAAGCCGTAGTCGATGGAAATAAGGTTAATATTCCTTAACCAGATGGTAGTGACGGATTTTGTAAGTTGTGTGTTCTTAATGGATTGAACATGCCGCGAAAAAGTCCCAGGAAATAGCTCCATCATAAGACCGTACCCTAAACCGACACAGGTGGATTAATAGAGTATATTTAGGCGCTTGAGAGAATGATGTTGAAGGAACTCGGCAAAATGCTTCTGTAACTTCGGAATAAAGAAGACCTTTTTTTGGGCAACCAATAGAAGGTGGCACAAGCCAGGGAGAAGCGACTGTTTATCAAAAACACAGGGCTCTGCTAACACGTAAGTGGATGTATAGGGTCTGACGCCTGCCCGGTGCTGGAAGGTTAATGCGATGGGTGCAAGCTCATTTCTGAAGCCCCAGTAAACGGCGGCCGTAACTATAACGGTCCTAAGGTAGCGAAATTCCTTGTCGGGTAAGTTCCGACCTGCATGAATGGCGTAACGATTTCTCCGCTGTCTCCAACATCAACTCAGTGAAATTGAATTCTCCGTGAAGATGCGGAGTTCGCGTAGTTAGACGGAAAGACCCCGTGCACCTTTACTGCAACTTTACATTGGTGTTAGGAAAAACATATTTAGTATAGGAGGGAGACATTGAAGCGATGGCGTCAGTTATCGTGGAGTCACCAGTGAAATACCTCTTTTGTTTTTCTTGACATCTAACTGATAGCCGTTATCCGGCATCAAGACATTGTATGGTGGGTAGTTTGACTGGGGCGGTCGCCTCCCAAATAGTAACGGAGGCGTGCGAAGGTAAGCTCAGAACGGTCAGAAATCGTTCGTAGAGTGCAATGGCATAAGCTTGCCTGACTGTGAGACTGACAAGTCGAGCAGAGTCGAAAGACGGTCATAGTGATCCGGTGGTTCTGAGTGGAAGGGCCATCGCTCAACGGATAAAAGGTACGCCGGGGATAACAGGCTGATACTGCCCAAGAGCTCATATCGACGGCAGTGTTTGGCACCTCGATGTCGGCTCATCACATCCTGGGGCTGGAGCAGGTCCCAAGGGTTTGGCTGTTCGCCAATTAAAGTGGTACGTGAGCTGGGTTCAGAACGTCGTGAGACAGTTCGGTCCCTATCTGCTATGCGTGTAGAAGAATTGAGAGGAGCTGTCCCTAGTACGAGAGGACCGGGATGGACGTACCACTGGTGGACCGGTTGTAGCGCCAGCTGCAGTGCCGGGTAGCTAAGTACGGAAGAGATAACTGCTGAAAGCATCTAAGCGGGAAACTCACCTCAAAACTAGTTCTTCCTATAGAGCCGTGGTAGACCACCACGTTGATAGGCTGGGTGTGGAAGTACGGTAACGTATGTAGCTGACCAGTACTAATAGCTCAATTGGCTTGATTTATGCACTGAAAAAAATTTTTTAAAAATCTGATCAATGATTTTAATTATTTTTAAAAAATAATTAACTAAAACTATTTATGTTAATTTATTTTTGTTATGATTATTTCTAGCTATTCATAATGAGTATTTTATTAATTGGGTCCACAGGTTTCATAGGAAAATATTATTCTGAAAACACTCGTTTTCATAATCTTTTTAAAACCTCAAGAAAAAAAAAAAGAAAATATATAAAATTTGATATTACCAAAAATAGTATTGAAAAGATTATAAATCAATACAAGATTAAAAAAGTTGTTTTTTTTGTATCTATATCAAATCCTGATAAATGTGAGGCACAAAAAAATTATAGCACACTTGTTAATGTTACTAAAACAAAACAAATATTGAATTTTTTAATTAAAAAAAATATTTATTTTATATTTTTTTCTTCAGAGTATGTTTTTGATGGTAAAAAGGGAAATTATAAAGAGAACTCAAAAAAAAAAAGTAATTTGTTATATGGAAAACAAAAAATTGCAGTTGAAAATTATCTGAAAACAAAAAAAAAAAATAATTTTGCTATTTTAAGAATATCAAAAACGTTTGGAGTGGAACCTGGTGATAATAGTTTATTTACAAGTTTTTTAGATAAAGCCAAAGCTAAAAAAGTAACATACGTTGCCAGCGATCAGTATTTTTCTGCATTATATGTAAAGGATTTAGTTAAAATTATAGATACATTTTTAAAAAAAAAAATTAAAGGTATTTACAATGTATGCGGAGATGAAAAATATAGCAGATATGAATTTTTATTGAAATTAATTAATTATTTAAAATTTAAAAACAAATTATTAATTTCTCCAAAAAAATTTAGTTTTTTTTCTAATAATAAGAATATTCCTTTAAACGTTACTATGAATAATTCAAAAATTAAAAATAAAATTAATTTTAAATTTAAAAAAATTTCAACTATTTTTAAAGTACTCAAACTTAAATACAGATAACGCTTTATAAATTGCTGTTTAAGACTAGTAAATATTTTAACAACTGATAATATTGGATAATAAAAGCAACCTAAATAGTGAATAAAAATTATATAAAAAAAAGTACTACCTTTTTTAAAAGGAAAACAGCAGTAAAATTAATATCAAAAAAATTATTAAATAATCTAACTAGTTTTTCTTATAAAAAAAATGACAGAGCTTGCAGAATATGTATTCACAATGATAATAATGATGAGCATCAAGAAATGGTTATTTTACAAAAAAAATATAAATATTTTCCGCCAAAAAAAAATTTAGTTTCAGATCAAACTTTTTTTATAATTTCTGGTAAATTACTTATTGTTACATTTGACTCAAAGGGAAAAGTAAAATCAAAAATTATTTTATCAAAAAAGGAGAATCTAATAGCCAGAATAAAAAAAAATACATATCATGCTGATATACCGCTCTCCAATCGCACAATTCATTTTGAAACAAAAAAATCCAAGTTTGATCCAAAAAATAATAAGTTTGCTAAGTTTAATTTCAAATTGAGCTCGGTAATTTAGTTGTCAATGAACCATATCTGGTTTCATTTTTTTCATCAGTTATTTTAATTTTTTTTAGCATATCAGGTTTATTTTTATAATATTCTTTTGCATAATCTAAATATGATAATTCACTAGTACCACCTTTTTGAAAGATTCCATTTTTTTTAAATTTTATACATTCTAAAATTGAATTAGTCACATCATCTAAACTTATTGGAGAAAAAAGATAATTTTTTAAAACATTAAAATATCCTAAATTATTTGCATCTTCTTCCCATTTTTCTATAAAAGAATTATTTTGAGATTTGAGTACTTTTGTTAATCTGAGAACACATGAATTATTGAAGTTATTTGTCTGTAAATATTCTTCTACTAATACTTTGTGCTTTCCATAAACATTATTTGGACAAGTTTCATCATTAAATTTGTAATTAGGATACTTTCCATCAAATACATTGTTGCTAGATAAAAAAATAATGTAACAATTTTGATCTTGCGCGTTTTTTATTAATTTAATTGTTGAAGAAACATTAACTTTGTAGCTAAAAGCCTCATTATCCTCACATTCTTTAATTTTAGTTATTCCAGCCGCAATAACTAGATGTGAATATTTTGAAAAATTAATATTAATTTTTTTGCTAAAATCAAAATATTCGTGGTCTTTTTTCAAATTATTTCTTCTTGTTTCAACGGGTTTATAGTCTGAATGTTTAGTTAACTTATTTACTAAAGCTGAGCCAATGTTCCCAGTTGAGCCTACAATTAATATTTTTTTCATATTTGATATAACATATGATAAGTATTTTTCTAATTAAGTAAAATTTATCATGCCCAAAATTCAATCAATAGTAAAATTTTTATTTGGAATAATTCCCGCTTTATATATTTTATTCAAGTTCAAGCATAAATATAAAAATGTTACTTTAGTTTATATGTTTTCATCTAAATTTGGTCATTTTTATACAAATACTGAACTATTTCTTAGATCAGAATATTCAAATAAAAATGGATATATTTTTTACCCCGAGGAATTGATTGATAATGAAAACCTTTTATATGAATGGAAAAAAGTTATCTATGTAACAGATAATTATATAGGTTTCGCAATATCAAAAATAAGTAAAATTTTAAATATTAATAAAATAGACCTTAGAGACTTTAGCGCAGTAAAGAGAGAAAAGTTCTTTAATCAAGGATACCTAGTTAAAAAAAAAAACCCAATTAAAAATTTTTTTACTTGTTCAGTTAGACTAAGCAATTATCAAAAATTAAATCAATCCAAAGAAGATGATTATCAAAGTTATAGAGATACTAATATTGATAATTTTAATTATGCAATATCAAAATTTTTAAATGAAAAAAAAAATATGAAATCATTACTGATAAATAGTAATGCAGGTCAATTATTTGAAAATTATAATAAACTTAATATAGATAACTTTTCTTATAACGACTCTAGTAATATTGATGTTTTGATAGATAAGTTTTGTCAATCAAGTTTTCACTTTGGTGCTACTACGGGAGTTGATACAGTTGGATTTGCTCAAAATATTCCTTGTGGTCTTTATAATATGATACTGGGAGCAACATTTAACTTTTTAACGTATCCAAATAAATGCATAGTAAGCCCGTTGTTACTTTATGATAAAAAAATTAAAAAATATCTATCTTTAAGAAAAAACATCGAGTTAAACAAATTTATGGAAAAAAATTTTAATAAAAATAGATTTGATTTAAGTGATCAAAAAAAATTTAACTTAGAATATATTAAAAATTCTAAAGATGAGATGTATAATTTATTATTAGAGATATATCATTATTCAAATGAAGACCTCATTTTAAGTGAAGATGAAGAAAAAATGCAAAAACTTTTTTGGAAAAATTACCCACTTATAGAAAAAGACCCATTAACTGGAGTAATAATGTCCGATCAAAACGAATTTAAACCTTTGATTTCACCTTATTTTCTTAATAAACACAAAAATTTCTATTTTAATTAATTTTTTTGACTTGTCGCCACCGATTGAAAATCTGCAACTCTAGTAAATACCGTTTCACATGGTTTTCCAAGTAAGTTATTTTCAATATTCTTTTTATTTTTAACAATGTTTCTTAGCTTTTTAAAAGCGTCTTCAAAAGCATTTAAAGATTTATCAATATGAGAGTTTTTATGTGAATAACACATAGAGTGGTATTGAGACCACAATACTCCCCTAAACATAAGTTCTTGTTGAATTAAACTTTTTGTAATCAGAGTTTTTTTATATTTACCAAATTTTTTGATAGTCATGATAGTTCGACAAGGATAGCCCGAACATTCAAGCATCTCATCTAAACTATAAATTTTAATTAATTCATTCATTCCTTTTTTTAGTCTACTTCCAACTTTATACAAATGATCAATAACATTATTTTTTTCAATCTTATTAATCGTTGCTTTGGCTGCAGATAAACCAACGCAATCTCCGCCGTAAGTAAAAGAAAAAAATGTTTTTTCAAGATATTTTATGTATTCTTTTTTACCAGTAATTGCAGAAATTGGAATACCATTTGACATAGCTTTAGCAAAACAACCTAGATCTGGCGTAACGCCGAACATTTTTTGTGCTCCACCTATGTCATATCTGAAACCTGTCACAACTTCATCAAATACAAGTAAGGCTCCATTTTTTTTACAAAGAGATTTAACATCAATTAAAAAATTTTTTTTTTTATCAAAATCATTCCATCGTGTTGAACCATTAAGTCCAGATTTAGGTCCACTAACTGTAATTGGTTCCATTATTACACAAGCAATTTTATTTTTGTTTTTTTTAAAAATTTTTTCTAAACTTTCAATATCATTATAAGAAAATGAGTGTGCAAGTTGCTCATTAAATTTTGGCACACCTCCATTCAAATCTGTTGTTCCAACAAACCAATCATGCCACCCATGGTATCCACAAAAAGCTAAATGATCTCTTTTAGTAATAGCTCTTGATAATCTAACAGCTATTGAAGTGGCATCTGCTCCATGTTTTCCAAATCTAGCACCCTCTGCTCCTGGTATATGTTTTACTAAAAGTTCTGCAACATCTATTTCTAATTTATTACTAACACTAAATGTAGATCCAAGACTTAGTTGTTTTATGACGGCTTTGTTTACATCTGGATCAGCATAACCTAAAATTAAAGGTTGATTACCCATCACAAAGTCAATGAATTTATTTCCATCAACATCCCAAACTTCACATCCTTTTCCCTTTGCCAAAAATTTTGGTGAAACCCCATCACTAAATGCTTTTACTCCCTTACTATAGGTTTGTGATCCATATGGAATAATTTTTAATGCTTTTTTATAAAGTTTATCTGATTTTTTTAAATTGAGTCTTCTTTTTTTCATTTGATAAATAATTTCTATAATCTGTATAAGTGTCTAATTCAATAATTTTTTTTTGTGTTTTTGGGTTTAACAAAATTGGGTATGTAAATTTTCCTATTAATTCTGAATTAAGTTTATTAATTGTGTCTACTCTAAAAGAACATACGTGATGATGATGTTCATATAATTTAGGTAGATCCTGTCTTCTAAAAAAATCATTATCATGTAACTTTTTAATTTTATTTTTCTCTATACTCCAGGTATTATATGGGTGGGTTTTGATATCAACAAAACCACATACACTTTTAAGAAATTTTTTATCTATAATTTTTTTTACACTAATTATATCTGATTTTGAATTATACATTAATGGTATATAGAACAACCATAAAAAATCTTTTTTTGTAAAATTAAATCTATTTATTAAATCTATAAAAACAGATTTTATTGAGATATTTGATTTTGACAGTTTTTCAGGTCTTTTAATGTACGTAATTTTTTTTTTTTTACATTTATTTATAATAAACTTATCGTTCGTAGTAACAATTATATCGCTAAAAAAATTTATACTTTTTACAAACTTAAACTTTTTTTCGAAAAATTTTCTATTTTTAAATGGAATTCCGATACTATCTCTTCTTGCTGGTATAACAGCATAATGTTTAATTCTATTCAAACTATTTTTCCCAGTAACGGAGTTTACTTGCAACTGCCTTTTCACCAACTTGAAATTGCTTTTCAGACAAACCAATACATTCCCTAATTTTTCTTACAGAATTTACAAGATTACGTAGTCCAGCTTCTTCTAGTGAGGCAGATTGATCACTTCCATACATTGATCTATCTAAAGTGATATGTCTTTCAATACTATTAGCACCCAATGTTGCTGCTATAATTGAGGGACTTACAGATGCCTCATGACCACTGTAACCAACTTCACAATTAAATTTTTTTTTTAATAAGGGAATATTATTTAGATTTAGTATTTCATTTGGACATGGATAAACAGATACTGAGTGCATTAGAGAAAATGAACATTCATTTTTTTTGAATATTTTTACTGCTTTTTCTATTATCTGCATCGTACTCATTCCAGTTGATATGTAGGTATGAATTTTTTGTTTGGAACAGTGTTCTAAAAAACTTTCATGTGTTATTAAAGCTGAGGCGACTTTGTTATTTTTTAAATTATACTTTGCTAAAAAATCTAAACTTTTAATATCCCAAGCAGAAGCAAACCATTCAATACCTATTTCCGAGCAATAAGCGTCGATCTCATCATATTCTTTTTCACCAAACTCTAATCCTATTTTCTGATCTCTTTGTGTTTTGCCCCAAGGGCTTTCACGAGGTTTATCGAGTTCTTCTTTACTATATACTGTTTCAACATCTCTCTTCTGAAACTTAACAGCATCACATCCACAATTTTTTGCAGCATCTATAAGTTTTTTTGCAATTTTCATTGAGCCATTGTGGTTAATTCCAATTTCTGCAACTATAAAAATTTTATCTGGTATATTTAATTCAAGATTCATATTTATTATTTTTTATTATAGAATAAAGATTATTTAATTACCAAGATATAATTATGCAAGAAAAAAAAATACTTTTAGGTATTGTTCAAGGTAGACTATCAAATGCACCAAAGAATAGACTCCAATTTTTTCCAAAAAAATACCAAAATGAATTTATTTTAGCTAGCGAAATCGGTTTTGATTTTATTGAATTTTTCTCAGAAAAAAAATTCAATATTAAAAATCCCATATGGAAAGACAAATTAAAAGATAATTATTTACAATTATCAAAAGAAAATAATCTTAAAATTTATTCTTTCTGCGATAATTACATAATATCAAATTCAATATTACAAAATAAAAATATACTTTATATAGAAAAATTAATAAAAAAAATGAAAGAAGTAAAAATCAAAAATTTATTTTTACCAATGTATGGTAAAAGTTTGATGACTGATATTAATTACAAAAAATTCATAAATAAGTTTAAAAAAATTTTAAATTATGATGATAAAATTAATATATATATTGAAAGTGATATAAGTCCTTATACTTTTAAAGTATTAAAAAAAACTATTAAATCAAAAAGATTTAGATTTCTGTTTGATACTGGTAACAGATCAACTTTAAAAAGAAATTTATATGAAGACATAAAAATTTTTGGAAATGATATAAGTCATGTCCATATTAAGGATAAAAATGAAAATAATACAAATGTTATGCTAGGAAAAGGGATTATCAATTTCAAAAAAATTTTTAAAAGTTTAAACAGTATAAATTATAGTTATAATTTTACATTAGAGACAACTAGAGATAATAACTTTAAAAAATCTGCTAAATTAAATTTTAATTTTACAAAGAGATTAATTACAAAATATTTAACTAAATAAAAATATAGATATATTTCTTAATTTGTGTAATTTAAATGATTAATTAATTATAATTTATTCTTTAAAAAAATAAAAATGAATCTACTTTCAAACAAGGAAAAATCTTTATCCTCAGAATTTATCAAAAATGGATATATTATAAAAAAAATTAATGATATTAAAAATCTAAATAAAATTAGAGATATTTTTGAAAATTTTTTACTAAAAAAAATTAAAATTAACATATCAAAAAAGAATTCAATTTTTGACGAATTTCATAATTATATTGACCAAAATAAACTTAATAATTTTAGACTTGAATTAATAAATTATATAAACAGTAACAATAATTTTAGATCTTATTATTACAGTATAGGTAAGTATTATTTAGATATATTAGTAGGAAACGAACTTGTAATGCAGAATAACATAAATTTAAGTATACAATTACCAAACGACTCAGACTCGTTATTACCTTTACATTCTGATGTGTGGTCAGGTGACTCTCCTTATGAAATAGTTGTTTGGTTACCTTTAGTTGATTGCTACAAAACAAAGTCTATGTATATTTTAAATCCAAAATATTACAATTCTCTCATAAATAAAATAAGGACGAATAAAATACAGGATAGTGAGAAGCTTTTTAAATTTATAGAGAAAAAAGTAAAATGGTTGAATGTTAAATATGGTGAGGTTTTAATTTTTAATCAATCATTACCCCATGGAAATAGAGTCAATAAAGAAAAATCTACAAGATGGTCGATGAATTGCAGATTCAAATCTATATTTTCACCTTATGGAGATAAAAAGTTTGGAGAATTTTTTTCTCCAATTACTTTAAGACCTATGTCTGAAATAGGTATGAATTATGAATTACCAAATATTGAAAAGGATGAAAAAAATTAAAGGTTACATAACAAGTAAGCCATTTTTAAAAGAACGAGTTCCACAAAATGTCCAAAATCTATATCTCCGTAATTTCTGTAAAGTAAAAGGTTATGAGTATCTTTTGAGTGGTACAGAGTATGCGATGAAAAATTCTTTTCATATTCTTGAAGAATTAATATTTAATCTTAATAAGTATGATGGAATAGTTGCATATAGCGTATTTCAATTACCCATAGAGAGTGAGCAAAGAAAAAAAATGCTTAAGAAAATTCTTAAGAAAAAAAAGATTTTTTTAGCAGCTGTAGAAAATATTAAAGTTGAAAGTTTGTCACAAATTAAAAACGTAGAAATATTATGGAAAATTAAGCAAACATTACCTAAATGTTTTAAATATTAGTTATGAAAAAAATTAAATTAATTACTCAAAATCATAAAAAAACTAAGAGAAATTATATAAGTAGAATGTTGGATGATAAAATTGAGTGTATGAAGGTCGCAAAAGCTTATTCAAGAAATTATTGGGATGGGCCTAGAAAATATGGATATGGTGGATATAAATATATACCTGGAAGATTAGAAAAAATTGCAAAGTACCTTAATAAAAAATTTTTGACTGGCAAAAAGAAAAGAGTTTTAGATATTGGATGTGGGAAAGGCTATCTCTTGTATGAACTTTATAAGTTGAATAAAGACTTAGAAATTCATGGAATTGATATTTCAAAATATGCCATTCAAAACTCAAAACCAGAAATTAAAGACAAAATTAAAGTTTTTGATGCTAGATCAAGACTACCCTATAATTCTAATTATTTTGATTTAGTTGTCTCTATTAATACATTACATAATTTTAATTTAATGGAGAATTTAAGTGTTCTTAAAGAATTGAAAAGGATTGGAAAAAAAAGTTACTTAGCAGTGGAAAGTTACAGGAATAACAAAGAGCTCTTTAATTTACAGTGCTGGGCTTTAACTTGCGATAGTTTTTTCTCCCCTAAGGAATGGGAATATTTGTTTAAAATAAGTCAAATAAAAGGAGAATATGAATTCATATATTTTGAGTAATTACTCAACTTTGAGTTTCTGCATTTTTCTTACATTGAAATAATTGTCATCATCAAAGCTGTTTGGTAACTTACCTTTTTTGAATGCATCACAAAGTTCTACTATAGCCTCTTCTATTGTATGTTTTGGAATAAATCCCAATTTATCTTTTATTTTATCTGAATTAATATGGTAAGAACGGTTATCATTAGAAATCTCGTGATTAATCGAAATACTTTTTTCAGGAAATTCTTTCTCAATTACTTTTTTAACTAAACTTGAAATTTGATTTATTGATAAATTTTGATAACCAACATTGAATGTTTCGTTGCTAACTTTTTTTTCATCTGCAAACATCAGTAATTTTACTGCTCTAATATAGTCAAGAATATGTAAATTTGGTCTCATTTGACTTCCACCAAATACAACTATTTTATTTTTATTTACTGCAAAATTTGTTAAAATATTAACGCTTAGATCCAATCTTTGTCTTGATGAGTAGCCACATACTGTTGCTGGTCTAAATACAACACCAATGAAATTTTCATCAGTATGATTAAAGAGCATTGGTTCACATTCGCCCTTGAACTGATTATATAGTGTTAAAGGAACTAAAGGATGATCCTCCTTTACATCTTTTTCTTCACTCACGCCATATACTGAACTTGTTGAAGCGTAAATAAATCTTTTTATTCCCTTTTCTTTTGCCGCTTTTACCATTGGTTCAAATGCATCTAAATTGACACTTTTTGATAATTCTTCATTAAGCACAAAACTTGCGTCATTGGATATACAAGCTAAATGAATAAATATATTATGTCCATCTATAGAATTTGATAAAAGATTTATGTCTCTTATGTCACCTTTAACAATATTTATTTTTTCCCCTAAGTACTTTAAGTGTTGATCACCATAATAAAGTGTGTCGTAAATTGTAACTTTATAATTATTTGATACCAGGTCATCTACTAATCGACTACCTACGTATCCAGCTCCACCAGTTATAAAAATTTTGTTCATTTAATTAAATTTAATTGAAGAAGAAACTATAATATGATAGTTACAAAATTTCTACGTTAATGTTAACTAAATATTCATGTAAATACCTATTTGTTAATTTATAAAATAATTAAATGAATTTTAAAAATTTAATAAAAAAAGCTAAAGACCTAAGGAAAAAAACCTTTCTAGCGTTTATAGAGAGGGGAGAAGCTCATTTAGGGGGTAGTTTTTCAATGATTGAAATATTAATTTCCTTGTATCAAATTATATTAAAAAAAAAAGATTTGTTTATTTTAAGCAAGTCCCATGCCTCTTTTCCACTTTGTATAATACTGAATGAGAAAGGATTTAAAACTAAATTAAAAACACATTTAGAAATAGATCGAAAAAATGGCATTAATTGTACCACAGGAAGTTTGGGACATGGTTTACCCATAGCAACCGGTATGGCTTTTGCAAAGTTAAAAAAAAAAGATACTGGTAAGGTCTATGTTTTAATAAGTGATGGTGAGTGCCAAGAAGGTACTACTTGGGAGTCTTTATTGATAGCATCAAAACATAAATTAAAAAATTTAGTTATTTTAATTGACTATAATAAAATACAAGCCCTTACTAAATTGAAAGATGGATTGCCTTTAAGTAATTTAAAAAAAAAAATTGAATCTTTTAATTGCAATTGTATTAATGTAAAAGACGGACATTCATTTACTCAAATACTTAAAGCTTTAAAAAAAAAACAAAACTCTCAAAAGCCAACTGTGATTATATTTAATACAATTAAAGGAAAGGGAATCAAATCCTTTGAAAATGATCCAGTATGGCACGCAAGACAGTTAAAAGGAAATGAGATTTTGGTAGGAAAGAAGGCACTAGGAATAGCTTAATGAGAAGAATATTTGGCAAACTGATTGATAAATTAGCAAAAAAAGATAAAAAAATTATCTTGATAGTAGGTGATATTGGATATGGTATCTTTGATGATTTTAGAAATAATCACCCTGATAGATTTATAAATTTAGGTATTTGTGAACAAAGCTTAATTGGATTTTCATCTGGATTGGCTTTACAGGGATTTAAACCTTGGGTTTACACTATAACTCCATTTTTAATTGAAAGGCCATTTGAACAAATTAAGTTAGACATTGATCAGCAAAAAGCTAATGTTAAATTGGTTGGCTTTGCAGATTATCCAAATTTAGGACCAACACATGCCGAAAAAGATGCAAAAAAATTAATGTCATTATTTAAAAATATTAAATCTTATTTTCCTAAAAATAGCATTGATACAAATAGAAATGTAATTAGTTCATACAAAAATAGAGGACCAAACTTTATTAGTCTTAAAATTGATAAAAAAATTGGAAAAAAATGGTAACTAAATTAAATTTTTCTTGCTATTTTTAAATCCTCTAAATAATCAATATCAATCTTATTTTTAAGACTTTTAATTTCTACAAAATTCATTTCATTAAAATAAAATTGTTTTTTTTTGAATAAGTCTTTTTTTGATAAAATATAAAAAGATCCATTTGGTATGAAACTTGTTCTTTTTTTATAATCTATTTTTGAAATAATATTTTTTTTTTTCAAATGATACAATTTATCACTTTTAACATGTAATTTACTTACAGAAATAGTTGGAAGATGATTTTTATCATATAGTTGAATACCTTTTTTTATATCTGTTATAGATCTAAATGGAGATGTTGGCTGGAATAACAAAATTTTATTAACTTTCTTTTTTAACTTTTTTTCAAAAGTATTTATTGCATGTTTTGCAACACCAAACATTGATGACGTTTGTTTAGCTAAATAATAAGGGCGAATAAAAGGAACTTGAAATCCCTCACTTTTAAGTTTAGATGCTGTTTTCTTACAATCAGTAGATATTAGTATCTGGTGTTTTTTAAAGTATTTTTTTGCAAAATCTACTGTCCATCTAAATAAAGGCTTTTTTTTTAATAATAAAAAATTTTTATTTTTTAGCCTTTTTGAATTTTTTTTTATAGGTATTAATATAATCATTTTTAAAGTATTAAATATTACAAATAACATTAATGACGAATAAATTAAATTTAAAAAATTTTGATTTAGAAAAAAAATATACCTTAATAACTGGTGCAGCTGGCCTTTTAGGTGAACAACATGCTAGGGCAATACTTGAAATAAATGGATCTGTGATTTTAACAGATATTAGATATTCTAGGTTATATGACTTAAGAAAAAAATTATCAAAAGATTTTCAGAAAAGCAGAATCTTCATATCTAAAATGGATGTATCATCTGAAAGTTCAGTTAAAAGTACAATTAATTTATTAAAAAAAAAAAAAATACTTGTAGAGATTTTAATTAATAATGCAGCTCTAAACCCTCAACCAAATAAAAATTATAAAAAAAATATGATTGAAAACTTTAGTCTTGGAGAGTGGAATAATGAATTAAGAGTTGGGTTGACAGGCTATTTTATTTGTATCAAATACTTTGGATCAGATATGGCAAAAAGAAAAAGTGGCGTAATTTTAAATGTTTCTTCTGATCTTTCTGTTATCTCTCCAGATCAAAGAATTTATATTAAAAAAAATAAAAATAACCAATATTACAAACCTGTAACTTATTCAGTTATTAAAACTAGCATAACTGGTTTAACAAGATATGTATCAACTTATTGGGCAGATAGAAAAATAAGATGTAATTCACTTTCTCCAGGAGGGATTCTTAATAATCAAAATATTGAATTTATAAAAAAAATAAATAGGTTAATCCCGCTTAAGCGTTTAGCAAACAATAATGAATATAAATCTGCTGTTCAGTTTTTATGTAGTAATGCTTCTAGTTATATGACTGGTCAAAATATTGTTATAGATGGTGGTAGATCAATTTGGTGAGATTAATATTATAACAAAAATGATTAAAAGATCTTACAATCATGAAAAGTAAATTATATTAACATGAATTATCTTATTACAGGAGGAGCTGGATTTATTGGTAGCCATTTGACAGAAAAATTAATAAATACTGGGCATAATGTTACTATACTAGACAACTTAAGTACTGGCCGATTGACAAATTTAAGCTCAATAAAAAATAAAAAAAAAATAAAATTTATAAATACTGATATTTCAAAAAAAGGAAGTTGGACTAATTATTTTAGAAATATAGACTGTGTATATCATCTCGCAGCTCTTGCTGATATTGTCCCAAGTATTAACTTTCCTGAAAGATATTTTAAATCAAATGTTGAAGGGTCTTTAAATGTGGTTCAAGCTTGTAGAAAATTCAATATTAAGAAATTAATTTATGCAGCTTCATCATCATGTTATGGTATTCCAAAAAAATATCCCACAAGTGAAGGTGAAAAAATAAACACACTTTATCCTTATGCATTAACAAAATATATGGGAGAAAATATATGTCTTCATTGGGGTAAACTGTTTAGAATTAAAACAGTCTCGCTAAGATTATTTAATGTTTATGGAACAAGGTCAAGAACTTCTGGAACTTATGGAGCAATGTTTGGAGTATTTTTAGCTCAAAAACTATATAATAAACCATATACTATCGTAGGAAACGGAAATCAAACTAGAGATTTCACTTATGTTTCCGATGTTGTAAATGCATTTATAAAAGCTTCAAGGGTCAAATCTTCAATAAAAATATATAATGTTGGTAGTGGAAAAACAATTTCAGTAAATAGAATTATTAAATTATTAGGCGGAAAAAATAAAATTCATATTCCTAAAAGGCCAGGAGAGCCTGATACCACATTTGCCGACATCACAAAAATTAAAAAAGAACTTAACTGGAAACCCAAAATACCGATTAAAAAGGGCATAAAATTTCTGTTAAAGGATATTAATTATTGGAAAAAAGCGCCTATTTGGACACCAAAAAAAATTGAAAAAGCCACAGAAGATTGGTTTAAGTATTTAAAATAGAAATGTTAAATAATAAAATATTAACTGAAACTGAATTAAAAGTAAAAGTTTTAGAACTTAAAAAAAAAAATAAATTAATTTCGCATTGTCATGGTGTTTTTGATTTACTACATCTTGGTCATATCAAACATTTCGAGGAGGCTAAGTCGCTATCAGACATTTTGATAGTATCTCTAACCGCAGACGCTTTTATTAACAAGGGACCTGGTAGACCATATTTTAACCAAAAGAGTAGATTACATGCTGTATCAGCATTACAAGACGTAGACTATGTTTGTTTAAGTGAAAATACAACACCAATAAAAGTTATAAATATAATAAAACCAAATTTTTATTGTAAAGGTCCAGACTATAAATTTTTCAAAAATGATATTACCAACAACATTAAAATTGAAAACCGAGCAGTAAAAAAAAATGGTGGAAAATTGTTTATTTCTAAATCTGAAACCTTTAGTTCTAGTAATTTAATTAATCAAAATTTTAATTTGTATTCTGATACTCAAAAAAAAAATATCGATAATATAAAAAAATTTTACAATTTAGAAAAAATTAAAAAAGAGATGAAAAAATTAAAAAAATTGAAAATATTAATTATTGGTGAAATGATTATTGATGAATATAATTTCTGTCACGCTGTTGGTAAATCTAATAAAGATCCAATTTTAGTTTATAAAGATCTTTATGTAGAAAAATATATTGGTGGTGCAGGTGCAATAGCAAAAAATTTAATGAGTTTTTCAAATAAAATTGAATTACTAACACTTCTTGGAAAAAATGGTGATTATGAAAAATTTATTAGAAAAGAGTTTAATAACAAAGTTAAGCTAAAATTTATTTATAAAAAAAATTCACCTACAATTGTAAAAAGAAGAATTATTGATAAATTATCTAATAATAAAACATTGGGAATATATAAATATAATGATGAAAAGTTAGAAAATGAAAACCAGTCAAAGTTGTTGTTACACTTAAAAAATCTAAAGAAATATGATTTAGTGATCGTATCAGATTTTGGACACGGATTTTTAGATAACGATACAGCTAAAAAAATATGTAAAATTTCAAAATTCTCGTCTGTAAATTTTCAGCTAAATTCAATTAATAAAGTTGGCCATGATCTTAATAAGTACATAAATGCATCATCTTTAGTAATCAATGAGTCTGAGATGAGATCTGAAATGAGAAATCAAAATAGTAAAATTGAAACTCTCATGATAAAGCT
This sequence comes from uncultured Pelagibacteraceae bacterium, assembly GCA_902604975.1. Taxonomy (GTDB): domain Bacteria; phylum Pseudomonadota; class Alphaproteobacteria; order Pelagibacterales; family Pelagibacteraceae; genus Pelagibacter. Next base: position 6,567 of record CACLAY010000001.1, on the reverse strand, counting down.
AAAAAAAAGGATCAAGGTTAAATTTTTAATAGTTACAAGAGGCACCAAGGGAGCTGTTCTTTGTTATAAAAAAAGTTTTTTTTATTCAGATGCTTTTGCTTTAAAAGCAGTTGATAAAGTTGGAGCTGGAGATACTTTTTTTACGATAATATCTTATATGTTGGCAGGTAAGAAAGATTTAGATTTGTCTATGTTTATATCTTCCTTAGCAGCTGCTTTTAACGTTGAAAATATTGGTAATAGTAAATCTTTTACTGAACCTATATTAATAAAAACTCTTAATCACATTTTAAAATAAAATCTCTTCAATAAAATTTTTAATGCAATAGTTTAGTACTTAATTTTTACCACAATTTTTTTTTTTAAAATAATTTAATTTTATATTGTAATTGTTAACACCTAAAATATTTAAAATTTTATCTTTTAAACTATCAAATCCATTTGATGTAAAATATATTACCATTAAACATTGATCACTTAATTCCTTTTTCGAATAAAAATTTGATATATAAATATTCATGTATTTTTTATCTTTTGGATAATTTATTTTACTATCATTAAATTCATTTTGAAAAATTGCCCATAAATTATTTTTACCGATAGACTTATATAAAAGGTAGTTAATTTCATTTATTCTAAATATTGGTTTAATATTATACTTGTCTACAATAACCAAAACTCCTTTTCTGTTTATTAAAATTTCTTTATATTCTATAATTTTGTTACTTAATTCAGTTTGATAAATAATTCTATTAATTTTAAAAATTACACCTTTTGATAAAAATGAAAGGTTAATTATCATCAAAAAAATAAAACTATAAATTGATATTTTTTTTGAAATAAACTTTATATCTTTAAGTGTATTAATAATGACAACTGAAATTATTGATAGTGGTAAAACCAAAAGTATAGCGTTTCTGCCTGACCAATCTTCTACGTCCCAGATCACATGACCTCTTCCAATGGCGATATAAGGAATTATTGCTGAAAATAATAAAAGAATAATATTTCTGTATAGTAACAAAAAATCAAAAATTTTTTTAATTTTAATTTTTTTTTTTTCAAAAATAAATTTTATAAAATAAAAAAATAGTAATAAAGATAGAGGAATTAAAAAAGTAAGATAGGTTAAAAATGTTCTTAAAATGACTATTAAATTGTTTAAATCAAATAAATTGAGTAATTGAGCATAGTTTTCAGCTCTTCCAAAATTTTTAAGATAAAAATGAAAAAAAATAAAAACTATAATACCTAAAAAAATTAAAAATAAATATTTTAAATTATAAATGTTATTTTTTTGGTAAAATAATCCTAAAACTATAATGTATAATAGTGTCGATTTAAAACTGAATGAAATTAATAAAAAAAATAATGAAATTAATATTTTGTAGTTTTGTTTCGAAAAAAAATATCTTATTCCAAATAAAATTGAGAACTGACAAAATAAATGCCACAACATAATACTTGAGTAATAATGAGAATGTATTGAAAAAGCTGCAATTAAGAAAAGTACTTTAAAGATACTTTCATCATCCTTAAATATAAATTTAATTAGAAATTTCTTAACTTCTTTAAGGTAGAAAAAAAATATTAAACTCAAGATTAATAGATATGAGAAATAATATTCAAAGTTTAATAAATTTGATATTTTAATTATTAAAAAAATAAACCAATAATTTAAAACCCATCCATGCTCATATAATTGAAGTCTTGCTCCATCGAATTCATTAATTTCTTGAGCATAATTATAAATTGTTCCATCCCATAAATCCTGATAAAAAATAATTTGAGGAAAGATAATAATGAAAAAAAATAAAAAATATTGTAATAAGAAATACTCTTTGCAATATTTAAATAAAAAATTAATTTGTCCTATCATAAACATTAAAAAATTAATTTATTAATTGTATACTATAGTCAAATGAAAAATACTAAAATTGGAGTATGCATACCAACTTATAATGAAAAAAAAAATATTATTCAACTTATTGAAAAAATATTAAAGATAAAAAATATATTAATTTGTATAGTCGATGATAATAGCCCCGATAATACATCTAATATTGTAATTAAATATTTTAAAAAATACATAAATAATAAAATTTTCGTAATTAAAAGAAAAAAAAAGAACGGAAGAGGTTCTGCTGTTTGGGATGGTTTTAATAAATTAAAAAAATTAGATATTTCTTTATTCATAGAAATGGACTCAGATTTTTCTCATTCAATTACTGACTTAAAAAAAGGTATTAAAATTTTTAATTTAAATAAAAATAAATCAGATATTTTATTAGGATCAAGGTATCCCAAAGGTTTAATAATTAATTGGCCAATCCAAAGAAGGATTTTTAGTAGATTAGCTAATATTTTAGCAAAGCTTCTAATTTCAAATAAAATTAATGACTATACCAATGGTTTTAGGTTTTATAATATAAAGGCTGTAAATCTCATGTTGTTAAAAAAACCAGATAATAAAGGTTATATTTATCTAATTGAAACTCTTTCTTTATTTATACAAAATAGAATGATTATTAATGAATTTATGATAGTTTTTAGGAATAGAATAAGAGGCAAAAGTAATACAAACTTCAGCGAAATAATTAATTCATTATTAGGTATATTTTCAATTGCATTTAATTTTCATAAAATTAAATATCTTAAAAAAACTTAAATGAAAAAAAAAAAAATAGCTTTAATTTTTGGTATAACTGGTCAAGATGGTTCTTATCTTGCTGAATTTTTGTTAAAAAAAAATTATGTAATTCATGGAGTAAAAAGAAGATCTTCAAGCGCTAATACACAAAGAATAGATCATCTTCATGATAGTATTAATTTTACAAATAAAAATTTTTATATTCATTATGGTGATGTTACAGATAGTTCAAGTACCATAAACTTAATTAATTCAATAAAACCTGATGAAATTTATAATTTAGCTGCGCAAAGTCATGTAAAAGTATCATTTGATATTCCAGAGTATACAGCTAATTCTACTGCATTAGGAGCTCTCAGGATTCTAGAAGCTATAAGATTTTTAAATCTAAAAAAAACCAAATATTATCAAGCCTCCAGTTCTGAAATGTTTGGCAAACAACCAAAAAATAAATCTCAAAACGAAAACACTAAATTTAATCCAATGTCAATTTATGGTGTATCAAAAGTATTTGCCTATCATACTACCGTATTTTATCGTGAAGCATATGGAATATTTGCAAGCAATGGAATATTATTTAACCATGAGTCACCTAGAAGAGGTCCAACATTTGTAACAAAAAAAATTGTTCAAGCATTAGTGAGGATTAAATTAAATAAACAAAAAGTATTATCACTTGGTAATTTGTATGCTATTAGAGATTGGGGGCATGCTGAAGACTATGTAGGCTCAATGTGGAAAATTCTTCAATACAAAAAACCAGATGATTGGGTAGTTGCAACAAACCATATTATGTCTGTAAAAAAATTTGTGACAATAACTGCAGAAAAATTAGGAATTAAAATAAAATGGATAAATAAAGGAATTAAAGAAGTAGGAATAGACATTTCAAATAAAAAAGTGCTTATTAAAGTAGATAAAAAATATTTCAGGGCTGGGGAAGTTGAATTCTTAAAAGGAAACTATAACAAAGCAAAAAAACTTCTTAAGTGGAAACCAACTTTTAGCATAAATCAATTAATAGATGATATGATTGAATCGGAAGCTAAATTATATGAATAATTTTTTTTATCCTCTTGTAAAGGATCCTTATTCTGACTCTGACATCAAAGAAGCCAAAAATATTTTAAACTCCAGACAGCTTACAATGTCTAAAACAACAAGTAAATTTGAAAGACTGTTTTCAAAAAAATTAAAAACAAATTATTCTTTGATGGTTAACTCTGGCTCTTCAGCTAATTTACTTGCTTTACAATGTTTAATAAACCCTTATAGAAAGAACAGATTAAAGCCAGGAGATGAAGTTATACTTCCAACATTGTGTTGGTCCACATCATTATGGCCAATAATTCAAGCAAACCTTAAACCTGTTTTTGTTGATATTAATCCTATAACTTTGAACATTGATGAAAAACAAATAGAAGCAAAAATTACAAAGAAAACAAAAGCTATTCTTTTAGTGCATGTTCTTGGTAACTCCTGCAGTATGGATAAAATAAAAAAAATAAAAAAAAAATATAAATTAATTATTATAGAAGATAGTTGTGAATCACTTGGATCAAAATATAGAAATAAATATTTTGGTACATTTGGAGACTTTTCAACTTTTTCATTTTATTCATCTCATCAAATTTCATCAGGTGAGGGAGGGATGGTCTGTTGTAAAAAAAAAGAAGACTACGATATAATCAAGTCTTTGAGATCTCACGGATGGTCAAGAGGTACATCCTTTGAAAAAAAATATAAATCTAATAAATTTTTAGATAAAAAATTTATTTTTTTTAATTCTGGATATAATGTAAGACCTACAGAAGTAAGTGCTGCAATAGGATTAAATCAATTTAAAAGACTAAACTTAATGATTAAATCGAGAGACCAAAACAGAAAAAAAATAATCAATAAAATAAAAAAAAATAAGAATTTAATGAACAAATTTGATTTTTATGGAGCTAGTAAATATGTAACAGCATCATGGTTTGGACTTTCTATAAAAATTCATAAAAAATTAAATAAAGAAAAAGTAATAAATATTCTAGAAAAAAGTGGTATTGAAACAAGACCAATCATAAGTGGTAACTTCGCAAACCAACCAGCTGCAAAAAAATATAATTTAGCAACAAACCAAAAATTTCCTGAGTCAGATTTTGTTTATAAAAAAAGTTTTTTTATTGGACTCCCAACTAACAAAATCAGTAAAAGAACTTTAAATAAGATTGAAAAAGCTTTTGAAAAAGCAGCAAATTAAAATAAAAGTTGGTTTAACTGGTCCTAATAGTGTGATCTGTAAAAATTTTGTAAATATTTATAAAAATAAATATAAATTTTATAAATATGAAGGGAACATAAATAATCATAACAGAATAAGAAAATGGTTAAAAAAAAATTATAAAATAAATATTTTAATAAATTTTGCAGCAATCGTCTCAAAAGAAAAATGTTTAAAAAATAAAAAACTTGCTCTTAAAACAAATTATGAAAGTGTTAAAAATATTACAAATATTATTAATAATCAACGCTTTGAAGAATTTAAATATTTATTGCTACTGTCAACTTCTCATGTCTTTGCTTTTGCAAAAAAAAAATTAAAAGAAAACTCCAAAAAAAAACCAACTAACTTTTATGGTTTTACAAAATTGAAAATGGAAAATGAATTTAAAAACAAAAAATTTTTTTTTAGAATAGGAATAGGTAGAATATTCAATTATTATTATAAAAGTAATAAAAACGGATTTTTTTTAAATGATGTATTGAATCAAATGAAATTAAAAAGAAAAAAACTAATTTTTAAAGATGTTGATACACATAGAGATTTTATTGATATTAAAGATATATGTAGCGCAATAGACCATATGATAAGTAATAAATTAAAAGGTGATTATAATATTTGTTCAGGGAATGGTTTAGAATTAAAAAAAATAATAAAAAAAATAAATATCAAATATAAAAAAAACTTACATTTTATTGATAGTTATCAAAAAAGCTTAATTGGAAATAACTCAAAGTTAAAAAAAACTGGATGGAAACTGTTAAAAAAAATTAATTATCAAAACATAATTTAATATTTGTAAATTAATAAAATGAACAATAAAATTGATAAATTCAAATATGTATAAAAGAAATTTATTTATCAATTTTTTTTCATATATTTTTTTACTTCTTAGTTTTTTAGTATTTTCGTATATTGTTTATAAAATACTTGTTGATAACAGTTATGATTATTTAAAGTTATATTTCTATTCTAGCTTTATTTTATTTATATTTTATCTTTCAAATATTTTCTTTAAAAATTTAATTAAGATTTACACAATAATTATCTCGTTAACGATTGGAATTAGTCTGTATTCATTCCAAGCTTATATTATCTTGAATAAATTAGGTTCTGGTTTGGATGAAGAAAAAATTAAAGAATATGAAAAAATTTATAACTTAAAATTTGATACTCGGTCAAAACTAGAGATTTATAGCGAATTAAAAGAAAATGAAAAAATTACAGTTTCTATAACCCCATACAACCTTAGAAAAGACAATAATTTAAAATTGATCCCATTATCTGGAATATCTAAAATTAGAACAATACTTTGCAATGAATCTGGCTACTACTCTATTTATAAATCAGACAAATTTGGTTTTAACAATCCTGATAATGAATGGAATAAAGAGGAAGCATTTGCAGTTATAGTTGGAAATTCCTTTGTTCATGGGTCCTGCGTCAACCCACCAAATGATATAGGTGGAGTATTAAGATCAAAAGTAAATACTAAGTCAATTATTAATTTAGGCCAGGCAGGTAATGCTCCATTAACTCAATATGCAACTTTAAGAGAATACTTAAAGGAAATAAAAATAGTTGAAAGAGTTGTATGGTTTCATTACGAAGCAAATGACCTTAATCACGATTTTAGAGAAGAGTTGAATAA